>CAMVGD010000019.1 GCA_947166925.1 uncultured Clostridia bacterium | reverse complement strand
CCCTTGATGCCGCTTAATTTCCGTTTCGTGTCTAACTTTTTGGGTTCAGATCATTCTGTACGGTCCGCTCTTTTTGACTGTTTTGTTTCGCCGGTTCACAGCTGCCCTTTGAAAAATGCCTCCAGTTCGGTCTGATCGAGGCTTTTCCTTGCATACAGCAGTTCCGTCAGCGCATCCAGCGCCGAGCGATGTTCAGAGATCATCTTCGCTGTCCGATCCATCTGCTCCTGCATCAGCTTCTCGCACTCCTCGTCCGTTCCGGAGAGATACAGCTTGTCGCCCATCGCGAATTCGTTCAGCGCGATCTTGATCAGCTTTCTTGCATTAGCAATATCGGAAGACGCACCGGAGTTCATGCCGGCGTCCTTTCCGTATACCTCGATCTCCGCCGCGCGTCCCGCCAGCGACGTACAGACGCGGTTCATGAGCTCCGTAAACGACGCCGTCATCTTTTTCTCGTTGTGCGCATGCTCCATGAAGCCGCCGAAGTTTTTTCTTGCAACGATCGTCAGGAAAGACGGCGTTTCTCCGAGCAGCCGGGCAACCAGCGCGTGTCCGGACTCGTGGCAGGCGGTCTGTTTCAGATCCTCCGGATCGTATTCGTTCACTTCGCCGAACCGGAACGCATCCAATGCATCCATGAGTTTCGCGCTCGTCGGCTCCCTGTCCTCGCACTCGCGCAGGAACATATCGACCACAACGGTCAGATCCGCATTGCTCATGCCGGAGCTGCGTTCCGCAAGATTCCGAACGATCGCGTCGTGATCCTCGCCGAAGTGTACGCTGTGGCGGGCAAGGATCTTGTTCAGCAGTTCAAAACGGTCGTCCGCGTCCGGCAATCCGACAAAGATCTTTCGATCAAACCGGCGAACGAACGCGGCGTCCAGCACGCGGGGACCTTCTCCGGAGACGTCGTAGTTCGTCGCGGCAAGAATAAACACCGGACGCCGTTCATCCGTTGAGAATCCGTCCATTTCCGCAATGAACGCATTCAGCGTATCCTCGTTGTGCGCGGTGCTGACGGACCCGGTGCGCGCTCTGGCGATCGCATCCACCTCGTCGATGAAGATCACCGAAGGCGCGTAGCGTCTTGCCCGGTTGAACAGCTCCCGGACGTTTCGTTCGCTTTCACCGACCAGGGAACCGAAGAACGACGTCGCCGTTGTGGGAATGAACGCGGCCTTCGCTTCGCTGGCAAGCGCTTTCGCAAGCATCGTTTTGCCGGTTCCCGGAGGGCCGTACAGCAGAACGCCCTTCGGCGGTTTCTTTCCCTCCGCAAGCAGCCGCCGCGGATCCGAAACGAACCGGCAGAAGTCCTTGAGCGCTTTCTTTGCTTCCTTGCAGCCGATCACATCTTCAAAGGACACGCCTGTGTTCTCGTCAAAATGCGTGATCACACCGGTATCCTTGGACGCGGGCGCATAGCCGATCGAAAGCGTATCGAATGCGATCACAGCATGCTCCCGATCGAGCAGATACTGCGAACAGTTGTAGGAAAGGATCTTGCCGGACCGTCCGAGCGAGAAGGTCGAATTGTTGACCTGCGCTGCAAACGACAGGGTCAGAAGCTGCTCCTTCACCTGTTCCGGCACGGACGAATCGATGCGGATCACGTCCTTGCCGCCCCTTGCGAGCAGCGTCCCGAAGGCATTGTTTCCATACCCCTTGACGTCCATGAAATAGATCGGGATCTCCGGGAAAAACTCCTTGAGATACTCGAAGACCGTAATACCGTCGGCGTCATAATCCTCCAGATCGTTCGGCGTGCGTTCCATCGGGCGGCAGCCGGCGACCGGATCCAGCAGGATATAGTCCACGACCCCTCTCGCGCGGCGCTTGAACGCATTCACGTCGCTGTAGAATTCATACTGCGCGTGCCCGTTCTTCAGGATGCCGCAGATCTGCTCGATCACTTCCTTGTCCGCAAAGACCGGAACGTTCATCGTCTGATGCCCGACAAACAGATTCACCACTTCGTCATCGCCCTGTTCAGGCGACACGACGATATCGATCTCCTTCATCTGTCTGATGCCTTCTCCGTCCTTCCGGTATGCCTGCAGAACGATGTCCTGCAGCTCCTTGACGATCATGTTCTTTGCGATCCCGCGCAGCGTGCGCGCGTCCGAAACGCCGCCTGCCGAATACAGCACGAGGGCGGAGAGCATCTTAAGATCGCAGTTGACCCGGATATTGTACGTTCTCTGGAAGAAGGAGATCTGCAGTTCGATCTCGTCGCGTACGATCTGCATGAGCGCGTACGGTTCGAGGTGATTGAACAGAATGACGTGTCCGTTCGCAAACCTTGTCGTAATACACTCTGGGAAGAACGGCTCGTTGTTCGTGCCGGGCTTGATATCGGTACGCAGCGCCTCCAGGATCACGCGGCGCGGCACATTGGACAGATCGATCACCGTCGGATCGTCATACAGGCTTTGTCCTGCATTTGTCGTGATGAAGATGATCGTATCCCTGAACGAAATGTCCTTGTTCAGCTTATAATCCTTCAGCTTGCCGGAATCCAGGATCTGCAGGAACAGGTAGATCGTATTGATATGCGCTTTTTCGATCTCGTCGAATATGATGATGCCGTTCGGATGATTGCGCACATATCCCGTTACGATCGCCGGCTGACCGTGATCTCCGTTGAATTTCAGATTCGCAAGGTTGTCGGAATACTCGCTCATATCGACAACGAGCGGCTCGACGCCGAGCATTTCGGCGCACTGCGTCGCAAGGTATGTCTTGCCGACGCCGGACGGTCCGGTGAACAGGAATGTGGCAAGCGGTCCGCGGCGTTTCCCATTCTGACGGTTGAACGCGTCGCACTCGAAGATCGTCTGTACGACCTCGTCGACCGCGTGACGCTGACCATGCACCTTTTTCAGAAGCCTTTGGCTGATATCGCTGATCCGTGCCGCTTCCGATGCGATGTCCATGATCTCATTCTGATCCGCATCGCTCCTGCCGTGCGGATCCTGCTGCGGCGCCTTGTCCTCCCGGACGACAGCGGGCGCAGGCTTTTCTTCCGCTTCCCGCTCCTGCTCACGCTCATGTTCGGGCGCTCTGCTCCCGGAAGCGGCCTGCCCTGCAGACGCGCCTGCCGCGGCGGTATGAAGCCAATCTCTCCCGGGTTCTTGTCCGCCGGACGTCTTCTGCAGCTTTTCGATTTCCGAAGCGTCCATCTCCTTGACCGTGATCAGAAAGGTATTTGCATCCATGTCCAGCCCTGAGATCGCATCCCGCGTTTCCTCGATCGCGCTTTCCTTTTCGCCGTTGAACGGAAGATAGAAAATGTACTGTACGCCGCTCTGCTTTTCCATGATCAGCTCGGCGTGTTTTTTCTGCATCGCTGCATTCAGGTCGTCCCAAAAGGTGCGGCCCTTCTTTTGATAATCCAGCAGGGTGATCGGAGACCGTGAAAACACAGACAACTTGATATACTGCATATTATTCCCCCTTTTATGAATGCTGCTCCCGGGCGTTCCGATCCCGGGAGCAGAAAAGGATCCGCGATAAGATCAGGAATAGATGATCTTCATGAAGGACGGCTTAACGTCCTTGATGATCGAAACGGTCCGGATCAACAGTTCAAAGCATTCTTCGCCTGCGGTGTCCGGGCTGACGATCGCGTCGTCCTCGATCATGATGTTGTTTTCCGTGCTGACATAGAACTTGACCCATCTGTATTTCTCATTCAGAGAATTGCAGAGGACTATAATATCCGTCATCTTGTCAGCCGGGCAGCCTTCCAGTCTGGTACGGAAAGCAACATGCGATCCGTCGTCACGGCCGTCGAAAATGACATGCGTCATGATATAGTCGAACATAACGCCGACAGCCACGCCGCCGTTGCCGAGATCGTTGGTCGTGTACTTGAGGCCTCTTGCTTCCAGCGTCGCGATAAACATTTCTGCATTGGTTACCATAGTGATATCTCCTTTTCTTTTATTGCCTGAAAGGCATTGTTTCCGTTTGTTTCATGCCGCCGCGCGTCCCGTCAGTGGTTGCTGAATACGATCAGCTTGTCCTCGCCGGTCAGCTCCACTTCGATCGCGTATTGATCACCTGCAAACAGGACCAGATCCTCTCCCGGACGCGCATAGCCGATGACGATCATCTTGTTGTCGGACGGCGACGCCTTATACACGCTGCGGATCAGCTCTCCGGCGGTGCACTTCGGCGGGATCTTTCCGTCTTTGAACAGCAGTCTGACCTCTTTTGCGTACAGCTCCTTGCTGTTGAACGTGTTCGCGCCTTCCTCGTCATAGGTCAGAATATCCGAATAGAACTCGAACAGCGGCTGCTTACGTCCGATCTGCGTGACCATCTTGCTGATGTAGCGGTTGCTGATGACGACGTTGTCCGCGCTGAAATTATGCACGACGTCGTAGTTTTTGGGGTTCAGGATCTCCACGATGACGTCGATGCTCTCGCGTTTGAAATCCGGGTTCGCGGCGATCCGCTCCGCAATGATGTCCTGCACATAGATCAGATAGGTGAGCGCCGCCGAATCGATATCCTCCTCGATCGTCTGGTCGTCCGAAAGGATCAGAAGACTTGTGTCGCCGTCGAACGAATCGATCGCCGTTCTGATCGTATCCTTGATCTTTTCGGAATCGTAAATATCCGCGGCCACCTTTTTCGTCACATACGGGTATTTCTCGTAGTTGTTCAGCCGCTCCAGGCTCTTGGCATCGTCGATGACCGTGATGTTCAGGATATCTCCCTGCTCGCCCCTGAACGCATCGAAGCCGCCCATGATGTCCTCGCACTTGCTGTTGTGTCCGATGATCACGATATTCCTCGGGATCATCCGATACTGCTTGTTCAGCTCCGTCTGCATGACGGTCTCGATCGGCTCGCAGGCAAGCTCTGCTTCCGCCTCGGAGTTGGCGACCGAGAACGCATGATTGCCGGACGCCGTCTTCATGATCGTAAGCGGGATCGCGTGACGGTGCGTCATGAGATACTGTTCCGTCGCTGCGGCGACGTCGTTTTCCCACGCGTGCTTCTGATAGAAGAATTCCGCGCCGCGGTTGGAGAACAGCTCGCTGTAAACCGTGTTCAGCTCCGGCATGATCGAGAACTGCGACAGGATCTGTCCGAGGACCTTGTTGACATAGATCGGGATGATGTGGCACTTGGACATCTTCTCCTTGTGCGCAATGATCCGGTCCACAAGCATTGCCGTCCAGTTGTCCTCGACCTCGACGATGATCGTCTGCGCGTCCGCGGAATCCTCGCCGGACGTGATCTCCGCGACCTGTACGAGCGTCTTGACCGTATTTGCGTTTCCCTTTTCCAGCAGGTCCTGCCGTTCGCGGTTGCCGTACCGGCAGATCTCGTTCCGGTATTCCTTCGTAAGAAGCATGACAGTCCTCGCCTGCGCGATGGACGTATCGTTCAGCTGCTTCGTGGAATAGGTCTCGCCGTCTCTGACGATCACGACCACGCGGTTCTTGAGACGGTGCTTCCGATAATAGAAGAAGCGTCTCAGGCCCGGCAGCTTTTTGCTTTCGGCCTTGATGTGGGCGTTCTCCATCTTCAGTGTGGAGGAAAGACGCTCGCCGATCTCCCGTTCAATGTCGTCCGAATCCTGATTGGCAAGAACGACGACGATCTCCTTCTGACCGGTGTAGAGAAGGTCGTTGATGATCTCCGACGCTCTGGAATTCCAGTTCAGAATGACGGTATGCCCCGACGCTTTCAGCGCACGGATGCCGGATTTGGAATTGTCGATGAAGTTGGAAATGTAGTTCGTCACATAACCGATGACCGCGCCGGTGAACGTGATCATGCCGATCAGGACCGTAAAGATGCAAACCAGGATCAATGCGACGCTTGCCTGTCCGATGTCCTGGATCACGTATTCGATGCATCCCGCATCCAGGACCATGGTGATCGTATAATACACCGAGCTCCAGAAGCCGGAGCTGCTGAGCGATTTCGGCGCAAGCAGCGATATCACGCCCGCGGCTGCCATAAACAGAACGACGTTCATGAGCAATATGCCGATCAGGATCGCTCTGGATGGATTCTTTACCGTAAAAATGCTGATCCTTTCCCGCAGCTTTTTCAGCATAGCACACCCCCGCCCCTCATTTATCTGATATAGTTTAGCATGATTCCCGATGTTTTGCAACAAATGATTTGCACATTGTCCGCGAACGCCGCATGTGCAGCAGGCGTGTTCGCCGCCCGATAATATATGATTTCTTCCCCGTGAATACAGGACTTTCTTGTTTACAAAAACCGTGATTTCTGTTAATCTAATAGTGTGTATACTTTTGTGCCGAAACCGGTTCGGCACGAATGAATCTCTGACGCATTAAGGAGGGGTCACAATCGTGAGAGACACGTTTCGCGGCGGCGTGCATCCGAAGGAACACAAGGATCTGAGTCGGAAAGCGGCGCTGCGCGTCTTTGACGCAAAAGGAGAAATGGTATTTCCGCTTGCACAGCACATCGGAAAGCCGGCGAAGGCGATCGTCAAAAAAGGCGATCCCGTGCTGGTCGGACAGTGTATTGCGGAAGCCGACGGCTTCGTCTCCGCCAACATCATCTGCTCCTGCTCCGGTACGGTCAAGGCGGTCGAAAAGCGCCGCACGATCTCCGGCGCCATGCAGGAATGCATCGTGGTGGACAACGACGGAAAGTACACGGAGACCGGCGACATCTTCGATCAGCCGCTGCGCATCGACAACCTGACCAATGAGGATATCCTGGGTGCCGTGAAGGACGCGGGCATCATCGGTCTCGGCGGCGCGGGATTTCCGACGCACGTCAAGCTTGCGCCGAAGGACCCGCTCGCAATCAAATATCTGATCGCGAACGGCGCGGAGTGCGAACCGTACCTGACCTGCAACGACCAGCTGATGCGCGGATACGCAGCAGAGATCGTGGAGGGCATGGAGATCGTTCTTCGTCTGTTCCCGAACGCGCAGGGCGTGATCGCGATCGAAAACAACAAGCCCGAAGCGATCGCCGCCATGCAGAAAGCGGCAAACGGACACAAACGCATCCGCGTGATGGGACTCCGCACGAAATACCCGCAGGGCGGCGAGCGCAGCCTCATCAAGGTCATCGCGGGCGTCGACTATCCGATCACAAAGCTGCCCGCCGACGTCGGCTGCATCGTCGACAACGTCGGCACGATCTATGCGATCGAGCGCGCCGTCGTCTATCACGAGCCGCTGTTCCGGCACGTCATGACGGTGACCGGCGAAGCGATCAGGGAGCCTTCGAACTTCATCGCGCGCGACGGCACGAGCTTTGCGGAGCTCATCGAAGCGGCCGGCGGCATCCGGGAAGGCGTCGAAGCGAAAAAGATCATCTCCGGCGGTCCGATGATGGGCATCGCGGTCAGCACAACCGAGGTCCCGATCACCAAGACGACCAACGCGATCACCGTACTGGCGGACGATCCCGTGGAGAAGGCCGACAAAAAGATGACGGCATGTCTGCACTGCGGACGCTGCACCACGGTCTGTCCGAACGGTCTGATGCCGCAGATGATGGCGGACGCCGTCGCGGCAGGCGACTTTGAGCGCTACGAGAAGAAGCTGTACGGACTCGACTGCATCTCCTGCGGCTCCTGCACCTATATCTGTCCGGCGAAGCGTCCGCTGACCCAGACGTTCAAACAAACCAAATCCGAGATCATGGCACGCAAGCGTGCGGCGCAGGGAGGTAAGAAATGAATCAAAGACTGAATCTTTCTGCCGGTCCGCACGTACGCGATCGCTGGACGACGCCGTTTATCATGATGATCGTCCTGATCGCGCTACTGCCTGCCGCTGTGATCGGCGTGATCGTGCACTGGATGAAGTTCCAGAGCCTGAACGCGCTGTGGATCATTCTCGCCTCGATCGGCTCCGCGATGCTCACCGAGCTTCTGTTCTGCCTCGCGACGCGCCGCAGGATCTCGATCTGGGACGGCAGCGCTGCCGTGACCGGCATGCTGCTTGCCCTGTGCCTTTCGCCCGAAACGCCGGTGGTCCTTCCGATCGTCGGTTCGATGTTCGCGATCCTCGTGGTCAAGTGCCTGTTCGGCGGTCTGGGCAAAAACTTCATCAACCCGGCGCTGGCGGCGCGGTGCTTCCTGCTCCTGTCGTTCTCTAACGGCATGACGAACTACCCCGGCGTAAACGCTGCGGGCATAGACGCGCTGTCCTCCGCAACGCCCGTTGCGATGCTCAAGGCGGGCAGCATGGTCAACGTGACCAAGATGTTCCTCGGCACCGCGGGCGGCGTCATCGGAAGCTCGATCCTCGCGCTTCTGGTCGGCGGTCTCGTGCTTTGGGGACTGGATATCATCCACGGTGAGATCTGCTTCTCGGTCCTCGGCGGCTTTACCCTCTGCCTGGCGCTGTTCGGCGGACACGGGTTCGATCCCGGATTCCTTGCCGCGCATCTGTGCAGCGGCGGCGTGGTCATGGGCGCCTTCTTCATGGCGACCGACTACACCACCTCGCCGGTGAGCCGTCTCGGACAGTTCGTTTACGGCTGTCTCATCGGCGTGATCGGCGCGCTGTTCCGCATCTTCGGAAAGAGCGCGGACTCCTTCAGCTATTCGATCATCATCGCGAACCTGTTCACGCCGCTCATCGACATGTACATCATTCCGAAGCCCTATGCGTACCGCAAGAGCGCGATCGAAAAGGCAGCCGGCGTCGTGAAGCCGCCGGTCCTAAAGCGCATTCCGAAGCCGGTCATCGCGCTGACGCTGATCGCCGCGCTGGCGGGCGTTGCGCTCTCCGGCGTGTTCTCGATGACCAAGGAGCCGATCGAAGCGAACGAGCTTTTGAAGAAGCGCGAATCCTACATCGTCGTCTGCGAGAACGCTGCGGACTTCCTTGATGTCAACGCTGCCATTGATGCGCTCAATTCGCAGAACGGTTCCTATGCAAACGGCAAATTCGGCACCACGACGATCGACGAAGTGCTTGAAGCCGTCGACGTAAACGGCAACACTGTGGGTTATGTATTCGCGATCACCAACCGAAACGCTTACAATCCCCCGCTGAAGCTTGCGCTCGGCGTCGATCCGGACGGAAAGATCAAAAAGATCGCGTTCATTGAGCTGAACGAAACGCCCGGCAAGGGCTCCAAGGCGGATGAACCGGCGTTCAAGGATCAGTTCGTCGGGCAGACGGATACCGCCGGCATCGACTCCATGTCCGGCGCGACCGTCACCTCAAAAGCGGTTCTGAATGCGGTCAACGCAGGTCTCGACTTCTTCCGGACCGTGATCATGGAGGGAGGCAAGTAATATGAAGAATAAGTATCTGGAACGGCTGTACAACGGCCTCATCAAGGAGAATCCGACGCTCGTCCTGATGCTCGGCATGTGCCCGACGCTGGCGGTCTCCACTGCGGCGATCAACGGCATCAGCATGGGTCTTTCCACGCTGGCGGTTCTGATCCTGTCCAACTTCCTGATCTCCGTGATGCGCAACATCATCCCCGACGAAGTCCGCCTCCCCGCCTACATCGTCATCGTGGCGTCGCTCGTTACGGTGGTCAAGCTGCTGATCAAGGCGTATCTGCCGGACGTCGATACGGCGCTCGGCACCTACATCGACCTGATCGTCGTCAACTGCATCATTCTCGGCCGCGCAGAAGCGTACGCGAACAAGCATACCCCCGGGCTCTCCGTCATGGACGGCATCGGCATGGGCCTCGGCTTCACCGTCGCTTTGACGCTTGCGGGTCTCGTCCGTGAGCTCCTGGGCGCAGGCACGGTGTTCGGCATCACCGTATTCCCGCAGGAATACGCGGTCGGCATCATGATCCAGCCTCCGGGAGCGTTCCTGGTCATTGCGCTGTTCATCATGATCATGAACGCGATCGGCATCAAGACGCGTCAGCGCGAGCTCGTCGAAAGCGACGGCTGCAACGGCTGCTGCGCGACCTGCGCAATGCGCTGTGAGGAAGCAAAGGAGGAAGCAAAATGATTCGTTTGGTATTGATCGTCATTCTGAACGCGTTGATCTCGAACGTCGTTTTGAATCAGTTCCTCGGCATCTGCTCGTTCCTCGGCGTATCGCGGCAGATCAAGGCGTCCGCATCGCTGGGCGGCGCGGTCATCTTCGTCATCACGATCGCATCCGCGGTCGCAAGTCTCCTGTACACCGGGATCCTCGTTCCGTTGCATCTGGAGTTCATGAAGATGATCGTCTTCATCCTCGTCATCGCGGCGCTTGTCCAGATCGTGGAGATGTTCCTCAAAAAGAAATCTCCCTCGGTCTATAAGGCGCTCGGCATCTATCTGCCGCTGATTACCACCAACTGCGCGGTGCTCGGCATTGCGATCGACAACATCGACAAGTTCGGCTACAATTTCATCGAGAGCGTATTCTCCGGCTTCGGCACGGCGATCGGCTATACGATCGCGATCGTCCTGCTTGCGGGCATCCGTTCACGCATCAGCGAGGAGGATCTCCCCCGTCCCGTGCGCGGCGCACCCGTCGTCATGCTCGCGGCAGCGCTGATGTCCATTGCATTCATGGGCTTCTCGGAACTGCAGCCGGCCATTGAAACGATATTGAAGGGGGTCGGACAATGAGCGCACCGATTATTATTCTGATCACCACCGGCGTCATCACCGCGATCGGCATCATTGTCGGCGTGGGGCTCGTGTTCACCGGCAAGAAATTCCATGTTCCGGTCGATGAGCGCGAAGCGGAGGTCCGCGAATGCCTGCCCGGCAACAACTGCGGCGCGTGCGGCTTTGCAGGCTGCGACGCGGCTGCGGCGGCGATCGTCGCGGGCGACGCGCCCGTCAACGTCTGTCCGGTCGGCGGCGCGCCGGTCGCGCAGAAGATCGGCGGCATCATGGGCGCCGATGCAGAGTTTGTCGAGCGCAAGATCGCGTTCGTCCGCTGCAAGGGCACGTGTGAAGCTTCGGGTCTTCAGGGCAACTACGTCGGCATTCAGGACTGCCGTTCGGCGGCGCTTGGCGGCATCAACCTCAAAAACTGCGACTACGGCTGCATGGGGCTCGGCTCCTGCGTGAACGTCTGTCCGCAGGGCGCGATCCGGATCATCGACGGCGTTGCGGTCGTAAACCGCAAGCTGTGCGTCGCCTGCGGGCTGTGCGTCAAGGCCTGCCCGAAGGGGCTCATCGAGCTCGTTCCGGAAAGCAAACACGTAGCGGTGCAGTGTATGAACCGCGACAAGGGACCGCAGGTCAAGAAGGTCTGCTCCGCCGGCTGCATCGGCTGTACGCTGTGCACGCGGCAGTGCGAGCATGACGCGATCCATATGGACGGCAATCTTGCGCGGATCACCTATGAAAACTGCACCCAGTGCGGCAAGTGCGCGGAGAAATGCCCGGTCGACGTCATCACGCCGCCCTGCCCCGTCAAAAAGGAGGCGTAAGCAATGGAAAAACGCAATCAGGCTGCAAAGCTCATCATCGGCGCGGTCGTCGTGATCATTGCCGTGCTGTTCCTGGTCGGTATCGTCAGCCGGCACGACATCACGTACAAGTCTGCTCCGCTTTCGCGCGAGGATATCAGCTACCGGCAGGTCGAAGCGCCGAAGGCGACGAGCGCGGACGGAACGATCACGGCGTCCGACTGGAGCGCGATCTATCCCGACATCGTCGTGTCGTGGGGCAAGAACGCCGATAACGAAGAGGTCGTCGATTATCTGGAGCTGGATCCGTATCTGGTCGAGATCTACGAGGGTTACGGCTTTGCGAAGGACTACGGCAGTGCGCGCGGACATAACTACACGCTCACCGACGTTGCAAAGACCAAGCGTCCGCACGGCATGGCAAACTGCCTGACCTGCAAGACGCCGAACTTCACAAAGCTCGTAAACGACGAGGGCGACGGGGTCTACTCCCGCCCGTTCGACGAGGTCTATGCGCAGATCACCGGCAACAATGCCGAAACCGTCAGCTGCTACACCTGCCACGGCAACAACCCGGGCAACGGCACGCAGCCCATGGAGAACCTTGAGGTCACGCATGGCTACATCAAGCTTGCGCTCGGCGACAATATCACTTCGATCGATCCCGGCATCCTTGCCTGCGGACAGTGCCATATCGAATACTACTTCGATCCGGAAACAAAAGCGACCCGCATGCCGCACGGCTCCGTCGACGCCATGACGCCGGAAGCGACCTACGACTACTTTGCGGCGATCGGCTTCTCCGACTGGACGCAGGAAAGCACCGGCGCAAAGATGCTGAAGGTGCAGCATCCTGAGATGGAGACCGTTCTTCTCGGCAAGCACGCAGGTGTGCTGAACTGCGCTGACTGCCATATGCCGGTCGTACAGAATGCGGACACGCAGAACATCTACCACAGCCATACGCTCATGAGCCCGCTGAAGAACAAGACCCTACTGGAAAGCTGTCTTGTCTGCCACAAGGATCTGGGCGTCAGCAACACGGACGAAATGATCGCGTTCGTCAGGAACATCCAGAACCGCATTACGGCGGAAGAGACGCGCGTCGGCAACCTGCTCATGGAGTTCAAGAAAGCGCTTGCCGCGGCAAATCAGAGCGGCGCATGGACAAGCGAACAGCTTGATCCGATCCGCGAGCTCTATCGCAAAGCGCAATGGTTCTTCGATTTCTGCTATGTCGAGAACTCCGAAGGCGCGCACAACTCCGCGCTTTCGACCCGTTGTCTTGAAACTGCCGAGAGTCTCATCAACGAGGGCATGCAGCTGCTTGCCGCACTCGGCGAATAAACAATAATCACACATGCGGCAAAGGGTTTCCGCCCTTTGCCGCATTCTTTCAAATCCGATGGAGATCCTGAAAAAAATCTGCAAGTTTATCGCATCCATGAAGTTCGCGATCATCCTTCTGATCGTGGTCGCGATCGCATGCGTCGTCGGAAGTCTCGTTCCGCAGGGCGAGCAGTTCGCACAGTACCGGAATTCGTATTCCGAGCGCACGGCGGCGTTTATCCTCGCCTTTCATCTCGACGACGTGTTTAGGAGCTGGTGGTTTATCGCGCTCATAGCGCTTCTGTGCCTGTCTGTCCTGCTCTGCAATCTGACGCGTGTGAAAGCGCTGATCCTTCAGACAAAGCACGCCGCGGACCCCGCGAAGGCGATTGCCGAAGCGCCGACCGCTTCCGCTTCCGGCGTCGTTGATGCGGAACCGGTCTTCCGCCGTCTGCACTTCTATCGCCCGCTCAAAACGACCGTCGAAGGAAAGGAAACGCTGTTTGCCTGCCGCAACCGTCTCGGTTTCTGGGGCGCGTGGGTCTGCCACATCGGCATCGTGCTGATCGTTCTCGGTTATGCTTTGGGTCAGATGACGCTGTTTTCGACCGAGGTCTACGGCACGCCGGGGCAGACGAAGCCGATCGAGGGTACGCCGTACGAGGTCACGATCGAGGATTTTCAGATCGACCGCAGCGAGACCGGCTTCATTGAACAGTATGTTTCGACGCTGACCGTCAAAAACACCGAAACCGGTGAAACGCAGCGCGGCACGTCGAGCGTCAACCACCCCGCGGTACTCGAAGGCTATAAGCTGTACCAGACGGCAAGCGGCGACGCCGTGTGCGTGACGATTGCCGAAGACGGCGTCCCGTTTGAAAGCGCGGACCTTTGTGTCGGCGAGGAGCTGACCATTGACTTTCTGCCCGGGTTTTCGCTGTTTCTCAATTCGTACGAACCGGATCACAACGGCGCTCCCGCCTATCAGATCCTGTTCTTCTATAACGGACAGCACATGGACGTCGGCAAGACCTACTTCGCGCCCGGCGCCGTGATCGACATGAATCCATACGCGATCGCGCTGTCCGAGCCGATCGAATATACGCTGCTGCGCGTCAAGAAGGATTCGTTCGCGTGGCTCGTCGGGGTCGGCGCGGTCCTTACCGCGCTCGGGCTGTTCTTCGCGCTGTACGTTGTGCCGGAAACCCTTTGGGCGGTAAAGGACGGGGACGGCACATGGACGGTCAACGGCAAAAGCAAAAAGCTTGCGCCGCTGTTTATCGAGCAGTTTGAAAAGGCCGTAAGCGGACGCAAAGGAAAGGAGGCGTCGAAATGATCCGGGCGGAAAGCATTCTGTTTCTGATTGTGCTCGGGGCATACTTTGTCACGATGCTCATGTACTTCCTGTACGTTGCGGTCAAAAAGCCCGCGCTTTCGAAGTTTGCGATCCGCGTACAGATCTGTACGCTGCTTGTGCATACGGCGGCGATCATCCTGCGCGGCGTTGCGATGGGACGGCTCCCGATGGCGAACCAGTACGAGTTTGCCACCGCGTTTTCCTGGGCTTTGGCGCTTGTCAGCTTGATCTTCATCCTGAAATTCAACTTCCCGGTGCTCGGCGCCTTCGCCTCCCCCGTCACGCTGCTTCTTGCGGTCTATGCGGGCGTGCAGAAACTCAACGAGCTTAAAGTCATTGCGGCAAACGGCGTGGACAGCATCCGAAACCTGATGCCGGCGTTGCGGAGCAGCTGGCTCGGCATACACGTGTCGACCGTCATCATCGCATACGGCGCGTTCGGCGTGTCGTTCGTGCTGTCGATCATCTTCCTTTTGCGCGACCGGATGAAGGAAAACGGCTTCTGGGATCAGCATATCCCAAAGAAGGAGAAGCTCGACACGATCAGCTACCGCTGCGTCTCGCTCGGCATGATGTTTCTGACCGTGACGATCGGCATCGGCGGGATCTGGGCGGAAAACGCCTGGGGCAGCTACTGGACCTGGGATCCGAAGGAGACCTGGGCGCTTGTGACGTGGGTAATCTACCTTGTCTATCTGCACCTGCGGATCCGGAAGGGCTGGAACGGCAAGGCCGCCGCGATCTTCGGCGTCGCCGGGTTTATCTGCGTGCTGTTCACCTACATCGGCGTCAACACGCTGCTGCCCGGACTGCACAGCTATAAATAATAGTTTATTCTCATAAAAATGCAAAAATCGGCGGCCGCTATCTTGACGATAACGGCCGCGTTTGCTATGATATAAGTTGACTAATAGGAGGAGGGTCTTATCGGATGGCAATTCAAATGCGGGAATACCGGAACCCCAACAACAGCAACCTGCCGCTGCGTGTGGCAAAGGGTCATTTTGCGACGAGCCACAGCCACATCAACTACTATGTGGACCTGACCATGACCAAGTACTGTCTGCCCGAGGCGCGCGAAGCCGCGATCCATCTGGCAAACCGCTTCAAGTCGACCACGATCGTCGATACGATCCTCTGTCTGGACGGCACCGAGGTCATCGGCGCGTGTATGGCGAGTGAACTGAGTAAGCAGAGCTTCACGAGTATGAACGCAAACCGCGCGATCTGCGTCGTCACGCCCGAGCATACGACCGGCAGTCAGCTTCTGTTCCGCGACAACACCATTCCGATGATCCGTCATAAGAATGTTCTCGTTCTCGCGGCGTCCGTCTCCACGGGCTATACCGCGCTCGGCGCGATCGAGGCGATCCGCTACTACGGCGGCGAAACGGTCGGCATCTGCTCGATCCTTGCCAACATCAAGGAGTGCGGCGGCTATCCCGTCACCGCGATCTGCGATACAAATCACATCTGGGAGGATTATCAAAGCTTCTCCGCCCACGAGTGCCCGCTGTGCAAGGCCGGCGTCAAACTGGACGCCATGGTCAACACGTACGGCTTTTCAAGCTTTTAAGACCGAATAACGCCCGGTTGCGGGCGTTTTTTGTACGAACAAAATCATACAGGAGGCAAAAATCAATGGAAATGAAGTTCTATCGCTGCGAGACCTGCGGCCAGATCATCGCGATCGTCAAGAAGACCCCCGTCCCCGTCATGTGCTGCGGCAAGCCCATGAAGGAGATCGTCCCCGGCACGACCGACGCGTCGCTTGAAAAGCACGTCCCCGTCGTCGAAGTCGACGGCTGCTGCGTCAAGGTGAAGATCGGCGCCGCCGCGCATCCGATGCTCCCCGAGCACTACATCGAATGGGTCAGCCTGCAGACCAAGTACGGCAACCAGAGAAAGGCATTGAACCCCGGCGACGCGCCCGAGGTCTGCTTCAAGATCTGCGACGGCGACGAGGTCGAAGCGGTCTTTGCCTACTGCAACCTGCACGGGCTTTGGAAAGCGTAAACGCTTCGGTCGGATGAAAGAATTTTCATCTGACCGGTTTTCAGCTTTTGCCTAAAATCCTACGGATTTTCGGGCGGCAAAAACTGCAAGGTGTCAGATCCACCGCGCATGTCGCCGGATCTGACGGATTTACTTTATTCATGATCACGACAAGGAGGACATATGAGCAAATATACAGGTACAAAGACCGAACAGAACCTGCTCGCCGCGTTCGCGGGCGAATCACAGGCGCGCAACAAGTACACCTACTTCGCCTCCCGCGCAAAGAAGGACGGCTATGAGCAGATCGCCGCGCTGTTTCTGAAAACCGCGGACAACGAGAAGGAACACGCCAAGATGTGGTTTAAAGAGCTCGGCGGCATCGGCACGACCGCCGAAAACCTCAAGGCCGCTGCGGACGGCGAAAACTATGAATGGACCGACATGTACGAGGGCTTTGCCGTGACCGCCGAGGAAGAAGGCTTTGCGGAGCTTGCGGAGAAATTCCGTCTGGTCGCCGCGATCGAAAAGCACCACGAGGAACGCTATCGCGCACTGCTAAGGAACGTCGAGACCGCCGCAGTCTTTGCAAAGAGCGAGGTCAAGGTCTGGGAATGCCGCAACTGCGGACACATCGTGATCGGCGAAAAAGCGCCGGAGATCTGCCCCACCTGTGCGCACCCGCAGGCGTATTTCGAGGTCAACGCGGAAAATTATTGACGCTTCGCTTGGACATTGCGGGGACGCGACCTCGGCGTTCCGCGGATCTCAAACGATTCTTCGTCGCTTCGCTCCTCAGAACGACACAACCAACAACCACGCAAAAGCGGAGGGAAAACCCTCCGCTTTTTTCTTTACAAGCAAAACCGCCGCGTGATACAATAACGGCATGACACAGGACGAGCGCAGAGTTTGGCTCATTCGGGCGATGCTGGATGAACAGGGATATCGGAACGAGATCCCGCGGGACGTTTTTGAACAGAAACGGCTGCTGCGGGGATTGTTCAATGTGCGCCCGCCGATGGAAGCGGGCGAAGAATTCCTTGCCGTGCAGGACGCGTATCTTCGGGAAGCGACGCGCGAAAAGGGCGTAACAAGGCTTTTGGATCTCACGCCTGTGCAGGAAGGGCTGTATCTTTGGCGCGGGGATATCACGACGCTCGCGGTCGACGCGATCGTAAACGCCGCGAATTCCGCATTGCTCGGCTGCTTTTCGCCGAACCATGGCTGTATCGACAACGCGATCCACACCTATGCGGGCGTGCAATTGCGGCTTGCATGTGATAGAATTATGCGGGCGCAGGGGCACGCGGAACTGACCGGCGGCGCAAAGCTCACGCCGGGGTTCAACCTCCCCGCGAAGTACGTGCTGCATACGGTGGGTCCGATCGTGTCGAGACGGCTCAGTGAGCGGCATTGCCAAGAGCTTGCATCCTGCTATGAAAGCTGTCTGCGCCTCGCGGAGGAAAACGGGATCGGAAGCGTCGCGTTCTGCTGCATCTCGACCGGCGTGTTCGGCTTTCCGCAAAGGGAGGCGGCAGAGATCGCCGTCGAGACCGTAAAAGCGTTTCAGAAGGAACACCCGATCGTCGTTGTGTTCAACGTGTTCAAGGAAGCCGACCTGCGGCTCTATCAGGCGCTTCTCAGATAGCCGGAAAGGAGTTTTTGTATGCAGAATACCGAGATCACGCCGGAGCTTATAAACCGGCTGAAAAGCGCGCTGGGGAGCGCTGACGCGATCGTGATCGGCGCAGGCGCGGGGCTGTCGACCGCCGCGGGCTTTACCTATGCCGGCGACCGCTTCAAACGGTTCTTTTCCGACTTCATCCGAAAGTATCACTTCCGCGACATGTACACCGGCGGGTTCTATCCGTTTTCCACGCCGGAGGAAAAATGGGCGTACTGGAGCCGTTATATTCTGATCAACCGCTATGAAAACCCGCCGAAGCCGGTCTATGCGCGGCTTTTGAACCTTGTAAAGGACAAGGACTATTTCGTGATCACGACGAACGTGGACCACTGCTTCCAGAAGGCGGGCGTCGACAAACAGCGGCTCTTTTACACGCAGGGCGATTACGGGCTCTTCCAATGCTCGACGCCGTGTCACCGCCGTACCTACGACAACGAAGAAGTCATTTTGAAGATGGTTGCCGAGCAGAAGGATATGCGCATCCCCTCCGCGCTCGTGCCGCGCTGTCCGAAATGCGGCGCGCCGATGGCGATGAACCTGCGCAGCGACGAAACCTTCGTCGAGGACCTCGGCTGGAATGAGGCGGCGTCGCGGTACGTGAACTGGGTACAGACGCACGAAGGCAAAAAGCTGCTGCTTTTAGAGCTTGGGGTCGGCGGCAACACGCCGGGCATCATCAAATACCCGTTCTGGCGGCTGACCGCGCAGAACCCGAACGCGACGTACGTGTGCATCAATTTCGGCGAGGCGGAGTGCCCGAAGCAAATCGAGGACCGCGCGATTCTTGTCAACGCCGACATCGGGGATGTGATCGACGCGCTGCAATGATTTTTCGGGGCGTCGGGGTCGACGCCCCCTACTACCCCTCAGTCACCTTCGCTGACAGCTCCCCTGTCAAGGGGCGCTCGACTGTCTCAAGGTGACCTTCCCTTATCAGGGGTGGATGCCGAAGGCAGACGAAAGGGCAGTCATGTTAAAAAGGACCGCAGGCGCGGTCCTTTCATGTTTTTGGGCGGATCAATCGGCGAAAAAGATGTTGTCAAAGTACTCGTACTGCATCACGCCGTCGATCAGACAGCCGGCAAGATCCGGATCATTCGGATCCGCTTCCCGCACCGCGACCAGCGCGGTCGTTCCGTCTTCCGTCCTGATCTCCGCAAGCATTCCGGATTCGTGCCAGCGCGTCATGTAGAGGTACGTGCCCGCGGGGATCACCGCGTCCGCGCCGTCGATCGTGCAGGGCAGATCGCGCACGAGGTGCAGCAGCTTGCCGCCTTCAATGAGACGCGCGCGATCGGATGCGGATTGGATCTCATCCGGGATCACGTCGCAGTCGTACCATTCGGAATCCGGCGTCAGGTTTTCGCC
The DNA here is from genome assembly GCA_947166925.1 of uncultured Clostridia bacterium. Lineage (GTDB taxonomy): Bacteria > Bacillota > Clostridia > Christensenellales > CAG-138 > UBA3792. The sequence continues at coordinate 12,977 of CAMVGD010000019.1, read as the reverse complement.
GTGATACGTGCGTTCGCCGGTTTTTGTCCCCAGAATATCGGTCTGCGTCGCGGAGCCGCGCAGCGTCTTGCCGTCGTAGGTGCAGTACGCATAGATGACCGGACCGCGGACGAAACGCCCGTTTTCCATATGCAGCTCGACAGTTTCATAATCCTCCGAGCCGGTATTGTAGACCACGAGCAGATTCAGCCGCGCCGAGTCGGGATCGAGATCGAGCAGGATCGCCTGCTCCAATCCGGCGCCGAAGTTGACGTCGATCGATTTTTTACCCAAGGAGATCGTCAGATACTGTCCGTGTATTTTGTAGGCGATCTCATCCTCCGTCCCGTCGCCGTCGAAATCGCAGACGAACAGCACGCCTTCCGTCGGCGCTTCGCGGTATCCGTTTTCCTCATCGTAGTCCCAGAACCGGAACGTGGACGGCACAGAGCTCGATTCCTGCATCGGCGGCTCTTCAGCGGATTCGGGCGTCGGCTGCTCTGCGGTCTCGCCGATCACGACGCGCACGACGCACTCATAGCCGGAGGTGCCGTCCGTTTCGCGGCGCGAGACGCGCTGTGAGACGTAATATGTGCCGGGATCAAGCGTACAGACGGTCGAAATATCGGCGCCGAACGCGACCGTGTTGAGCGCCGCGTCGTAGATGTTGACCTTCGGTTCAAGGTTCACACCGTCCCCTGCCGTGACCGTCAGCATTCCGGGGTTATAGATCGTCGGGATCTTGTCCTTGACTTCCTCCATTTTCCAAAGGAAGGTCATGCCGTCCGCGGCAAGCCCGTCGTCCTGATCCGACCAGATCCAATTTTCAAACGGCTCATAATACAGGCATCCGTCGAAAAACATACACAGCGTTTCCGATACGGGATCAATCGCCGGTTCGGGCGTCGGTTCATCGCCGCCAAATTCCTCCGCCTCAAACAACCGCCATTCGCTGCCGTACAATACGTACAATCCGTCAGCACTCAGGGTAAAAGGCGTACCGACTTCGCCGAAATTCGCCTGTCCGTCCTCTGTCGGCCACTCGGAAAGCGGCACGACGGACGAAACATATCCGATCGCGCTTTCATCCGGTTCTCCCACTGCCTCAAATTCGGTGATGACATACATCTCACCATTCACCTGAATTGCCGGAACGCGCGCGTTCGGCGTCTCCGGTTCGGGCGTCGGCAGCACGGCGGGCTCTATGTTGAGCGTGCGGTCGAGCTGCATGGCTAAAAGATCGGATTCATAGAGCCGGTTCCCGTCGCGGTCGAACACACGCTGCTCGTCGGAAAGGAGAACGCCGCTGTTGTTCTTGAATTCGCATCCCGCAACGACCGGTCCTTTGCCCGTGTAGCTGTAGAATCCCTGATCGAGCACGTCGTTGTCGTGCACGCTCGTGCCCAGGATCAGAACGTCGCCCATACCGTTTTTGACGTCGTCGCCGTACAGATTGAAGAGAACGTCCGTGCGGTTTTCATACACGTCGCACCCGGTGATCCGCAGGTCTTTGCTGTCGTAGATGTAGACGATGCTGAACGCGTTATCGCGATAACCGCAGTTGCGCAGTGTACAGCCGGTCATCAGCGTGTTGCGGCAGTGAGCGAACGAAACGCCGCCGCTGCTGCATTCATGGATGTCGGATCCGGTCACGGTGAGATTGTCGCAGTCGACCGCGTTGACGCCCCATGTGCCGCAGCCGTACAGTGAGCAGTTTTCGACCCACGCGTCCGCGCACTCAACCAGACGGATGACCTCGCCTTCGCACGGATCGGCCATGACGGTATGTCCTGCCGTAAAGCCGGACAGCACCAGTCCGGAGCAGTTACGTGCATAAAGGACCGCCGCCGTGCGCGGGACCGTCACGATCTCCGCATTCCTCGACCCGGTGATGCAGCATTTTTGGAGATTCTGCAAGCACAGCTCAAAGCTGTTCTCCTCCGGCTCGCGGAACCAGTTGTCCGACCGGTCCTCCCACGTATAATACTCTCCGCCTTCCGTGCCGTAATCCGAAGCCGTGGTCAGATCGTACGTACCGTCGGCAAGGACGATCCTGGTGTCCGGCGCGAGCGCGGCAAGCAGCTCGTCGACGGTCGATACATACACGGTATTTGACATATTGACAGGCGCCGTCGGCAGCTCCGCGATCTGATCTGCCGGAACGGTCCTGTTCAGACGCGTCCGGACGCCGATCACCGTGCCGATCGCAACGACGCAGACCACGAAGATCGCGGCGATGGCAACGATATCGAGAACGCTGCGTTTGCTGCCGCGTTTGCGTTCCTTTCCGATTTCGGTCTTCCACGTGCGGGCAGGCGTTTCCTTCTGCTCTTCCTTCTCAACAACGCGCTTAAGCGTCCGTTCCACCGCATCGTCGAACGACGCGGGACGCTGCGGGATCGTGTCGGAAACACGGATATCTTTCTTTTCCATTCAGTTTACCTCCAAATACGAGCGAAGCGTTTCTTTCGCGCGCGAGATGCGCGACTTGACCGTGCCGACGGGAACCTGCAATACGGCTGCGATCTCTTCCATGGAATAGCCCTCCTCCCGAAGATACAGCACGTTCCGCTGATCCTTCTTGAGCCGCATCAAAGCGGCGCGCAGATCGAGCGAACGGTCCGCATCGGGAAACGGCTGCGGCGATTCCGGAATCTCGTCTGTCTTTATGACCTTGCGGCGCTCGCGCAGGATGGTATACGCTTCATTTCGCAGAATACGCAGAAACCACGCGCGGAAGCTGCCCCGCTTTAACAGCGAATTGCGGTGCTCGTACGCTTTGACGATCGCCGCGCTCATCGCATCCTCGCAGTCAGACGTGTTCTTCAGGATCAGATACGCCACACCGAACGCGGTTTGCCTGACGCTCCGGATCTCTTCCACGAACACGTCGTCTCGAATTACTCCCATCGGTTTTTCTCCCAACTCATTGCTCTGAATGATCATTCCATAACGCAAGACGCGCAATGCAGGTAAAAAGTTCCATGAATCAAAAATATATTTAATATGCCTTCAGCCCGATATGCCTGCGGCGTGCGTGATAATCCCCCTCATCCGGCTCGGCAAGCCTCGCCGCCTGGATGGCCTCACATGGTCGAAAACCACGCACTGTGTGGTTTTCTCCCTGTTCCATTCCGCTGCGCTTCATTACAGCGGTAGATCGCACGCTTCCCGCGCGTACCATCGACCCGCGCTTCCGCCTCAGTTCTTGGCTCCCCTGTGTAAGGGAAGCTGTCACCGATAGGTGACTGAGGGGTTGTTCTCGCACAGCGAGCGCTCGGCTCCGCGCCCCCACCCAAGGGGGAAGGCTTTTGGTGCTTCGCCCTCCCTGTGTAAAGGATGGTGGCAGCCGTCAAGCTGACGGAAGGGTTGTCGATGAATTGCGCTTCGCGCATGAATTGTTCCTTCGGAACATGAATTGGCTGCGCCGTGAATTGTCCTCCGGACGTGAATTGCGGCAAGGCCGCATAAAATCAGACGATTCTCGGAGGAGAATTCTCATGAACCTTCCCGCAGGGAAGATATCGCCGCCCAAAGGGCGATATCACCCGCCGCAGGCGGATATCACTCATAAAGGCGGTCAAATGACCGCCTTTATGTTACGCGTTTCTGCCGCAGCAGTGCTTGTATTTCTTGCCGCTTCCGCAGGGGCAGGGGTCGTTTCTGCCGATCTTTGCGGATCGCTTCAAAACCTTCGGCTTTTCGCCGTCCGGGGACGGCGTATCGACCGGCTTTGCGACCTGCTTTCGCACGACCGGCGCCTTCCGGATCTGCCAGTGAAAAAGCTTTTTCACCGCTTCCTCGCGAATGCGTTCGATCATTGCATCGAACAGGTCTGCGCCTTCGTTTGAATATGCATTCGCCGGATCGGTCTGCGCATACGCGCGAAGTCCGATGCCCTGCTTCAACTGATCCATGGCGTCGATCTGGTCCATCCAGTTCGTATCGACCGTCGTCAAAAGCGCGATGCGTTCGATCTCGCGGACGTCGAAATGATACTCTAAAGCCTCCGCTTCCTTTTTCGCGCGCTGCTGTGCCGCAAACGTGATGCAGCGTTCGATCAGGTCGCTGCGTTTTTTGAGGTCCGCGCTGTGCAGAAGTCCCGTCGCGTCGGCTGCGCAGATATCGGAAAGCTCCTTTTCGATCGCCTGGATATCCCACTCGTCCGACTTGGAATGCTCGCTTGCATAGGCGTTGACGATGTTTTCGATCGTCTGGCGGATCATGCTCGTAAACTGATCCTTGAGGTCCGCGCCCATCAGCACCTTGCGGCGCTCGCCGTAGATGATCTCGCGCTGCTTGTTCATGACGTCGTCGTATTTCAGCACGTTCCGGCGCATATCGAAGTTCGCCGCCTCGACGCGTTTCTGCGCGCTCTCGATCTGCTTGGTGATGATGCCGTTTTCGATCGGATATTTGTCGTCCGCCGAGAACCGCGTCATCAGCCCTTCCATGCGGTCCAGCCCGAAGCGCCGCATCAGCTCGTCCTTCAGCGACACATAGAAGCGCGTGCTGCCCGGATCGCCCTGTCGGCCTGCGCGTCCGCGGAGCTGGTTATCGATACGGCGGCTCTCATGCCGTTCCGTGCCGATGATATGAAGCCCGCCGAGCTTCACGACCTCGTCATGCTCGCGATCGGTCTCCTTCTTGAACTCCCGGTACAGGTTCGCGTACTGCTCGCGCGCGGCAAGGATCTCCTCGTCGTCGGTCTCGGCATGTCCGGTCGCCTCGTCGATGAGCTCCTCGTCCATGCCGTCCTGCCGCATCGCGCGGCGCGCCAGAAAGTCCGGGTTGCCGCCGAGCAGAATGTCCGTGCCGCGGCCTGCCATGTTCGTTGCGATCGTGATCTGATTGAGCTTGCCCGCCTGCGCGACGATCTCCGCTTCCTTTGCGTGATACTTGGCGTTCAGCACCTCGTGCGGAATTCCCTTGCGCTTCAAAAGCCCGGACAGATATTCGCTGCGCTCGACCGAGATCGTGCCGACCAGGATCGGCTGACCGGTCGCATGGACCTGTTCGATCTCCTGTACCACCGCGCGGAACTTGCCCTCCTCGGTCGCATAGACGAAATCCTTGTTGTCGATGCGGATGTTCGGCTTGTTCGTCGGGATCTCGACGACGTCGAGGTCGTAGATCGCGGAGAATTCGTCCTCCTCGGTCTTTGCTGTACCGGTCATGCCTGCCAGCTTTTTGAACATGCGGAAGTAGTTCTGGAAGGTGATCGTCGCAAGCGTCTTGTTCTCGCGTTCGACCTTGACGCCCTCCTTCGCCTCCAGCGCCTGATGCAGACCTTCGCTGTAGCGGCGTCCGATCATCAGTCGACCGGTAAATTCGTCGACGATGATGACCTGTCCGTCCTGTACGACGTAATCCTTGTCGCGCTCAAACAGCGAATGCGCCCGCAGCGCCTGCTTGATATAGTGGTTCAGCTCAGTATTGTCGGTATCGGCAAGCGATTGCACGTCGAAATGCTTTTCCGCCCGCCGGATGCCCTCCGCGGTCAGCATGACCGTGCGGTGCTTGACGTCGACCATATAGTCGCCGCTTTCCGGCTGTTCAATGCCCTGAAGCTGATCAGACTTGCTGATCTCCTTGATGTCCTCGCCGCGCTTCAGTCCGCGCACAAAGCGATCCGCCTCAACGTACATTTCGGAGCTTTCCTCGCCGCGTCCGCTGATGATAAGCGGCGTTCTCGCCTCGTCGATCAGGATCGAGTCGACCTCGTCGACGATCGCATAATGCAGCGAACGCTGCACCATGTTCTCCTTATAAACGCACATGTTGTCGCGCAGATAGTCGAAACCGAACTCGTTGTTCGTGCCGTAGGTGATGTCGGCAAGATACGCCTTGCGCCGCTCGTCCGAATCAAGGTCATGGATGATGCATCCGACCTCGAGTCCCAGAAAGCGGTAGATCTTGCCCATCCACTGCGCGTCGCGCTTTGCGAGGTAGTCGTTGACGGTGACGATGTGCACGCCCTTGCCTTCGAGCGCGTTCAGATACGCCGGCAGCGTCGCAACGAGCGTTTTGCCCTCGCCGGTCTTCATTTCGGCGATGCGTCCCTGATGCAGGACCATGCCGCCGAGCAGCTGCACGTCGAAATGCCGCATGCCGACGGTTCGGACGCCCGCTTCACGGACGACCGCAAACGCCTCGACCAGAAGGTCGTCCAGCGTTTCGCCTTTTTCAAGACGCTCCTTGAACACATCGGTCTTATGCCGCAGCTGTTCGTCGGTGAGCTTTTTCATTTCCGGCTCAAGGGCGTTGATCGCCGCCACCTTCGGCTTGAGTTTTTTTAATTTGCTTTCGCTCGAGGTTCCGAGCAGCTTGTCCAAAAATCCCATATGTATCTCCTGATGCGATATTAAAATGATTATATCACAGTTTCGCCCCTCTGCAAAGGGGGCGATTGTGAACGGGTTGCAACGATTTTGCGGATTTATGGCGCAAATATCCCGAAAACACGCCCTTGCGCTCCGCCGTTCGGCGCGTAAGTCCGGAGAACATATATCACATCAATCCGTAAAGTCCGGCGACATGCGCAGCGGATTTTACTCCTTACGCCCCGCGCTGCCCGTCGGATCTCCGATCCGCAGGCGCGGGGTGAACCAGTACGCCGAAAACCCTTTTTTCGGCGATTGTCAGTTCGGCGTGTTCAGCCGCGCAATGATCTCGCGCATGCGCGCCTTCTGACTTTCGGAGAGCATCGGCGCAAGCATTCTATAGATCTCCTCCATCTTTCCCTCGCTCATCTCGCCGTTGCTTTTCTGCTCCGCAGTCAGCTTCACGAGCGTTTCCATCAGCTCGTCATTCGTTTTATTCCGGTACGATTCATACTGCTCGTTGATGTTCATATCGTCTCACCTCGCAGTATCCTATGCGCGCCGTATCGGTTTCGTGCATCGCGCCGTGCGGAAAACAAACGCAGCGCATAAAAAGACCGGAACGGTTTAACCCGCTCCGGTCCGTGATTCGATTCAACTGACGCCCGTTACTGCAGCAGCTTGATGAGATACTTATACTCGTCGGCGTCGATCTCGTCGTCAACCGCGAGGATGAAGCTCGCAAGCAGGCAGAAGCTGGCCTTGTCGCGTCCGTCGAGGGTGTCGACCATCTGGTTCATCATGTCAAACGCTTTCTTATCCATTGCTTTGACGAGTCCTTCAAAATCATCGTCAAAGATGTCCTTCAGCATTCTTCTTTCGGGTGCGGAGAATTCACCGTTTACGGCGACCGCAGCCGTCAGGAAGGTGATCAGCATCATGGTTGATTTTTCCTTTTCAAGGCCGATCCGGTTAAGAATACCGAAGCACTCGCCGAGCGCGATTTTTGCGCCCATTACTTTTTCCTCGTACGATTTGTTCACGATCTCCTGGATCATTTCACTTAAGCTGTTTGCCATTTTGAACCTCCATTGTATATTTTTTTACAGTTTATCATAGGGCGCCCGTAAAGTCAAATGCTTTTACGTCTTTTTGCCGGAAACACGTCGATCGAAGGACGTTTTCGTCGTTTTTCGCCGGATCGGCGGCAGGCTGCGCGCACGGTTCCGGTGCGCGCTGCATATCATGCTGCAAGGAGGAATTGCCATGAACGCACAATTGCAACGGAACGGTCCGTCTCCGCTCTCCTGCGCCGTCGTTTTAGGCGAGGCCGTGCGCGACGAGCACGGCCGCGCCGGCGTCGAGGCCTATGTTAAGGCGCTTGCGCCGCTTCTGCCGCGCGATCTTTGCGACCAGCTTGCCTACCGGCTGAACGTACCGGTCCCCGCGCCCGCGCCGTGTCCCCCGCCGCCTCCGCCGCCCGCGCCGCCGAAGCCGCCGCAGCCGGACATGGAAAAGCTCTTTCAGATGATGCGGCTTTTCGAGCAGTTCCGTCCGAAGCCGCCGTGCGGACAGTAAAGCGCAGATACCGCAAAGGCGCCGAAGCCTCACGGTTCAGCGCCCTTGCGTTTGGGGGGAGAGTTGATCAAGAACGATCTTGATACAAAGGGATTTCAACCTTTGCAAATACAGTATACCCCGCGGTTTTGTCATAAACGCGTTATAACTGTGAATGAAATGCAACATTTTTGCGGAATTGCTTCCCGTCGACGGTCAAAAACGCCCGGAAACGCGGGAATACTGTATGAATATCAAAATTTTTGTGTTTTTTTGAAAAAAGGGAAGATATTTCCGGAAAAGTATGTTAATATATAGATGACACGAACACAATACCCGTGTCAGAAGGAGTGGAACATATGCGTATTTCTATTTCCGGTAAGAATTTGGAGGTTTCCGATTACATGCGCGAAGTCGCAGAGAAGAAGCTTTCCAAGTTGGATCGGTACTTCCCGCAGGACACAGAAGCACAGGTCACTCTCTCCGTCGAAAAGAACCGCCACATCGTCGAGGTAACGATCCCGCATGAGGGTCGCATCATCCGCGGCGAGGAGGTCTCGGGCGATATGTATGCATCGCTCGACAACATCGTCGAAAAGCTCGAAAAGCAGATCGTGCGCAACCGCACGCGTCTCGCGAAGGGACTTCGTCAGGATGCATTCCGCGATCTTCCTATCGAGGACGACGAGGACGAAGACGACGGACCGCGCATCGTCCGTGTGAAGCAGTTCTCCGTCAAGCCGATGAGCGAGGAGGAGGCCATGCTCCAGATCGAGCTTTTAGGTCATGCCTTCTACGTATTCCGCAACGTGGACACGAACGAAATCAACGTTCTTTATAAACGTAAAGACGGCAATTTCGGCCTGATCGAGCCGTTGTAAGTTTCACCCGAAAAAAGGGAGCATCCGCACGGATGCTCCCTTTTTCTGTGTTCGTATCCCGCCTTACGGCCAGTCGTAGAGGATCTCGACGCCGAAGCCGTTGTTGATCATGTCGTCGATCGCGAGCGACGCGTCGGTGTCCTTCTGGTCGAGCACGATCAGCTTCAGCTTCTTGCAGTCCTCGAGCTTATAGTAATCGTGGAACAGGATCGGGCAGCCCGAGATGTCCAGCTTCTGCAGCGCCTTGAAGTTTTTGAAATACGAAACGTCGCTGATATTCGTCTTTTTGACCCGCAGCGATTTGAGCTTCGGCAGTGAGGTCAGCGCCTTGATGTTTTTCAGCTTTTTGTTATAACCGAGATGCAGATACGTCAGCTTCGTGAGTGAGGAAAGCGGCGCAACGTCCGTGATTTTAAGCCCGTACAGGGAAAGCTCCGTGAGATTCGTGAGCTCCCCGATCGATTCGAGATCGTCGTTTTCGAGATCGTTATAGGAAAGGTTCAGCTTTGTCAGATTCTTCAGCTTCTCCAACGGCTCCGGGTCGCTGACCGCATTGTGCGCAAGATGCAGATAGGTCAGCGATTTCAGATCCTCGACCCAGCCGATGTCCTTGACCGGGTTCCCCTTTCCGTTTTCATTGCAGTGACGAAGCTTCAGTGTTTTGAGCTTTGTAAGCGCTCCGAGCGGCTCATAATCGTCCATGTAGCAATAATCCAGCGACAGCTCCTCGAGATCCGGACAGAGCGCAACGAGGTTTTCCACCTCCTCGGCTGTGATATGGCGAAGCTTGCTGCTCTTTCCGTTGACGCCGAGCTTGCTCCCGTCGATCGTCTTGGTCCCGCGCTTGATCGTCTTGCCGCCGAACTTGAACGAATCGGGGACCTTGGTCGGCTGCGGCGTCTGCGTGGGCTTCGGCGTCGGGATCTCCGTCGGCGTCGGCGAAGGCGCTTCGGTGGGGACCTCCGTCGGCGCTTCGGTCGGGATCTCCGTCGGCGTGTCCGCAGGCGCTTCCGTCTCTGTCTTTGCCGGCTCTGCCGTCGTGATCACAGGGAGCCCTGCCGTCGATGCGGGCGCTTCGCTCGCCTCGACTGCCGGTTCTTCGGACGCCGGCGGCACGTCCTCCGCCGTCTGCGTCGGCTGAACGGCCGATGTGGGCGCTGCGCTCGCTCCCGCGCTTCTCTGCGCATCGCGGCCCGGCTTGATCACAGTCACCCAAAGCAGCACAAAACCGCCGATCAGCGTAAGCACGATCGCAGACGCGCCGATCAGGACGGCGGTCGAAAGCGACATCCCTTTGCGTTTCCTGACTGGCTTCTCCATGTCCCTTCCCCTTTCATCATCGTTTTGCGGTTCTTCGTAATCAGTATATCATATCCGTTCCGGCATGAAAAGCGGCGGTTTCATGATTTTGGAGTTGCTCGTAAAGGTTTCAGCAGAGCAGGAACCCGACAAGCGGACCGAGGAAGATCGCAAGATAGATCAGCGAGATCCACGGCTGATAGTCGACGTAGAATTCACGGAAGGTAAGGCTCCACGGATGCCTGACGAGCACCCAACCGACGAGATCGAACACGATGCAGATGCCCGCCCAGATCGCGCCGGTGATCAGCGCGTCGGCAAGCGTCGGATTATCGAGCCCGCGCATGTACAGCCACCCGCACAGCGAAAAGATCACGATGTTGTAGAGCGGATGCCACGGTTTGGTCCTTTCGTAGCCCTCGCCCATGCCCGGTCCGTCCTTCATGGACTTCATGTGCAGGACGGTGATATTGAAGATCGTGTGTCCGATCCCGATCAGCGTCACAACGATGTACGCAACCCAAAACCAGAGCATCGACATACCGAAATTTCGCATAAATCCCTCCTCAGGCAAACACCGAAACCGCGGAGATCAGCAGCCAGAAAAGCACGGTCACGCAGAACGTCAGCAGGTTCAGTATGATGCCGATCACGGAAAAAACGATCCCCTTCTTTGAACGCGACCGTTTGCGGATGCTCTGCACCAGCCCGACGATCCAGAACACGATCCCCGCAAGCGAAGCGGCAAGCGGCAGAAACTTCAGGATCGTGAGGATATACGGGATCTCCAGTACGCCGTTCAGTACAACCAGCAAAATCCACACCGGCGCGGTGCAGACGCCGATGAGCATCGACGCGAGAGAGATGCGCTCCGCACGCTTTATTTTATCGTCCATACGAAGCTCCTGTTCTGCCGGGTTTTGCCGCGTCCGCAAACGCCGAGAAAAGCTTCCGACTGTTTTCATCCTTCCGGAAGAAGAATTCCGGATGCCACTGCACCGCCCAGATGAAGCGTTTCTCCGGCGCACAGACCGCCTCGACGAGCCCGTCCGGCGCGATCGCCATGGGCTGCAAAGCCGGCGCAAGCGTCTTGATCGCCTGATGGTGGCAGCTGTTGACGCCGATCTCCTCCGCGTTCAAAAGCGCACAAAGCGGCGCGTCCTTGCACAAAGCAACCGTGTGCTCGGCGCGGTCGTACGGCGCCGCCATGCGGTGGTTCGTGTCCGACGGATGCTCGGTTTTCAAATCTTGAAAAAGCGTACCGCCGAGGTGCGCGTTCAGGATCTGCAGCCCGCGGCAGATGCCGAACACCGGCTTGTCCGCGTCCCACAGCAGCCGCAATAGCACGGTCTCCATCGCGTCGCGCTCGGGGCAGGTCTCCGCGCAGGTCGGCTTTTGTTCCTCGCCGTAAACGGATGGCGAAACGTCCTGCCCGCCCGCGATCAGAAAGCCGTCGAGGGTCCCGACAAGGCGGGAAAGCGCCGTCTCGTCGTTCGTCAACGGCAGCATCACGGGTACCGCGCCCGCCTGCTCCAATGCAAGAAAATACCCGGGCAGCATCCAATAGGAATCCCGCGCCCGATCGAACAGCGGCGTTACGCCGATCACCGGTTTTTGCATATTCCCTCCACGACGACTTTGTCGTCAATTCATGTGCCGTAAGGCACGATTCACGTCCTTTGGACAATTCATGTGCAAAGCACAATTCATGCGCTTGCGCAATTCATTCGGCGGTGCGTCTGGATCTCTCCACTTCGTTACATAGGCAGATCGCGCGCTTCCCGCGCGTACCATCGCCCCCTACAAACTGCCGCGAGTGCCTGCGCCTACATCACGTAGGGACGATCATTGATCGTCCGCTTTCCTGCGCCGCACCTCGTAAATCTCGAACCAACCGATTTCCGACCATTCCTCATTCCGATATTTCACAAGATAGGCATATGCGTCGTCCCAGTTCGAAAACAGTCCGTTTTCGTTCAGCTTTGCGTAATCCTCTGAAAAGAGCGTGCCGTCCTCGTCGCAGCCGTGCCATTGCGGAAGGAACAGGCAGTCGCAAAGGATCGAATATGCACCGTCAAAGCCGACCTCATAGCTGACGTCATATCCGAGAAACGTCCAATCCTGCGGAAATGCGTCGCCCGATCCCGCAACTTTGGTATGAATGATCTCATATTGCTCCGGATGCTGCAGCATGTTAAAAGCCGTCATTGCGTCCGCCTCGGTCCGAAGCGCCGCATGCCGTCTGCTTTCGCGCATGATCCGCCTGATCAGCCGCTTTTCCCGAAAGGAGGTCGGTTCCCTGAGCTCGCCGTGAAAGACGTCCGGTCCCTCTCTCTGCGTTCCGTTATAAACCTTTTCCGGATGTTCCGTATACGGATGCCCGTAGAACGGACGAATGTTCTTTTGTTCCTCGCGATACGCCGCGTAAAGCAGCGGATAGCGTTTCAAAACCGAGAAGCGCCCGCGAAAATCGTTCGGTCTCTCCTCGATCTTCCCCTGCTCAAAGCTGACAAAAACCACCGGTCGGATCATATGCTCTCCTCTCGATACCGAATGAATTGCCCTGCGTGCGTGAATTGGCTGCACTGCGAATTGCAGACGGGACGCCGGGGTCGGCGTCCCCTACACGACGTGAATTGCCCTGACGGTCATAAAAAGGCGTCCCTTTCGAGACGCCCGTGTGTTATGACATGGTCAGATACGCCGAGATGAACAGGTCGAGGTCGCCGTCCATGACCGCCTGGATGTTGCCGTTTTCGGCGCCGGTGCGATGGTCCTTGACGAGCGTATACGGCTGGAAGACGTAGGAGCGGATCTGACTGCCCCATGCGTTGTCCTTTACTTCTCCTCTTATGCCGGAGAGCTTCTCAGCCTGCTCCTCCTGCTTCATAATAAAGAGTTTGGCCTTCAGCATCTGCATGGCCTTGTCCTTGTTCTG
>CAMVGD010000018.1 GCA_947166925.1 uncultured Clostridia bacterium | reverse complement strand
TGCGCGCAGCGCAATTCACGGCGAAGCCAATTCATGCAGCCATGCTGCAATTCATCGGGATGTTAAGAAATGCTGAGCACTTTCTTAACATCCCCTTTCCGTTTCGGAGGGTCAGTGATACAGGCTGCCGGCGCTGTCGGTCTGCAGGGTGCCGGATAGTCCTCTTGCACAGGAGAGCGCACAGCCGGCGGCTATGCATGCGGTGCAGGCGGCACAGCCGAGCCCGCAGCCGCCGCAGCCGGAACGGCTTGTCGAGACGCCGCGCCCGGAGCAGGCGACGAATGCGACGATCAGTGCAAGTCCGACGAGCAGCAAAGCCATCATTCCTCTTTTCATCATGTGCGGTTCCTCCTTTTCTGCTTCTTTCGAGGATCGCGGTCCGGACGGGATCGCTCTCCTTGTTTTCGTATCCAGAATACCATGTATGCCTGTATGCCGCCAGCCGTACGGGTCCGGATTGGCGCGGGCTATTTCCGCATCAGGAGCGAAATAGCGGCAAAAGCCGCGCGGGACCGCTTACGGCGTTGACTGACCCCGGGACGAATGGTATAATCGAAGTATCGAACAGAGGCAGAGGGCTGACGTATGAAAGAACCGTTTTTGACATGGAACGAGGCGATCGCGCCGCAGGACACGGCGGCGATGGCGCGCGCGAAGGCGCATTGGGACGGCGTCGCAAAGCCTTTGGACGGGCTCGGCAAGCTGGAGACCGCCGTCGTGCGCATCGCGGGGCTCACCGGCGATGAAAACGTTTCGATCGACCGCCGCACCGTGCTCGTGCTCTGCGCGGACAACGGGATCGTCAAAGAGGGCGTGACCCAGACCGACGCGTCCGTGACCGCGACGATGGCGCGTCGCATCTCGGAACACCGCTCCTCGGTCTGTCTCATGGCCAAAACCGCGCGCGCGGACGTGATCCCGGTCGATCTCGGGATGCTTTCGCGCGTCGAAGGCGTGCGCGACCTGCACGTCGCCGACGGTACAAACAATATGGCGGAGGGACCCGCCATGACCGAAGCACAGACGCTCCGGGCGATCGAAAACGGCATCCTGCTTGCCAAAGAACGCAGGGCGGCGGGGGATTCGATCCTTGTCACCGGTGAAATGGGCATCGGCAACACCTCGACGTCCTCCGCGATCGCGGCGGTGCTTCTGGACCTTCCGGTCGAAACCGTCACGGGGCGCGGCGCGGGGCTTTCGGACGCGGGGCTTTTGAAAAAGCGCGGGGCGATCGCCCGTGCGATCCGGGAAAACAAGCCGGATCCGGAGGATGCGTTCGACGTATTGAGAAAGCTCGGCGGGTTCGACCTTGCGGGGCTCGTCGGGCTCTATATCGGCGCGGCGCTCTGCCGGCTGCCGATCCTGATCGACGGGCTTCCGAGCTCCGTCGCGGCGCTCGTCGCGGTGCGGCTCGTGCCGAACTGCAAAACGGCGATGCTTGCGAGCCATTGCTCGAAGGAGCCGGTCGCGCAGGCGATCCTCCGGGAGCTCGGGCTTGACCCGATCCTGTATGCGGACATGAAGCTCGGCGAGGGCACGGGCGCGGTGTGCATGCTGCCGCTGCTCGACATGGCGCTTGCGGTCTATCACGGCTCGGTCTCGTTTTCGGAGACCGGCATCGAGCAGTACACCCCGCAGGGAGGCGCGCCATGCTGATCCTTGTGACCGGCGGATCGGCGTCCGGAAAAAGCGCATATGCGGAATCGCTGTGTCTCGGCGTTTCCCCGCGGGTCTACCTTGCCTGCATGCAGCCGTTCGGCGCCGAAGGCGCGAAGCGGATCGAACGGCACCGCGCCATGCGGAAGGACAAGGGCTTTCTCACCGTCGAGCGGTATACGGACCTTGCAAAGCTTTCGCTTCCGCCGTGCCGGTGCGTCCTTTTAGAGGACATCGGCAACCTTGCCGCAAACGAAATGTTTTCCGAAGAACCGCCGCGCGATCCGTTCGACGCGGTGATAAACGGCGCGGAAGCGCTTTTGAAACAATGTGAACGCGTGGTCGTCGTGACCGATGAGATCGGAGGCGACGGAACGGATTACGACCCCGCTGTGACGGCGTATCTCGCCGCGCTCGGCGCATTGAACCGCGCGCTTTCCGTGCGCGCCGACGCTGTGATCGAGGTCGTCGCCGGGATCCCGATCCCCCTGAAAGGAGAGCTGCCCGAATGAAAACGCTTTGGACCGCGGTCGTTTCCGCGTTTTCCACATTCTCGGTCCTGCCGACGCCGCGGATCGAATGGAACGCGTATTCCTTGAAAAACGTCCTTGCGGCGCTGCCGCTCGTGGGCTGTGTGATCGGCGGATTTCTGTGCCTTTGGTACTGGCTGTCGACGCTTCTTAAGCTTCCCGCGATCCTGACGGCGGTCGCGTTCACGATCCTGCCGATCGCGCTGTCCGGCGGTATCCACATGGACGGCTTTGCGGACATGACCGACGCGCTTTCGAGCCATGCCGCGCCGGAAAAGAAGCGCGCGATCTTAAAGGACCCGCACTGCGGCGCGTTTGCCGTGATTGCCGTCGGCTGTTATCTGCTGATCTGTTTCGGACTCTGCGCGGCGCTGCCGCTCGATTGGAAGACGGTCGGACTATTGGGGATCACGCATGTCCTGTCCCGCGCGATCGGCTCGCTTCTGAGCCTGCTGCCGTCGGGAAGCACGGACGGCATGCAGAAGGCGTTCCGCGATTCCGCGTCGAAAGGCTCCGTCTGGGTGCTGCTTTTGTGGGTCGCGCTTTCGCTCGGCGGAGCGGCGGCGCTTTCGCCCGCGGCGGCGATCGCGATGCTCCTTGCAGGCGGGCTCGTGTTTCTTTATATCCGGCATACGGCGAACAAGCAGTTCGGCGGCATGTCCGGCGATCTCGCGGGGGCGGGGATCTCGCTTGGCGCGATTGCAATGACCCTGGGACTGGTGCTTGCGGAAAGGGCGGTAAGCTTATGGTTTTGATTCTCGGTGCTTTCGGCGCGGGCAAGCGCACATACGCAAGGACGCTCGGCTTTTCGGATGCGGACATGTCGAAGGACCCGTATGCGGACGCGCCGGTTCTGACCGATCTGGAAGCGGCGGTCAAGGCCGATCCGGCTTCCGCGGAGACGCTGCTGCCGCTGCTTCTTAAAAAACAGCTTGTCCTCTGCCGCGAGGTCGGCAGCGGCGTGATCCCGATGGACCCCTTTGAACGCGCATGGCGCGAGGCGACCGGGCGGCTCTGCTGCCTGCTTGCGGAACGCGCGGACGCAGTCGTGCGCGTCGTTGCGGGGATCCCGATCGTGCTGAAAGGAGAACTGCCATGCACATCCGACTGATCCGGCACGGAACGACGGCGGGCAACGCGGCGCGCCGTTACGTCGGCGTCTCCGACGAACCGCTGTGTCCCGAGGGACGCGAAGCCGCGGAGCGAAAGGAAAAGGATTTTTCGCTCGACCGCGTTTACGTTTCGCCGCTCAAAAGGGCACGGGAGACCGCGGCGATCCTGTTCCCGAACGCGGCGCAGATCGTTGTGAATGACCTGCACGAGATGGATTTCGGCGCGTTCGAGGGGCGTACCGCCGACGAGATGGCGGACGATCCCGCATACCGCGCATGGGTCGAGGACCTGTGCCGCGGCGCGTGCCCGGGCGGTGAATCGCAGGCGGATTTTCACGCCCGCGTGAAGCGCGCGTTTATCGAAACGGTGCGTGCGCTCGACGGAAACGCGACGTTCGTGGTCCACGGCGGGGTCATCATGTCGATCCTGTGGCAGTTTGCCGAGCCGAAGAAGGATTTCTACGACTGGATCGCGCCGAACCTCGGCGGCTACGAAGCGGACTGCATCGCACGCGACGGCGCGCCGGTCCTCCTGAACGTGCGCCCGCTGCCGTGAACGGAGCAGGTCCGGATCCGGTCCATCTGTTTTTCTGCTGAACAAGGCAGCCGCGAAATACGGCTGCTTATTTATGTGCAAACGCACGTATAAAACGTACAAATTTCGACAATCGTCCTTGCATTACCTGCTTTTGCATGCTATGATATGAATGCATATATATGAAAGGCGGTTGGGGCTCGGCCGCTGCGGCATCAGCAAATATATCATTCAGAGGTTTTTTATGAAGAGGTTTTTCTGTGTTGTCCTTATGATCGTTCTGCTTCTTTCGAGCGTGCCTTTTGCGCAGGCGGGAGCGGACTCCTCAGGCGCGCAGCGCCCGCCGAAAACGATCGCGGTCGTTTTTGACAATTCCGGTTCCATGTATACCGACGGGGACCATATGGCATGGTGCAGGGCGACGTACGCGCTGGAGGTCTTTGCGTCCATGATGAACGAAGGGGATACGATGATGATCTATCCCATGAACAGAATCGAGCTGAAAGGAAAGACCTACGCCTTTAATACGCAGCCGCTGGTTATCACGGATCCGTCCGAGGCGTCTGTCATTCGGGAGATCAAATCAAATGGGGGCGGTACGCCGATCGAATCGGTCGAGGCCGCGATCAACGGGCTTGCAAACGCAAGCGGCGAGAAATGGCTGATCGTACTGACGGACGGAACGACGTTTCACAGTAAGAGAGGAGATTCTCTTGACGGAGATGCTGCCAAAAGAGAACTGGAAAAGTATCTGAACGGTACCACTGACATCAATACGCTCTATCTCGGTATCGGCGCAAACGCGGTTGTTCCCGATCTTTCGATCGGAGCCAAGCATCGTGTTCGCGGTACGAAAGGCAGCGAGGAGATCCTGAAAGAGCTCACGGAGATGTGCAATTTCATGTTCGACCGCTATGCGCTGGACGACGTCGGCGATACCATACAGTTCAACGTATCTATGAAAAAGGTCTTCGTCTTTGTACAGGGCAGGGACATCGAGAACGTGTCGCTTGTGGATGCGAACGGAAACGATGCGGGAACGAAAACAGACGCCAGATCGATGAAATATTCCAGGACGGCGGATTATCCCGATACAAACCTGCAGGGGTCTCTGGTGAAATACAACGACTGCAAGGCGGGAACGTATCAGTTGAGCTATACCGGCAAGCAGTCCAGCATCGGCGTCTATTACGAGCCGGACGTCGATCTGAAGATGGAGCTGATCGACCCTGCGGGCAATGTCGTAGACGGCAGCACGCGCCCCAGCGCGGGAACGTACACGCTGAAGTACTGGCTGGTCGACAATGTGACCGGACAGCCCACGGACGCAAAGGAACTGAAGCAGATCGTTTACGATGTGGAATACACCATCAACGGACAGAGACAGCATGTCCCGGACAGCAAAGCCTTCGGCGAGACGAAGATCGATCTTCATGCGCAGGACGTCTTTGACGCGCAGGTCACGGTGCACTATCTGGATGAATGCACGATGACCCGCTGCGGCGCCGACGTCGGCTGGCCCGCATCCGGCATCAAATTTGAAGACGACGAGGCGGAGCCGCTGGAGATCCGTCTGTCGGGCGCGGAGGACATCTATCACCTGTCGGAACTTCCGAACGCAAAGCCGATCCGCGCGGAGCTGTGGTACGGCGGGAAGAAGCTTGACGGGGAAGCGCTGATGAACCCCGCAATGACGCAGTTTTCGGTCGTACCCAATGCGAACATCCGCCTCGACGCGGCGCCGGCGGGCGATGCGTTCCTGATCACCGTCGGTTATTTCGATCCGACGCATCCGGAGACCACCACGGCGGGAGACATCATCGCAACGGTTTCCGCGACCTACAAGGAACCGAACCATAAGCCCGCGGACGCGGAGACGCAGATCACGTTCAGCGTCGAAAACGACGTTACCGGGCTGCGCATCGAGGTCGTGCCGACGTCCGAGCATCTGGCATATGCAGAGGTTGCGGATTCGCCGATCGACATCAATATGGCGATGGGCGGGGACCCCTTAAGCCAGGCGGAGATGGACGCGGCCGAGTGGAATATCGCGATCTCCGACGGAGAGCATCTGATCCCGTTCACGGTCGAGAAGGATATCTATCAGTCCAAGCTGATCGTGCACATGAACGCGGACGACATCAAGAAGGGCGATTACAAGATCACCGCCGCCGTCACGACCAAGGACAAGGTCGGCAACGCGACGACGTCCTTCGATTCCGCGGATCTGCACATCCGTCCGCTGCCGCGCTGGCTGGTCCTGCTGATCATCGGACTGTCGATCCTGCTGTTCATCGCACTGATGGCGTTTATTCTCACGCGCAAGGTCTTGCCATGGAAGATCAATGTAACCGCAATCGTATTTAACCTTAACGGACGTGAAATCCAAGGGATTCATGCGACCGTTTCCTATACCGGAAAACTGAAAAAGAAAGGCCAATTCAGATTTGATCATAATCCGCCGAGGACTGCGCCTATGGCAAGAGGCGGTTTTTCCGCAACGCTGGTGGCCGCCGATCCGCTGATTAAGGTTCTTTTGCATATGATTTTCAAAAATCAAAGTCTTTCTGTAACCTTTACAGATATCAGAGTGAATCCTTGCGTGAACAGTTTAGTGATCGGAGGGGCAGGTCTGAGTTACAAAAACGGAGTTGCGGTTCAGGGCAACCCGACAGAGTTCTCGGTATCTGACCAGCAGGGACTGATGATTTCCGGTGTAGCAATGGCCGGACGTAATAGGATGCGAGTCAGTCTGACCGGAACAGTTATTATCTGAACACAGGATACTTTATAAAAAATCGGAGGAGAAGCATGAAAATGGAAAAACTGAAGGACAACATCGTCAATGCCGCAACGCTGTTTGTCGGCATCGGAGGAACCGGAAGCAGGATTGTATGCAAAGTGGCTAACAAGTGCCAGCCGGGCGAACTGGAAAACATGAACTTTGTCTGCCTGGACACAAACGTCAACGATCTGGCTGAGATCCAGAGAAAATGCAAAACGTACGTTTATACCGTGCAGACGTCCACGACACAGACGGTCGGCGACTATCTCGACTACGATCGCGACGCGCTGAAAAATTGGTTCCCGAAGAACGCGGTCATGTATGACAAGACAGTTTCCGAGGGCGCAGGTCAGGTCCGCGCGATTTCCCGACTGGCCTTGAATTCGACGATCAAGACCGGCAGGATCCGTCCGATCTTCGACGCGATCGACGAGCTGTACCGTAAGGACGGCAAAAATCTGAAGCAGGCGATCCGCATCTGCTTTGTTTCCACCACGTCCGGCGGAACCGGCTCCGGCTCCGTGCTGCCGCTTGCAATGTATATCCGCGATTATATCAAGAACAAGTATCCGCAGTCCGGATCGATCATCCGCATGATGCTGCTCCTTCCGGAAACGCTGGACAGCGTGATCACTTCCGAAGTGGAGCGGGAAAGTCAGCGTAGCAATGCATATGCAACGGTGAAGGAGATCAACGCCTTTATGATGAAAGGCTCCGGCTTCTTCGATATCGAAGGACCGTTTGCACGCTATAAGGACCTGCATATCACGGTGCCGGTGATCGGAAGCAATGAGCAGAGAAAGCTTGCGCTGCTTCCCTGCGACTGGTGCTTCCTGTTCGACGGTCAGAACGCCGAGGACAATACGCTGGTCAACAAGGGACAGTACGAGGAGCAGGCGGCGCAGGCGCTCTATGAGCAGAACGTCGGACCGATGATGGGCAGCGCATTCTCCGTCGAGGATAATATCGTACAGGAGATCTCCAAGCCGGAAAACAGCGGCCGCAACCGTTTCGCGGGCATCGGCGCGAGCGTGCTCCGTTATCCGTACGACGATGTGGCGGAATATGTCGCATACAACTGGACCGTGAACAACATCGGCGGGGACGGTGAAGCGGCAAAATGGACAAAATACGATCAAGAATTCAAAGTCAAGGTCGCAGAAGCCAAGAAAAAAGGGCTTGTCGGTGAAGACGCGCCGAAAATCGCAGTCGAGTATTGCCTGTCTATGGAAGGAAAGAGCGAAACGGATCCGTTCACCAAAGAAATCTTCGATACATATCTGGGCGATGCAGAAACCAGACTGGACGACTATTATCTCGCGTTGGCAAATTACATGCACGACTGTATTTTCGAGAACACGCTGATCTCGGAAGCACGCGAGGCTGCAACCGTACAGTCCAAACCAGATTACAGACACGACGAGAATCTTCGTAAGGAAGTACAGACGAAACTCGATCAGTTAAGAAACTATCAGAACGTAGTAACGGGAACATTCGGAGCCGTCTCAAAAATGGCGCGCAGTGTTGCAGAAGCATTGTTCTCAAACGAGACCAAGACCGTAAACGTAAAAGAACCTTACATGATTGAAAGCGTGCTGCAAAGCATCAGTGGAGACATTTGCCATCCCAATGCGATCCGTTATCTCCTGTACAAGGTATATACATATTTCCTCGATCAGAAAGATGCCGTTGCCAGTACGATCTCGGAAAAAACAAGGCTTCTGGAAAAGTATTCGGAGAATGCTGACAATAAATCAAACGAGTTCGATGCAGCAAAAACAAAAGCGAAAGAAACGACTATCGATGCACTTGTAAATGCGTGCCTGACCAGTAATTTCGATCAAAAAGCCTTCGACAGACTCAACGGTCACTTTATGCAATACTTCAAGACGATTGAAGAACTGGCGAAAGCGCTTGCCGAGCAGGCGGCATATGAGCGCGGCTTCGACTTTGTAAAGGAAGTCAGCATCGAATTTGAAAAATTCTTCCAAGCATTCCCTGAAAAAGTCAAGGTTGCGGAGCGCAGGAGAGGCGATATCGTCGACAATCTCAGATTCCAGAAGGGTGATTCGCTGCTCAATGTTTGCGCAAGTAAAGAAGTGCTCGACGAACTGACGATGACGACGATCGGAGAGTCCAGTGAAGGAGAAAGCCTTGTTTCCGATTTGAATGGTGCGATCTTCGACGCGATCAAGGCAAATGTTGCGTTCAATCGCAGAGCACGGCTTGAAGCTACGCTTGATACAGATGAACGTGTAGATATCTTCGACGATATCATGATCGGCTACTTCCTGAAGCAGGTCAGATCGCAGTGCCGATCCATCGATATGAATATCGTCGAAGCGATCGCAATGGAACAGCGGATGCTGGATCACATCAGACAGCGTGAAGAAAACAAAGATCTCCCGAAGGACGAGAAGCTTTATAAGAAGATTTCGGCAGAAGAAAGCGAAGCGTACATCTGCAACGTCATCGAAAGAGGCAAGCGCCTTGCCGCGCCGGGCATTCAGAAGATGATGCATGAGGAGCCGAGAACGATCGAGTGCTGCGCGTACAACAAGTCTCTCGAGGACATGCGCGCATTCCGCGTAAAGGACCTGATCGAGATCAAGGAGCAGAAGGCGACCGATTCCGTTTCGAAGTACGAGATGCACTTCTTCAATGCGATCTACAACATCAGACCGGACAAGCTGAAGAAGTTCGCGCCCGACAACCTCACAGAGACCGGCGCAAAGAACGCGGGTCTGTATCACAGCGCGTATGTGAAGCATTCCGAAATGATCGGTCCGGATTCCACCAAGAACGCGATCATCTCGAAGCACATCGACAAACGCTGGGATTCGATCGCCGTTATGCCGGAGATCGACGACGGCTATCAGTATCGTCATATGATCAAGATCCATCAGGCGATGGTCTACGGTCTCATCTATAACCTGATCACCAGCAGAAAGGTGTCGCCGGTTGCGGGACAGGGCCGCAGAGTCTACCGCTATGAGAACACGGACGAGCGCTTTGTGAACCTGACGGTCTCGAACGGCACCATGTGTGACGAATTCTTCGAGATCCTCGATTCGCTGTATATCAGTTCGGCGATCGTGGAGGACGTGAAGAAGGCGGCGGAGAAGAAGCGCACAAATGACAGCGATCACAACGCAAACTACTGCGATACGGAGTTTGCAAGGTGCGTAAAGGAATTCACCATCCAGCCGGTGTGCAAGGGCAGGACCGGACACGAAGGCGTCGCGAGCCTGTTCGAGATCCCGCTGTACTACTACAACTCCCTGCCGAACGCAAAGCGGTACAACGATGAAATCATGGTCCTTGTCGACGCGGTCATCAAGACGCTGAGAGACGAGATCAATACGTTCGAGAATGCGAACGACGCGAAATTCGTGCTCAGCACGGAGCTGATCGATCAGTTCAACCTGATGATGGATCACTACGAGACGACGGAGAATCTCAGAAACAACCTCGACGCGTGCGACAATCCCGTGCTCGATATCATCTACAGAAAGATCAAAGCCGAGCTCAGCACCGAGCCGCAGCCGGAGAACTTCGACGAGAAGCTCGAGGCCATGCGCGCAAGGATCAGAACCGTCGAAAAGACTGAAACAGGCAATCAGCAGGCAGGCGCGGAGGGATAAGCCGCACCGGTGCAATTCAAACGCTGTATATCCCCGGTCCGCTCAACGGACCGGGGGAGCGGAGGTGGTGTTTTGTTTACCGTTATAATTGCACAGGAAACTGTCTTGAACAGCATTGAAGAATACAAGCTGTTTTTAGAGCCGTATATCAGCAAAGACCTTGCTTTCTGCGCATGGGATCCGGAGGGGAAAACACTTGCGGAAATGGTCCCCGCGCTTGAGGAAACCGTATCGAGACGCGCTGCGTGGCGGGCTCTCGTGCTGTGCGGGGAGGAAGGGCTTTCCCGGAAAAACCCATATGATCTCGTAACGTACAGAAAGCCGGAAAAAACATATGCCGATGAGGACCTGAACGGCGATCTGCAGTTCGAGGAGGACGACCCGGAAGCGGAGCAGCTTTCGGAGCTTGCAATGAAGCGCAGGGACGCCGGGCTCAGGCGCTACCTCGAGGAACTGCAAAAGGCGAAGTTTGACGCATACGCCGAGGCTGCCGGCAATCCGCTGACGCGGCTGATGACGTTTCTCTGCGAAGCGCCTCTGGTGTCCGAAGGCATCAACGATTTGAAGCGTGAGGATCCGGAGTATGCGGAATACCTTGCGGAGAGCGCGAAAAAAGCTGAGCTGCGCGAACAGATCAAAAACGGGGAAACGATCGGATTTACGCGTCCCGCCGAGATCCTTTGCGTTGCAAAGCGTACGTGCAGCGGCGAGGAATACGAAATCAAAACCTCATGGACGCCGCACAACGATCTGTTCTATTCCGACTTTGCCGACAGGAATATGTACTTCGACAGGATGCGGTTTTTCGTGTTCGACATCCTGCCGCACACCCACCGCAACTATACGTACGATTACATCCGGTATCTGTACACGGTGCTGCTGCTGGCGGAAAACGATCTGCCGCAGGGCGCGGTCAAGCCCAGACGGGTCTATGCGATCGGATGCGACGACGACGAAGCGGCGCTGGGCGGTCTGCTCTCGCGATACAACGCAAAGCTCGACGCAACGGTCGCGCAGATCAACGAAACGATCCGGAAGATCAACGAAAAGCAGCCGGAGCGGCTGACCGACAAGGAAGCGGAAGCGATCTTCAGCGGGTACGTCAGCATTCCGGTATCCGTCGATCCGGATATTAACAGCGCGGATCTCTATGCGAACGCAAAGGAGTACAGCCTTTCCGAAGACTGTCCGAGAGATGAATACGCAGTCTGGAACGGTCAGCTGAATCGATCCCGGCAGACGCTGAAAAAGCTGCTGAAGCAGCCGCGGCGCGCGCTCAAAAAGGCGGCTTCCGACGTGCGGCGCTTAAAGCAGGGCGAATGCGACAAGGCGCTGGCGTTGAATTCGTTCCAGATCGAGGATCTGGAGGAGAGCATCGCGCAGGAGGAAGTCCGGCTGGTGCAGATCAGGACCGTGGATCTCTTTGATACGGAAACGTTTGACAAGGAGATCGAAACACGCGACAAGGCGGTCAGGAACAAGATCGACAAGCGCATGACGAAAAAAACGACGATCGCTGTGGGCGTTGTCGTGCTGTTGGTATTCCTTGCGGGATTTCTGCCGATGCTGTTCGGCAACATGGCGGAGAAGAACAGCGTTCTTGCGTCGCTTGCCGTGATCGGGGCAGCGCTTCTGCTGATGGCGATCGTACTGTTCATCACCCTGTTTTTCCTGAGACGCGGACTTCGGAAGCTGATCTTCTGGTTCAACGCGGTCATGAAGCACATCGAAAACCAGATCAACGGCGCAATGGCGCAGTTCTCTGCGTATCTCACCACGGTGTGCAGGATCATGCGCGGGTTCTCGGTCCTGAAATACAGGGACAGAAACGAGTCCCCCGATACGATCCGGATCCGCATCCTGAAGAAACATATCGCGGACATCCGCACCAGTCAGGCGGAAACCATGGAGGTGCTTGGCAGATTTGAGTCGCTGGACGGCGTTTCCGACGACGAGGAGGTCAAAGGATACGATTATGACTTCACGCGTCCCGTCGATTATCCTTATCCGCTGCCGTTCCGGGACGTTGACGCATGCAGGATCGAATTCCTGCAGCCGGGCTGCTATGCTGCAGCGCCCGTCAACCTGGTCAAGCGCATCACCTTAAAGAGGGAAGAACTCTATGATTAAAAACATTCTAACAGCTGTCAGATTTCTCCTTCCCATATTACCGTTCGCGCTGTTTGCGCTGTGGAATATGAAGGTGAATCTCAAGAAGCCGGAACGATCCAGGCAGATTTTCATGCCTGTCCTCACGCTGATCTATTGCATCGTACTGCTGATTCTGATGGACAAGATCACGGCGCTGGTGGAGAGTCTGATCCGGGCAATCCCGACATGGATCCATTCGCTGGCGGAATGGCTGAGGACGATCCTGTACGGACGGCTGACGTCTGTTGCGTCCTGGATCGACGGGCTGTCGGCCGGTCTTGCAAACGCGATCCAAAACGCCAACATCTTCTATGCGGTGTTCTATCTTGCAAACGCGCTGATCATGCTCGCGCATATCATCCTGAAGCGGATTCTTATCACGATCATGAAGCCGATCTGCAAGAGCGGCAACAAGCTGTATGAACGCGCCGCCGGGCTGTTCTATGAAAAGGATCCGGGCTCGGGCGAGATGTTTGTCAAGAATCATATCGGACAGGCGCGCACCTTCCTGAAAACGGCGTATATCGCGGCGCTTGTGATCTCCTGCCTTGCGGTTGCCGGCGTATTCATGATCTATCAGAAAGGATGGCTGACCGGCGCGTTTTATCCGGTATTCGGGATCATTCTGATCGGCGAGATCTGCTTTGTCATGGACGGTCTCACGCGGTCCGAGAGCAAGATCGAGTATGAAAAGGAAGAAACGCAGGAGGGCGAGGGCATCGACTTCCGCATTCTGCGCCCCGAGCTGAAGCGCCTGTTCGGCGATAAGCTGTCGATCGACGACACCCTTGTTTCGGGCGGAAGCGAACGCGTGCAGTCTGCCGACGAGCTGCTTTCCGATTACGAGAACGGCGACGACCGTATGCTGGAGGCTTACGGCATCTTCATGCATCGTAAAGCCACGGCCGGCATGGAGATCGATCAGAGCTATCTCGCCTCCGGAAGGGATCTTCTGGAGGGAAAGAGCATCCTGTTCAACAACCCGTTCTATTACGATCTGATCCCGTACATGTTCTATCCGATGAACAGAGCGCTGATGAAGCACGGAAAGGTGCTGATCGTTCTCGGCAGACATAAGACGGAAGCCGATATCGTGCAATGGTGCGAGGACGGACTGACTGCGGTGACCAACGTTCCGTCGCTGTGGAACGTCGGCGTGCTGAAGGAGACGCCGCAGGACGTTGACGTCGGCGTCATCACGCGCTCCAGCGTACACGATCTCAAACTGCACGAAGCGAACCGCGAATTCTTTGCGGAGGTATCGTTTGTGGTCCTCATCGAACCGTCGCGGCTCGTTACGACGGCGCAGGTCGGACTCAATTCCATCGTCCGCTACTGCCGGATGCGCGGACAGCAGATCACCTACTGCTCGACGGATAAGAACTGCGACGGTCTGGTCGACGCGCTTTCGCACATCCTGATGACAAATCTGACCGAGGTGTCGGCAACCAAACGGCATTCGGGCATTTCCTCCTATATGTGCTGGACGCCGGGCGAGACGCATCTGCAGCACAGAATGCTGAAGGGCGTTTCGCGGTACATCGGCTTCGGAACGGAGCTGTCCTTTGCCGGCGTCAAGAACGGCGTACGGTTTGCGGACTGGTACGGCGGAGACGTGTTCCCCGTGCGGGATATCCGCTGGATCGCGCAGCAGTACTATTATCCGCTGCTAACCTATGCGGAACGCAACGCGGTGCAGGAGGGCATCGACGAGTATTTCCGCACCTCTCCGAACATGTGGAGCGCAAAGGTCAGCGACGATCATTATATGACCGTTGAAGACGAATCGCACAACATGTTCGAGATCCGCCGGACGTTCTCCACCAGAGCCAGAAAACAGGGATTCATCAACATCATTGCATCCGAATACCTGCTGAAGGACTACATGGCGGACAACGACTGCATCTTCGACACCGATCCGAAAGCGATCCCGTACATCGTCGCCGATTACGCGCATACGAAGCGCAACGTGGTGATGCGCGTCTGCTTCCGCATGTGCGGCGGGTATGTCACGGAGGAAGAGCTGCAGCGCGAGCTGCTCCTGATCGGCGCGGATACGGAAACGCCGGTCAGAAGTCTGTGGCATGAGCTCTGCGCATGCTACGCGTCGGGCGAGATCCCCGTCGATGAGGAAGGCGGAGAACTGCTTGTCGTCCGGGCAAACGGCGGGGAGCAGACCTTCTCGGCAGACGTCATCGAGCTGCGCCGCAGATACTCGGTCGAGCTCGGCCGCATGGAGAACCGGTACAGTATTACGGACAAGGCGTTCGGCGCGGCGGTGATCGGCGGGCTCAGAAGCGCGGAATACATTGCAGAAGACGAGAACGGTGAGACGCTGTATCTCGGCACGGAGCTTCTGGGACACGTATTCCAGAAATATCTGCCCGGTCAGTTCTTCACGTTCGACGGCAAGTACTACGAGATGCTGCGCGTCACGGCGCAGGGTCAGGTCCTTGTCCGCAGAGCGGCGGACCATATCACCGGCAGACCCTCCTACCGGCAGGAACGCAAATACACGCTGTCGTCGCTCCGCGATTCCGATATGATGGGCGACAACCGCAAGATCGGCGAGATCAGCATCGTGAAGCAGTTTGCCGATCTGCGCGTGCAAACGACCGGCTATTGGGAGCTGCAGAACTACAACGACTTTGAACACGGCCGCCGTGTGACCATCAACGGGATCCCAGACCGCATCTACTGCAGCAAGCAGGTGCTTCGCATCGATCTGCCGGACAGCGTGACCCGGGAGGTCCAGATCACGGTCGCGGACCTGCTCAACGAGATCTTCCGCACGCTGTTTGCGGAGAATCAGGATTATATCTGCGCCGTAATCCCGGGAGAAGTCGAAATCCCGCTCACGTACTCTCTGGATATCGGCGAAGAAAAGAAGTGCATCTACATCATCGAGGACAGCCAGCTGGATATCGGTCTGCTGGAAGCGGTCAGAAGAAATCTCAACCGCATCCTTTCGATCATGTGCGATTATCTCGAATGGCATCTGGAAGCGATGGAAAACAGTCTCCATCCGCCGGTGAAGCTGCCGCCGGAGTTCCCCGAAGACAACGGAGAGGAGCCCGAGGAACCGAAAAAGAAACGCGGATTCTTCAGCAGGATCGGCGCGTTCTTCAAGAAGATCTTCGGCGCGATCGGCGCATTCTTCAAAAAGATCTTCAGCGCGATCGGGAACTTCTTTAAGAAGCTGTTCCGCAAGCGGAAGAAGAACAAGGCGGAGGAGCCCGGCGAGCCGGATACCGGCAGCGGGCAGAGCACGGAAGCGCCGACGTCTCCGGAGAACGGACCCGCGGAGGGAACGGAACCGGGTGAAACCGGAACGACCGAAACGCAGAACGGGTCCGAATCGACCGAGGACGGCGCAGAATCCACCGACACGACTGCTGTTGAGGACGGCGCAGAACCCACCGACACGACTGCTGTTGAGGACGGCGCAGAATCCGCCGACACGTCTGCAGCGGAGAATGGCGAACAATCCGCCGACGCTCCTGCTGCGGAGGACGGCGAACAACCTGTCGACGGGGCGGATGACGCAGGATCCGATCCGCATGTGAGCATGCGTATAAACGGACGCAGCGCGGGCGAGACCGCGCCGACCGGCACACAGGAAGAAGTCGATCTCGGAACGGACGACGATACCTTGACCTTTGAACCGGAATCGGTCGTCAAAGGCGGAACCGACTTTACAAGGCTGCCCTATCACGAGCGTTACTATCTTCTGTACGGCGGTACGGAGATGCCGAAGTGCATCGACGTCGAAGGGACCATCGAATTCCTGCAGAGCCTCGGCGTCGGAAACAGCTCGCTGAAGCAGGCGCGCAAAGGCAAGGACATCGCGTCGATTCTGGAAGGCAGCGCGCCGGAACAAACGGGCGTGCGCCGTTGCTGCTTCTGCGGCACGAAGCTGATCGGCAGCGAATATGAACGTCTGTCCGACGGCAGAGAACGCTGTCTGAACTGCGGCAAGACGTCCATCAAAACACAGGATGAATTCGTTGCGCTGTTCCATGAGGTGATCCGCAATCTGCATCTGTTCTACGGCATTACACTCGACACGCCGATGCGAGTCGAGATGGTCAATTACCGGAAGCTGCAGCGCCTTTGGAAGAAGGGCGGCGGAAAGAATTACACCGAGGTGCTTGGCTTTGCAACGAAGAATAAAAAGGAACACCTGGTTTATATGACGAACGGAACGCCGCGGCTTATGGCGGTCATGATCATGGCGCACGAGCTGACGCATATCTGGCAGTACCTGCATTGGGACTATGCCCAGCTCGAAGAAAAGTACGGCAAAAAGAACATGCGGGAGATCACGGAAGGCATGGCGATGTGGAGCGAAATCCAGTATGCGTATCTCATCGGCGAGACGGAGACCGCAAAGCGCGAAGAAATGAACACGCCGAAAATGGATAACGAATACGGGAGAGGCTTTACAAAATACCTCGAGGTCTACGGACTCAGCAGAAACGGCTCCATCTACGGAAAGAAAACGCCGTTCTCCGATCCGAAGCAACCGCTGTAACCAAACGACGCTCCGCATACCCGGATCCCGGATATGCGGGGCGTTTCTGTGCAGAACTGTGATAAAAGGAGGATAATCCGTATGAAAAAAACGGCAAGACGCATTGCGGTCATTCTGCTGGCGCTTCTGATCGCGGCGTCCATGTTCGGATGCGAAGCGACAGAAAAGAGCAAGATCAAGCGCGAGCTGCTTGCGCCGTTCGAGTCCGCATGCCACAATCTGGACGTCAGGGCAATGGTCGAATGCTTCAATCCGAGCGTCGGCGAGCCGATCCTGCTCGTGATGAATACGCTGGGCATTGAGGACACGTCCGGCGTACTCGACCGGATCGTCGATCTTCTGGACAACTTCGGGGAGCTCGGCGTGAAAGCGGACGCGTTCTTTTCTTCGCTGTCGATCAAAGCGAAGGCTTATGAATTCAACGAGGATCAGGACCGCTGCCACGTAACGGCCGTGATCGGATACGGAACGGGAGAGGAAAGAAAGGAGACCACGGCCGTACTGAAATGCGTGAAAAGGGCGGACAAGTGGTACCTGAACGGTATCGGCTTCTGACCGTAACCCAGCCCGTATCAAATCTTCCGTTACAGAACACAGGACGCACGTTGACCGTGCGTCTTTTTTTTATGCCCCGGGATTTTTCAGCAAGGCGGCGGGTTTGAAATATGGCAAAACTCCGGGAAAAATGTCCGAAGTTTCTATGCTATGCTCATACCGACGAAAGGCAAGGAGGCAACCATGAGCAGAAAAACGGAACGAATGAACAGCGCGATCGGGGCGTATTTTGCAGCCTGCGACGCGACGCGCGAGCGCCGCGAGCTGAAGAACGGCGGAACGGAGGAGAGACAGATCCCCTACACCCTGTTCGGTCTTGCGAGGGCGGTGCGGCTGACGCCGGAGGAGGTCCTTCGGGCGTTTCACACCGGGGGCGGTTCCAAAGAGGACGCCATCCTTCGCGACGCTGTTCTGCGGGTCGCCGCCTACACGCTCGAGCGGACGCTGCTCGGCGAGCTCAATTACCAGTCGGCGCTGGAGGCGCTGCGCGCTATGGGGCTTTCCGGGATGGCGGATCAGAAGGACGGCACGCTTCAGATCGTTCTGGACGACGCGGCGGGGAGGTATTCCAAATGATCCTGCATTTAGAGGGTACGCCGAACCCGAAGCAGGAACAGTTCTTCCTTGCGGATGCGCGGCACATCGCCTACGGCGGCGCGCGCGGCGGCGGCAAGTCGTGGGCGATGCGCCGGAAGTTTGTGCTCCTTGCCTTTCGTTATGCGGGGCTAAAGCTCCTGCTTTTGCGCCGGACGCTGCCGGAGCTCAGCGAGAACCATGTGCTGCCGCTGCAGAGAGAGCTTGCCGGCGCGGTCACGTATCAGGCGACGCAGCGCGCGTTTCAGTTCCCGAATGGCAGCCGCATCAAGCTCGGCTACTGTGACCGCGAGGCGGACGTGTTTCAGTATCAGGGACAGGAGTACGACGTGATCGGGCTCGAGGAGGCGACGCACTTTACGGAGGCGCAGATGCAGTTTCTGACCACCTGCAACCGCTCGGTGCGGACCGACTTCTCCCCGCGCATGTATTACACCTGCAACCCCGGCGGCGTCGGGCACGCATGGGTCAAGCGCCTGTTCATCGACCGAAGCTACCGCAACAGCGAAAAGGCGGCGGATTACGTGTTTATCCCGGCGCGGGTCACCGACAACCCGATCCTGCTCCGCACGAATCCGCAGTATCTCGAAACGCTCGAAAACCTGCCGGAGCACCTCCGGAAAGCGTACCTGGACGGCAACTGGGACGTGCTCGAAGGACAGTACTTTCCGGAATTTGACCGCAGCCTGCACGTCGTGCAGCCGACGAGGCTCCCGATGGAGTGGAAGCGCTTTCGCGCTATGGACTGGGGCTACAACGATCCGTGCTGCGTGCTGTGGTTTGCCGTTGCGCCGGAGGGAGGGCTGTACGTATACCGGGAGCTGTACCTAAGGAAGACGCTTTCGAGCGAGATCGCAAGGCGGGTAAAAACGCTCTCCGAAGGCGAACGGATCACCTATACCGTCGCCTCGCCCGACGCCTGGCAGCAGCGCGGTCTCAAGGGCGCCGAGGGGGAGAGCATTGCGGAGGTGTTCGCAAAAAACGGCGTGCCGCTTCTCGCGGCGGACAACGCCCGTGTCCCGGGCTGGCAGCGCGTTCGCGAAGCGCTTGCCAAAAGAGACGACGGCGCGCCGGAGCTGCGGATCTTCGAGACCTGCCGCAATCTCATCCGCACGCTGCCGACGCTGACCTTCGACGAGCACGACTGCGAGGACGTCGCCTCCAACTGCGAGGACCATGCGCCGGAAGCGCTGCGCTACGGGCTGATGAGCCGTCCGCGGCCCGCCGCGCCGGAAAAGCGGAAGCGCCTGTACCGCTACGATCCGCTTGCGGGCACGCCGACGGCGGATCCGGGCTTCCGGGGGCTGTGAGTCGATGAATTGCGCCTGCGGCACATGAAAAATCAACCAGAAAGGAATAACCATGAAACCAAGACAATCCGAAACCAAACGGCGGTTAGCCGAAGAAGCGACTGCGCTGTTCAACGAGTTCCGCAACGCGTTTGCGAACGAGTGGCGGCGGCAGGAGCACAATGAGCGGATGTATCGCGGGGAGCATTGGTACGACGTGCCCGTGACCGATCCGAACGAGCCGCGGCCGGTCACGCCGATCCTGCAGTCCACGATCGAAAACGTGTCCGCAGACCTTGCAGACCTGACGCCCGAAGCGGTCATCACGCCCGAGAGCGCGGCGGACGCCTACGCCGCGCAGGTGATCGACGCCGTCGTCCGCAGAAACCACGACGCGGCGGCGTATCCCGTCGAGTACCGGCGCATGATCCACGATCTTCTGGTCGGCGGCTGGTGCGTACAGGAGGTGGGCTACGACAGCGCGGAAAACGGAGGCTTAGGCGGCGCGTTCATCCGTCACGTCGATATCCGAAGCATCCTCATCGATCCGCTGGTCACCGATCTCCAGGACGGACGGGCGGTTTTCAAGCTCGCGCTGCGTCCGAAGGCGTGGATCGAAGCACACTATCCCGACCTTTGTCCGCTGATCGAATCCCGCCCGATCGATACGGCGGAGCTGATCACCGACGAGATCCTTTCGCCGGATCCGAAGAACGCCTGCCTGCTGATCGAATACTGGCGGCGTGAATACGACGCGAAGGAGGATGCGTACCGCGTCCACATGGCGCTTCTCTGCAACGGCGTCGTGCTCGAGGACAGCCGCGACATCAAGCCGGAGGGCTATTTTGCACACGGTCAATACCCGTTCGTATTGACGACGCTCTACCCGCGGAAGGGAAGCGCCCTCGGCTTCGGCGTGGTCGATCTGTTCGGCACGCAGCAGCTTTACGCGGACAAGCTCGATCAGCTTGTGCTGAAGAACGCGTTCCTTGCGTCAAGAAACAAGCTGCTGGTCACCGACGCGTCCGGCTTCGATCCGGACGACCTTCGCGACTGGTCCAAGGACGTGCACACCGGCGAAAGCCTGAACGGCGTGACGTGGATGTCCACCGCGCCGCTGCCGGACTACCTGCTTTCCTACATCCGCTCCATCCGCGAGGACATCAAGGAGGAGAGCGGCGCGAACGACTCCTCCCGCGGGGCGGCGCCGGGCGGCGTAACCGCGGCGCGGGCGATCGAAGCGCTGCAGGAGATGAGCACGAAGCGCGCGCGGCAGGCTTCCGATCAGCTGCACGAGGCGTTCCGCGAAGCGGTACGGCTCGAGATCGAAACGGAACGCGAGTTCAACTGCTTCCTGCGTCCGGTGACGATCACCGTCGACGGCGAGCCCAGAGAGGTATTCTTTGACAGCGAGGTGCTTCTGAAAAGCGCGCCGGGCGGCGTGGAGCTGCCGGTCGAGTTCCTGATCTCGATCAAGGCGGTCAAGCGCAGCCGCTTCGCGAGCGCGGCGCAGAACGAGCTCATGATGAACCTTCTGTCCATGGGTGCGATCACCCGTGAGCAGGCGATCCCGCTCATGACCTTTGAGGGCAAGGAGCAGGTCCTGAAGCAAATGAAGGAGACGGCGGAGGAGCCGCTGTTTCCCGAACGAATGAAACAAAAACGATTCGGAGGTAAAGTATGATCTTCAAAAAGAAAGAGACGCCCGCCGTCACGGAACCGGCGGAGACCGAAGCGGAGAACCCGTTCATCGAGGCGGCGAACGCGCTGGTCGAAATGGAGCGAAACGGCGAGCTGCCCGAGGGCTTCGAGCTTTCGGAGGCGGTGCAGGACCGCGCGTTTGCGGAGCTTCTGCAGGAATTCGAGCCGAAGGCCGCGGTGCGGATCTACGCAGCGGAAAAGCGCGCAGAGGATGCGGAGAACAACGTCAGGACCCGCATGAGCGAGCAGGCAAGAAGCCGAAAGGCGCTGCCCAAGTCCCAGCGTACGGACCGCGCGGTCGCAGCCGCGCCGGACTACATGTCCATGTCGAGAGAAGCGTTTTCGACGCTTGAGAAACAGTACAGAAACGCCGCGCAGAACGGCAAACGAGTCCATATCTAAAAGGAGGAACCCATGGCTATCAATACCACTCTGAACACTGCAAACAGCGCATATTTCAACAAGCAGTTCTATGACAAAAAGCTTCTGGAGACCGCAAAGACGCGTCTTGTGCACGCGAGCTTCGGTCAGAAGCGCAGCATCCCGCGGCACGGCGGCAAGCGCGTGGAATTCCGCAAGTACAACCTCTTTACGCCCGACGTCGACGCGCTGACGCTCGTCGAGGGCGTCACGCCGGAAGGGCAGTCCCTTTCGCAGTCCGACGTCGAGGCGGAGGTCAGCCAGTACGGCGCTTACGTCGAGGTAAGCGATCTGCTCGACCTCACCGCCTACGACGAGGTGCTCGCGGATTCCGCGGAGCTTTTGGGCGAACAGCTCGGCACCGTGATCGAATGGGTCACCCGCGACGCGATGTGCGCGACGACCAACGTGCAGTACGCAAATGGCAAGGAGGACCGCAACGAGCTCGACGGCGACTGCGTACTGACCGTCGACGAGATCCGCAAGGCCGTCCGCACGCTGAAGAAGAACAAGGCGCGCATGTTCACGACCGCAATCGACGGCTCCGTTCGCCGTCCGCACTTCGTGTGCATCTGTTCGCCGGACGCGACCTACGATCTGCAGAACGATCCGCTCTGGCAGGATGTATCGAAGTACAGCAACGCGGAGCAGATCTACTCCGGCGAGATCGGCAGACTGTTCGGCGTCGTCTTCGTGGAATCGACCGAAGCGAAGGTCTATCACCAGACGATCTGGAATCTTACGCGCCAGTCGGCGAACTCGACCACGAACACAATCCCGCTGCGCAACGCGCCCACCCCGGAACAGCTGAAGTACCTGTCCACCCCCGGCAACTTCGTGTATATCGCGGGCGCGGAACTCACGATCACCGGCTTCAACGAGACGACCAACACGCTGACGGTCGCGGAGAACGTGACCTATTCGCTGAACGCCGCGGTCTACACGGACGACGCGGGCGCGATCACGACGAACTATCGTGAGCGCGACGTCCACGCGACGCTGGTCTTCGGTGCGGACGCGTACGGCGTCATCGACGTCGACGGCTCCGGCACGATGGAGACGATCATCAAGCCGCACGGCAGCGAGGGCAGCGGCGATCCGCTGAATCAGCGCGCGACCGTCGGCGCAAAGGTCGCCGCGTACGCCGCAAAGATCCTGAATCCGCTCTGGATCGTGCGCATCGAGCACGCGGTTTCGGAGTAACGAACCGATCCGGGGGAGGCGTTTTCCCTCCCCCGGGCATAAGAAAGGAGCATGAACGATGAATACAAAGGCAAAAACCGAACCGAAAGAAACCGGGACCGACCGTGAAGCGACCGTTTCCGTCTGCATTCCCTCCGAAGGCACGGGCGCTTTTTTAGAGGGCGCGCTGAACGGCGTAAGCTTCCGGATCCCGACCGACACGGTCGTGACCGTACCGAAGCGCATCGCGCGGATCCTGCAGGAAAGCCGCAGAACGCTGCAAAACGGCGCCCGCGCCGCCGAGGCGTTTACCGCGACCGGCGGAAGAAAGTTAGGGTGATCGCCGTGACCGTGCTTGAACTCATTCAGAGCGCGCTCGCGGAGCTCGAGCATCCCGAGGATACCGCGGCGCTGCCGCTGTGGAAGGAGAAGCTGCTGCGCTTTGCGAACGAGGCGCTGGTCGATCTGTACGAGACCTTCCGTCCCTGGCGGCGCGACACGCTCCCGCTCGTCAACGGCGCGATCGATCTGACGGCGCTGCCGTATACGGCGGCAAAGGTGCTCGGCACGGAGCGCAGCGGCATGCGCGTCCCGTTCTGCTTCGGCGCGGATACGAACACGCTCAAAGTGCCCGGGGTGCAGGACGGTCCGATGACCGTCGTCTATCGGTACCTGCCGAAAACGCTCGTCCTTGACAGCGACGAGCCCGAGCTGCCCGCGGCGTGCCATCCCTTGATCGTGCTGTACATGGTCGGGCGGTTCTCGATGGTCAACGACGCGCAGGGACTGAACCGCGCGTCCGCGGCGATGTCGCTGTACGAAACGCGCAAGCGCCGCCTGAAGCTCGACCTCGACGAACCGACCGATTACAGGATCACCTGCCGGTACTGAAAGGAGGCGTCTATGGCATATCAGACCGTTTCACTGCCTTCGTTCGGCAGCGTGCGCATGGACCTTTCGGAGGGGCTTTTAAAGCCCGACATGAGTCCGGATGCCTGCAACGTCGACACGCGGTCCGGCGCGCTGCGTACGGCTTTCGGGTTCTCCCGCGTCATGCCGGAGACGCTTGAAGCCATCACGCCGTTCGAGCGGATGTACGTTTACGCCACCGAGCGCGGGAACCGGTATCTTGCCGCTTCGCAGGACATGCTGTATTACTACGACGCGGTTTCCGGGATCTGGCGGCCGCTGTATCAGTTTGAACGCACCGCCGTCGGTGAATGCATGGATTTTCTGAAGGTGCGCATCGGCACCGAGGACCGTCTGCTGATCGCCTGCGGCGAGGAGCCGCTGATCACGTTCGACGCGGCAACGAACACCGTCGACGTGTTCGGCACGGAGCAGAAGGAATCGTATCATACGATCAGCTACGTCGAGCTGTACTTCGGCAGACTCTTTGCAGCGGGCGATCCGCAGGCGCCCGCAAGGCTCTACTGGAGCAAAGCGCCCGGCGGCGGCAGAATGATCGACGACTGGCGCAGTGACGAAGCGAGCGAGAACGTATCCGGCGGCTACGTCGACGTCGGCGTGGACGACGACCCGATCACAGGGCTCTTTGCCATGTCGAATCAGCTCCTGATCTTCAAGCGCGATTCGCTCTACCGGCTGCTGGGCGACCGCCCCGGGAACTATCGCATCATCCGGGTCGACGCGGCGTTCCGCCAGCCGCTGCACACCGCGTGCGTGCGCTATGCGGACCGCCTGTTCTTCCTGACGGAGGCGGGGCTGTGCTTCTATGACGGACAAACCGTGCGCAAAAGCGCAGCGTTCCGCGCGCTCGATCCGATCCTGCAGAACGCCAACCTTTCCGGCATCCGCTCCGCCGCCTGCGACGACACGCTGTACTTTGCGATCCGCATGCGCTACGACGCGCCGTATAACGACACGCTGATCGAGTACGACGTGTTGCGCGATCGGTTCATGCTGCGCAGCGGCTTCACCGCCGTCGATCTCTGCACGGTCCACGGTACGCTGTATCTGCTGACCGGCGCGGGCAAGTACGTCGCGTTCGACAACAATACAAGCTACGACGGCGACCCCATCCAGGCGTGGTGGACGACGCCCGCCATGGATCTCGGCAGAAAGGATACGAACAAGACGCTGCTGCGGCTCACCGCAAGCGGCGAGGGACGGATCGGCATACGCGCCGTGTCCGACGGCGGAACGTACGAAACGCAGATCCGGCTGTCCTCCGTTCCGCTCGGCGTCACGGAGATCCCGCTGCGCGGCGTCGGGCGCGTGTTCCGGCTGCGGTTCTCGTCGGTCAACGGCGCGCCGTTCACGATCGACGCGCCTGTGACGCTGCTGTTTGATCAGCAGAAGCGTCCGGGCTGAGGAGGTGCGCCATGGCATATACACCGACCGGCATGCAGGCGCTGTTTCCCGTCTATCTCGGACGCCTGCCGTCCGCGAACGTCGACCGGGACGCCTATGATTCGGGCGTTGCGCAGAACGAAAACAATCTGAACCAGAATCTGGAGCTTTTGTACAACAAGCTTCTGGAACTTGAATCGGCATTGGCCGAACAAACGGAAGGAGAATAAGAGAATGATCAAACTACCCATCAAACCATTGACGCCGCCGATCGACATCGATACGCCGAAGCCGCCGAAGCCGCCGAAGCCGCAGGAGCCGCAGAAACCGCAGATCCCCGGACACTCGTCCGGCGGCGGAGGAGGACAAGCGGGCGGGACGGCGCCGGACATTCCGTCGTTCGAGGCGCTGTTCTCGGCGATGCTGCGTCACTATATTCCCGAAACGGTGGAGTTTACGCCGCTGGACGAGAGCGTGCTCTCCGAAACGATCCGAAACTGGCTCCGACCTGCGTACGAGCAGGCGATCCGGAACCGCCGCGAGCGGACGGAACAGATCAACGCCGAGCTGGACGCGGACGCGTGGTCGCGCGGAATGGGAACCAGCACCTATCTTTCGGACGTCAAGGAGCGTCAGTACCGCGGCGAAGCGCGCGACGTCAGCACACTCGAAAGCAGCTATGCCTCCGAGCTTGCGGGACATCTCTTTGACGCGATGAAGGAGCAGCAGGAAAAGAAGATCGAAGTCGACGAATTCAACGCGGAACAGATCAATCGTTCCCGCGAGCAGGCGATGAGCGCCGCGCAGGCGCTGTACAAGGCGTTCCTCTCCGGCGCGGCGTACGGCTCGGGCGGCGGGCACGCCGGCGCGTCTTCGGGCAGCGGAGCGGCGGAGGAGGCGGAGGAGACCATGCTTTCGCTGCTGCTGGACGCGGGGAAGGACAAGCCGAAGTCGGACTACCGCACGATCGCAAATCTGATCGTCCGGATGTCTCCGCAGGAACGCAAACGGCTTTACGACAGTTCCGATCCGAAGTATCTGACGCTGCGCAGCGAGATCCTCTGGAGCCTCAGCGCGGACGATTACAAAAAGCTCATG
The DNA here is from genome assembly GCA_947166925.1 of uncultured Clostridia bacterium. Lineage (GTDB taxonomy): Bacteria > Bacillota > Clostridia > Christensenellales > CAG-138 > UBA3792. Next base: position 6,244 of record CAMVGD010000018.1, on the reverse strand, counting down.
CAGCAGTTCCCCGGCGCATAAGCTTCGACAAAAAACAAAGCCGCTCCAACGAGCGGCTTTTGCTATTCGGTTATTCTTTTTGCTCCCCGGGCTCGGCCGCGACGTCTTCCTTCGGCTTTTCCGCCGGTTCGTCGTCCTTGTCCGCCCAGTCCGAGACGGCCTTCGCTCCGGATTTGACGGTCTTCACAATGGTCTTGCCGAGATCCTTCCCAAGCTCCGTAAGGTCGTCCCCGACCTTTTTCCAGTTGTCCTTCAGCGTCGGCATATGCGCATCTCTCCTTTTTTCTTCAGTATACCACATTTTTCCGGAAAGACAAGCAAAACCGTTGTGTCATTTTTGTGTCATTTTCACCGCGGACGGGACCGGGCGCTTTTCGGCGTCAGTCCCAGATGCGGTACGCCATCAGGAAGTGCTCCTTCCAGTAGGTGCTGTGCAGCACGTTGTCCGTGATGCGGACTTTGCCCTTCGAGGAGGACGCGTCGATCATTTTGCCGCCGCCGAGGTAGATGCCGACGTGACCGGTCTTCATGGACTTGCCCTTGAACACCAGCACGTCCCCGCGCCGGAGATCGCTCATCGACGTGATGCGCTTGTACTTCGAGCAGCTGCGCCACGCGATGCTCGTCATGTAGCTTTGCTTTACGCCGGACTTGTTGAGACACCAGTACACGAACCCGGAGCAGTCGAACTTGTCGGGACCCTTCGCGCCGCGCACGTATTTGCAGCCGAGCCGGGATTCGGCAGTTTGGATGAACGCCTCGACGCCGTCTCCGTAGTCGATCGTGCTGCCGCCGGAGCCGGTATCGCCCTCGTCGGGACGTTCGGTCGGCTTTTCGGTCGGCTTCTTTGTCGGCTTCGGTGTCGTGCCGGGCTTCTGCGTCGCGCCGGGCGTCTTTGTTGCGGAAGGCTTCTTCGTGGGCTTCGGCGTAGCGGGCTTCGGCGTGGCAGGAGCCGCTTTCGCGTCCTCGCTGAGAAGCAGCTGCATCGTATCGAAGCCGACCGCGCCGTCGGCGTTCAGCTTGTTGCGCTTCTGGAACGATTTGACCGCCGCCGCGGTCTTGTCGCCGTAATAGCCGGTGACCTGCGACGAAGAAAGATATCCGAAATGCGCGAGCCGCTGCTGAATGCGTTCCACGTCCGCGCCCTCCGCGCCGACGGTAAAGACGAACGGCGCGGCGTCGCCGCTTTTCAGAAGGTCGACGGTGCTTTTGCCGAGACAGCCGTCCACCACGAGACCGTTCTCCTCCTGGAAGCGCCGGACCGCGTTCTGCGTCTGCCTGCCGAACACGCCGTCCGGCAGGTACGTGAGATAGCCGAGCGCGTACAGGCTCTGCTGATACGTTTCGATGATCTCGTCGTGATCGCCGATCGCGTAGAAATTGGAGACCGTGTCCTCGCCGAGCAGCACCTCGAACGCGTCGTTGTCGATGATGACGTCGTCCTTCAGGTGGTTTTTCTGCCGGAACCTGCGCACCGCGGCCTCGGTCTGCTCGTCGTATTCGCCGAACGGCACGCCGTCGAGGTAGCCGAGCTCGATCAATCGCTCCTTCGCAAGCTCTACGTCGTCGCCGGTCGAGCCCTTCACCATCGCGTAGGTCAGCGCGTCGTCGGAGAACAGCTTTTCAAAGGTCTCGGCGTCGCACAGACCGTTCGCGTGCAGTCCGTTTCGCACCTGAAACGCGCGGATCGCGTCCGCGGTACCGTCGGAGTATTCGTCGTCGGGCTGCTCGAAATCGAGGTAGCAGAGCTCCATCAGCCGGATCTGGACGTCCAGAACGATCGGCTCCTCGTCGCCGGGCAGCAGCGTGTCGCCGTGCAGCGGATGGCGCGAGGGCGTCGGCGTGGGCGAGGGGGTGGGGGTAGGAGAGGGGGTCGGCGTCGGAGCAAGCGACGGCTCCGGCGTAATCAGCGCGGGATCGGGCGTAACAAGCGCCTGTTCGGGCGTCGGGGGCGCTTCAAAGACGACGTCGTCCGCCGGGATCTCCGCCTCCGGAATATGCGCCGCCGTCGCCGCGCAGCCGATCAGCAGCAGCGCAAAGACTGCCGCAAAGGCGCACAGAACGTGCAGGCGCTTCGGTTGGATCGGTCGTTTCATCGGCTGACGCTCCTTTGCTGTATACTCTCGGATACTGACAGTATAGCGCGTGAATGCAAGCAAAGTGTGCCGTATTTATGAACAAAACGCAACAGTTGTGTGAAAATCGTCGGAAATAAATGGAAAAAGGCGGGCTTTTGACCCGCCTGTGCTCCGCGGCGCCGCATCCGGCGTCCCGCGAAAAAGGTGTCTATAATGACAATGGAAGCGCTATTTGTTTTCCTCGATGTCGCACCGTTCTACGGCAAATTCTAGAAGCTTGCCGATCAATTCATTGCGGCTGTAATTCGATTTAGCGGCAAGGTCGTTGATTTTTTCGACCAGTTCATCCGGTATGCGGATGGAGAAGATCTTGAAACCATCTTCTCCTTTTGGACGTTTTGGCTGTAAAATCAGTTTTTCCATATCCATAGTATCTCCTTAACAATAATTTAGTATTGCAGAAAAACAATGGATATGTTATATTTTATGTTAACAAAATAACATAAACAGGAGGGACATATGAAACGGTTATTAGTTATTTTTTTCAGTTTGCTTCTCATGCTGTCGTTTTCGGCGTGCATGTGTATAAGCATACCAAAGGCGTTTCTTGAAACAAGTGAAACAAAGAAAACGCCAAAAGCCACCGAGCGCACAGTTGAAATCACGCAGGAACCAAACAACGAAAAAAACGGCTTCGATGAAAAGACGAACCGCGTTTATCAAGTAGGCGCTTATTCGTTCCAGATTCCGGCATATTATTATGAAAGAGAAGGCGCTGGGGACTATCTCAAATTTTCGACAGCAAAAACGGATGCGGATGCTGCAATTATAATCGGTTTGTCTCCGTTAGCATGCACGCAGGAAGAATACTTTGCGGGTATGGATGCTATATCCGATAAACTGACGGAAACAATCGACAATGTACGGATCGTATCGGAAGATACGACCAAGATAGGAGGGTTTTCAGGTAAAACAAGATATGGAAAAGGTTCTACTGGAGGAACACCCCTTTCGTTTGTGATATCACATGCATTTGATAAGAAATCGGAAACCCTTATCACGGTTATATTTATACAAAAAATAAGCAGCCCGCTTGATTACACCTCTGATGCGAAAAAGATCATCCGCTCCATTAAAGTTGATCCATCCATTACAGCGACACCGACGGCTACGCCGAAGCCCACGCCGAAACCCACATCGACGCAAAAGACGAGGACCGGAATCCGGCCGGAGTTTCAGAAGGCAATGGACGAATACCGTGCGTTCTTTAAGGAATACTGCGATTTTATCAAGAAATACACAAAATCTCCGGATGCATCAATGCTGATGAAGTATCTGGAATACATGCAGCATTACGAGGAAGCAATGATCGCGCTCGATGAGATTAGCGAGGATGATCTTTCACCGGAAGAACTGAAGTTGTATCTTGATACTACAAATGAAATCGAAAAAATGTTGATCGATCTGTCACTAAATGGATAATATCGATATAAGCAGAATAGCTTCTATGTGCAAGGAAACATAGAAGCTATTTTTGTATTCATAAAATATCTTTTCCCGCACAGAAAGCGAAAAGCATCAAAGGATAGAAGAACCAAGCAGCATTTGTCATTCTGAGGAGGCAGCGACGACGAAGAATCTTTACGGAAACGGGTCAGTATTCTTCGCTTCGCACAGAATGACACATGCCGGGATTTTCGTCACAATAACAGAGGACGCCGCATCCGGCGTCCCGCGAAATGCTCCTTTGCCCATGTAGGGACGTGCATGGCACGTCCGTTATCCGCGCAGCACGTTTCTGAAATAGGTGCGCAGGCTTTCGACCGTTTCCGCCAAGTCTGCGGGCGTTTTCGCGCTGCCCTGCGCGAGCGTGCCGCGTCCGCCGCCGTTGCCGTTCAGCGCCGTGTTGACCGCCGCGATGAGAACGCCCATGTCCGCTTTGATCCCGTTCGAGGCGAGCAGGTACGAGACGCGTTCGCCCGTGTCCGAAAACAGCACGGAGAGCGCCTTGTCCGTCATCGTCGCGCCCGCAAGATTGCGGAGCCGCTTTGCGTCGACGCCGTGCAGGATCTTCACGATCAGCTTCGTGCCCTTCACGTCCTCGGATTCGGCCTTGAGCGCCTTTGCAAGGTATTCGTCGAGCGCGGCGTACGCCTGCCGCAGCTCGCGCTTTGCGTTGGACAGATCTTCCGCCTGCTTCTGCACCGCCGCCTCCGCCTGGTCGCGGGCGGTGGAGAATCGGAGCGCGATCGCGCTCACCGTGTCCTGCATCTGCTGCGCGTGGGAAAGCGCCCGCATGCCGCATAGGAAGGTACAGCGCGTGCCGCCCTTGTACGGGATCGCCTCGACGATCTTCAGCTGTCCGATCTCACCGGTGCGCCTGACGTGCGGCGCGCAGCAGGTGCACGCGTCGCTGCCCTCGATCGTGACGATGCGGATCGGCGCAGTCAGCCCCTCCGCGTGCTTGCGGAGCGGAATGCCGGCAAGGTCCTGCTCGGTTTCGTAGATCTTCGCCGTCACCGCGGCATTTTCGGCGGCGAGGCGGTTTGCGAGGTTCTCGATCGCCGTGATCCCCTCGTGCGAGACCGGCTTGTCGAGATCGAGCGTCGCGTAGCTGAGCGCGCAGTGGAAGCCGACGTTCTGCGCGCCATAGAGGTGCCACGCGCAGTAGGAGAGCAGGTGCTCGCCGGTGTGCTGCTGCATGATGTCGAAGCGCCGGGCAAAGTCCAGCGCGCAATGCACCGCCGTGCCCAAGGGGATCGCGCGGTCCGTAAGGTGCAAAAGCCGCTCGCCCTGTTCGTTCACGTCGGAAACGACGGCGTCGCCGATCGTGCCGACGTCGCAGGGCTGTCCGCCCTTGTTCGGGAAGAACGCGCTGCGGTCAAGCTCGATAAGATATCCGCCTTTTGCGGGTTCGCAGGCGGTCACGACCGCGTCGAACGCGGACGTCATGCTGTCAAGAAGATAAAGCCGTTCGGTCATGCTGTCAGGATCCCTCCGAAGAATGTGAGATAGAGAAATACGGTCAGAAGCGAGAGCACGGTCGTGACCGCGATCAGCTCGCCGGAAAGCTTCACGTCGCCGCCGAGCTCAGAAGCCATCGGCAGGCAGGACATTGCGGTCGGCGCGGAGAACACGATGAAGATCGAGGCAAGCTCAGGACCTCTGAGCCCGCCGACAAAGTACGCGATCGTGCAGACCGCGACGGGGAAGGCGATCAGCTTCACCGCGCTGATGACTGTGACGAGCTTCCAGTCCTCCTTCAAGGACTTGAACGACAGCACGCCGCCGAGGACCAGAAAGCCCAGAGGCGTGCACATGCTCTTAAAATACTCGATCGGCTTCAGAATGACGTACGGAAGCTGCAGTCCCGTAAAGCGCACGATCAGCGCCAGCACGCCGCCGATGAGGACCGGGTTTTTGATCGTGTTCAGAAGCACCTTGCCGAGTTTGACCTTGCCGCCGCGGTTCAGCTCGTAGCAGAGCACGCCGGTGACGCCGAACAGCGTCGCGGAGATGACGAGCGTGAACGCCATCGTGCCGGTGTTGCCCTCGCCTAAAAGCGCCGTTGCGACAGCAAGCCCGAAGATGCCGTCGTTACTGCGGTACGCCGCCTGCGCAAGCGTGCCGCGCTTTGCGGGGTCCTTTGTGAGCGCGCGGCCCAGCAGCAGGGAGAGCACGAAGGCGACGAGCACGCTTCCCGCGACCCACAGCGCGTATTGCCAGCGCGCGGTCGTTGTGTCGGTGACGACGGCGTGAAACACGAGCGTCGGGATGCCGATGTAGAACACGATGCGGTTGATGATGCGGAACGCGTCCTCGGAGACGAGCCCGACCCTGCGGATGAGCATCCCGGTCGCCATCATGATGACGAGCGGGATGACGATGTTGAAAGACGTCCAAAACTGTTCCATACCCAATATTGTACCGCATCCCGGCACGTTTTGCAACCATCCGCGACGCCTTCCGCGCGAATATTGCGCCATGCGCGGCACCCCCTCATCCGTCACTCCTTTGTCGTGACACCCGGATGGTCTCACATGGTCGAAAACCGCGCGCTGTGCGGTTTTCTCCCTGTTCCATTCCGCTGCGCTTCATTACAGCGGCAGATCGCGCGTACCATGCTCCGCTTCGTTTCACTTCGCTTCGGCGGTAGATCGCGCGCT
>CAMVGD010000017.1 GCA_947166925.1 uncultured Clostridia bacterium | reverse complement strand
GTCCCTTCGCCGCGTGCAGCGTCATCAGATTCACGCAGCCGTTCGTTTCGTCCACGTTGTCCGCCTGCGAGAACAGAGCGACGTTCGTCAGAAACGCCTGCAGCACGTTGCCGTCGGCTTCGGTGTAGTTCTTTTCAAACTCCTCGATGTAGCCGAGAAGCTCCTCGACGACCTCGGCGCGGGATTCGTAGTTTTCCTTCTTATCGTCTTTGAGATACGCGTCGTAGCCGATGCGTTCCAGAAGCTCCCGCGCAAAGTCCGCAAGCGGCATCGTGTCGAGCAGCTCATAGAGCTTTTGAAACAGATTCAGAAACGGCGTAAACTTTGCGGCGGTGCGAGGCGGAACGTCGTCCGGCACGATCACGGCGCTCATCAGCGGGATCCCGCGTCTGCGCGCGCTGTCCGAAAGCACGGCGATGCTCTGTGCGCCGACACCGCGGGGCGGGGTGTTGACCGCGCGTAAAAACGCCTCGTCGTCCGCGGGGTTCAAAACAAGCCGCAGATACGCGAGGATATCCTTGACCTCCGCCCGCGAGAAGAACGACACGCCGCCGTAGACGCGGTAGGGGATCAGGAAGCTTTTCAGCATCATTTCGAGAACACGGCTTTGCGCGTGCGTCCGGTAGAGGATCGCAAAATCGTCGTACCGCGCGCCGGAGCGCACGCCGTTTGCGATCTTTGCGCAGATATAGTACGCTTCGTCGCGCTCGTCGCTCGCCTCATGCACGTCGATCGGCGCGCCGCCCTTTTCGGCGGTCCACAGCTTCTTTTCCTTGCGGCCGCGGTTGTTGTGAATGACTGCGTTCGCCGCGTCGAGGATCTTTTCGGTCGAGCGGTAATTCTGTTCGAGCCGGATGACCCTGCAGCCCTCGAAATCCTTCTCGAATTCGAGAATGTTGCGGATGTCCGCGCCGCGCCATGCATAGATGCTCTGGTCGTCGTCGCCGACCACGCACAGGTTGCGGTGCTTTTTCGCAAGCAGATTGACGATGTGATACTGCGCCAGGTTCGTATCCTGATACTCGTCGACGAGAATGTAGCGGAACCGTTCGCGCCACTTTTCGAGCACGTCGGGATTCTCCTCAAACAGACGGATCGTGCAGAGCAGAAGATCGTCGAAATCGAGCGCGTTCGCGTCCTTCAGCCGCTTTTCATAGAGCTTGAACGCCTCCAGTACCTGCGTCGGCTGACCCGTCTCGCGCAGAAACGCAAGAGGGGAGAGTGAATGGTTTTTCGCGTTCGAGAAGATCCCTGCGAGCATGCGCTTTGTAAAGACCTTGTCGTTCAGGTTCATATCCTTGATGATATGTCCGATCAGCGACTGCTGGTCCTGCTCGTCGTAGATGATGAACGCTTTTCCGTAGCCGAGGCGTTCGATCTCCATCGAAAGAAGGCGTGCGCAGAAGCCGTGGAACGTCGCGACCCAGATCGACTTCGCGTCGGTCTCGACCAGCGCGTCGACGCGCTCGCGCATCTCCTTTGCGGCCTTGTTCGTGAAGGTCAGCGCAAGGATGCGGTAAGGCGAAACGCCTTTTTCCTCGATCAGATATGCAATTCGATGCGTCAGCACGCGCGTTTTTCCGCTGCCTGCGCCCGCAAGGATCAGGAGCGGTCCCTCGGTACAGGTCACCGCGTCGCGCTGCGGCGGGTTGAGTTTCGATAAATCCATAGTGTCCTCAATGCTGTTCTTTTGAAAGCGTGTCCCAGATGAAATTATAGATCGGCTCGCTTGCGCTCTCCCAGCGGCTTCGCATCTTCATCGCCTGCTCCTCGCTCGCCGCGGCAAGCGACACGGACAGGATCACGCGACCGGCTTCGGTCAGCAGAAGATGCAGGACAACGCCTTCGTCGGTCCTTTCAATGCGGCTCGAGATCTGCGTTTCGTGCAGAAATTCGTTCCGGTGCTCCGAAAGATACGCGCCGAGCCGTTTTCGCTCGTCCTGCGGGATGCTCTTTTCAAACATCTGAAGCGCCTCCCGCCCGGGATCCGTAACGCCGATGCAGTTCCCGAACGGCTTCGGCACCTCGGTCAGAAGTCCGTCCTCGATCAGCTCGCCGAGCGCTTCCTCAAAGGCGAAATATTCCATTTCGGAATTCAGGATCGCGGTGCGATAGAGCTGCGCGCGGGTCGGGATCGCTTCCGCGCGTGCGCAGATATATAAAAGGATAAGCTTGTTCTTGGTTTCTCCGTGCGTAAAGTATGGCATATCATACCTCCATAGATATCATATTTTAGCATATAGAGCACGTTTTCACAAGGGCAAAATGCACATTCGCACGGATTTCCAGAAAATCGAAGGATACAAAATATATACGGATCCCCCCTTTACAAAATCAATATCGTGTGGTATGATGTCAAAAATCAAAGAATCCTTTAATTCGGTACGAGATGCCGGCAAGGTCCATAGCCACACAAAAGGCGTATTCTGTCCTGCCGCGCGTACGGCAGGATTTTTTCATGAAGGGAGGACGCGATGAACGAGCATATTCTGGTCGACGAAAAGACGATGGAACGCATGCTGATGCGTCTTTCCCACGAGATCATCGAAAAGAACGAAGGCGCGGAGGAGCTGTACCTCGTCGGGATCCGCCGCCGCGGCGTCCCGCTTGCGGAGCGGATCAAGGCGAACATCGAGCGCTTTTCGGACATTCGGGTGTATCTCGGCGCGCTGGACATCACGCTGTACCGGGATGACTTAAAGGAGCTGTTTCCGACGCCGCAGGTCCACGGAACGGACGTCCCGTTCGACGTCAACGGCAAGGTCGTGATCCTTGTGGACGACGTCATCTACACGGGCAGGACCGCGCGCGCGGCGATGGAGGCGATCATCCGCCTCGGCAGACCCGCCGCGATCCGGCTGTGCGTCATCGTCGACCGCGGACACCGTGAGCTTCCGATCGCCGCAAACTTTGTCGGCAAGAACGTGCCGACCGCGCGAAGCGAATTCGTAAGCGTCCGCGTCGAGGAGATCGACGGCAGAAACGAGATCGCGCTGTACAGAAACGACAACTGACACGGAGAACAGCCAAAAGGCTTCTCAATAGACACATCATAATAAAAGGACACAGGGAGGTACATTATGAATCTGGTCTACAACATCAAGGACAAACCGAAGTTCGGTCAGGTGCTGCTCTTTGCATTGCAGCAGCTGCTCGCGATCATGGCGGCGACCATTGCGGTCCCGGCGATCATCGGCAACGGCATGAGCCAGACCGCGGCGCTGTTCGGCGCAGGCGTCGGCACGCTCGTCTATCTGCTCTGCACGAAGTTCAGAAGCCCGGTCTTCCTCGGAAGCTCGTTCGCGTTCATCGGATCGATGCTCGCCGCGTTTGCCGGCGCAGTCTCCTCGGTTGAGCTCGGTTATCTCGGACTGATCATCGGCGCGCTGTTTGCGGGTCTCGTCTACGTGATCATCGCGATCGTCGTGAAGTTCGCAGGCGTCAGATGGATCAACAAGATCATGCCGGCAGTCGTCATCGGACCGATCGTCGCGATCATCGGTCTTTCGCTTGCGGGCAACGCGATCGGCGATCTCATGGGCAACGGCGCCACCGCTTCCAAGGGCGTTTGCATTGTCTGCGGTCTTGTGACGCTCGCCGTCACCATGATCTGCTCGGTCTACGGCAAAAAGATGCTCAAAATGATCCCGTTCGTCATCGGTATCGTCGCGGGCTACATCGTTGCGGCGATCTTCACCGTGATCGGCAACGCAACCGGCAACGAAGCGCTTAAGGTCATCAACTTCTCTCTTTTCCAGAACATTTCCTGGGTGCCGGATTTCACGTTCCTGAAGGCATATAAGGGCTTCAGCGAAATCAACGCATCCTACATCGCAACCATCGCAGTCGCGTACGTTCCGGTTGCGTTCGTCGTCTTTGCGGAGCACATCGCGGACCATAAGAACCTGTCCTCGATCGTCGGCGTCGATCTCACCAAGGATCCCGGTCTCCACCGCACGCTGCTCGGCGACGGCATCGGCTCCTTCGCGGGCGCGATCTTCGGCGGCTGCCCGAACACCACCTACGGCGAGTCCATCGGCTGCGTCGCGATCTCCGGCAACGCTTCCGTCATCACGATCCTGTACACCGCGATTCTCGCGATCCTGATCAGCTTCATCGGACCGTTCGCGACGTTCCTTGCGACGATCCCGGCATGCGTCATGGGCGGCGTCTGCGTTGCGCTGTACGGCTTCATCGCGGTCAGCGGTCTTAAGATGATCCAGAAGATCGACCTCAACAACAACCGCAACCTGTTCGTGGTCTCCGTCATTCTGATCGCGGGCGTCGGCGGACTGTTTGTGGAATTCGGCGAAGTCAAGATTACCACGGTCGCCTGTGCGCTGATCCTCGGCATCCTGACGAACCTGATCCTCGGCGGCATGAGCAAGAAGCATGCGGACGAAGTCGAGCCGCTCGAGGCGACGATGGGACTGGAAACCGAAGAAAAAACCGAAGAATAATCCGAACGATTGCAAAGCCCGCTCCGCGTGAGCGGGCTTTTTGCGTCCGCTTGCCCGTCATCCTGCGCGAAGCGAAGGATCTGAAGGATTCTTCGTCGGCAGCGCCTCCTCAAATTGACAAGTGCAAAAGAAGTGTCATCCTGAGCGAAGCGAAGGATCTATTTCAGGATAAAATCGCATAGAATTTCAAAAACGGCGGAGGAAAGCTATGCAGACGCTTCGATTCGGGGACAAGGGGTTATTCGTTCAATACCTGCAGACCGCGCTTTCACGCGCGGGGGAGGAGCCGGGAGAAGTCGACGGGATCTTCGGACGGCGCACCGAGCGCGCGCTTGTGCGGCTGCAGGACCGATACGGCGTCCGTTCCGACGGCGCGGCGGACCGGTTGACCTGGGCTGCGCTGTATCCGCATCTGGTAGGTTCGACGTTCGTTCCGATCGGACCGGGCGAGACCGCCGAAACGCTTGCGGAGCGGTTCGGGACCGAGCCCTCGCGCATCCGGACCGCAAACCCCTCTGCGCGGTTTGAACCGGGCGAAACGGTCACCGTCCCGCTCGGCTTCGACGTCGTCTTCACCGATCTTCCGTATTCGGCGTTTCTGACAGCATGCGTGCTTGAGGGGCTTTTGCTCCGGTATCCGTTTCTCGTGCGGTACACGATCGGCAGAAGCGTATCGGGACGCCGGATCGAGGCGGTCCGCATCGGGGCGGGATCCCTGCGCGTCGGTGTGAACGCCGCGCATCATGCCAATGAATGGATCACGACGCCGCTCGTGCTGCTGTTTCTGGAGCGCTACGCAAAAGCGTTTGCCGAAAACGGCGCGATCGGCGGCATACCGGCGCGGGCGCTGTACGGATCGTCGACGCTGACGCTCGTGCCGCTCGTCAATCCGGACGGCGTCGATCTTGTGACAGGCGCGTTTTCGGAGGGCGACAGCTTCTATGAGAGCGCCAGAGCGCTGTCCGCGTTTTATCCCGGGATCCCGTTCCCGTCCGGATGGAAGGCGAACATCTCGGGCGTCGATCTCAACCTCGGGTATCCGGCGGGATGGGAAAATGCGCGCGCGATCAAGTTTGCGGCGGGCTTTACGCGTCCCGGTCCGCGCGATTACGTCGGCACGCGTCCTTTGGAGGCGCCGGAGGACCGCGCAATGTACGCGCTGTCCGTGAAGGAACGGTATGACCGCGCGATCGCGTATCACACGCAGGGCGGGGAGATCTACTGGGAATACCGCGGAAAAGCGCCGCAGGGCTCGCGCGCGCTTGCGGAACGCTTTGCGGCGGCGTCCGGATATACGGTCGCCGACGTGCCGTACGACAGCGGCTTTGCCGGATACAAGGACTGGATGATCGATTCGATGGGGGCAAACGCGTTCACGATCGAGGCGGGCAGGGGAACGAACCCGCTGCCGGTCGGCGATCTGCCCGCGCTGTACGCCGAAAACGAGGGGATCCTTACCGCCGTACTCTCCACTTGAAAAGCAGCGCCGTATCTGCTATACTGTTCGCATGGAAGCCAACAAGAAAACCTCATTTGTAAAAGGCGCGGCAATTCTGACGATCGCGGGAGTCATCTGCAAAGTGATCGGCCTGTTGATTCGCGTTTTTGCAACCCGTATTTTTCAGGAAAAAGGTCTGTACTTTTACGAGAAAGTCTTTCCGACTTACTCGCTTCTTCTGATTATCTCGAGTTCCGGCTTCCCGACGGCAATTTCCCGTATGGTCGCGGAGCGTGCCGCTGTCGGCAACTACGACGGTGCAAAGCGTGTGTTCCGGCGTTCTCTTCTGCTGCTCCTTCTCATCGGCGCGGTGACATCTGCGTTTATGTTTTTCGGCGCGGACTGGATCGGTACCGAGCTGCTCAAGGCAAAAGACGGTATCCGTTATTCTCTGATGGCGCTTGCGCCGGCGCTGCTGTTCGTTTCCGTGATCTGTGCGTTCCGCGGATATTTGCAGGGGCTTCAGCGCATGACGGGGACCAGCGTATCCCAACTTGCCGAGCAGGTATTCAAGTTTATTTTCGGACTGTTTCTCACGTGGTATCTGTACCGGCGATTTGAGGGTTCGGAGTTTCGATACGCCGCGAGCGCAGCGGGACTGCTTCTCGGCGTAACGATCTCGGAGATCCTCGCGCTTGTCATCATAATCATATTCTATCTGCGTACGAGAAAAGCATATACTGCGGTCATCGAAGATCCCCATCCGAATGAAAGAGTTCTCGGCAATCTTCTGGTTATCGCTGTTCCGATCACGATCGGAGCTTCGATTCTTCCGCTTGCCAACCAGCTTGACTCATTCATGATCGAACATCTTCTGATAAAGGCAGGGTTCACAAACAGCGCAGCAGAACTCAGCTTTACAGCGCTTTCGGGCTACGTGCGTTCCCTTATCAACCTTCCGGCCACGATGACCGTCGGCATATCTATGTCGATCGTGCCGGCGATTTCGGCCGCGCGCGCCCGCCGTGATCAAAAAGATATGCAGCATCTGTCTTTGCTGGGGCTGAAGATCGCGATGGCGATCGGCGTCCCGTGTGCCGTCGGCTTGTCCGTACTGGCGGGACCGATCATCAAATTCCTGTATATGCGAAACGATCCTGCTTTTTTCGATGCGTTGGCGATTGCCGAACCGCTGATGCACGTTGCTGCATTCACAGTCATTTTCATTTCTCTCGCACAGACGGCGACCGGCGCTCTGCAGGGCATGCGTAAGCATTGGCTGCCGATCCTGTTCCTGCTGATCGGCGGCATCACGAAGGTCGTAGTGAATCTGGTCTGCATTCCGATTCCGAAGATCAATGTATTAGGCGCGGTGTTTTCGAATCTGGCGTGTTTCGGCGTTGCGGGGATTCTTGATATGATCGCGCTGCTCAGAGTTACGAAGGCGAAACTCAATGTGCTTGATACCTTCCTGAAACCGATCGCGGCGTCTGCCTTGATGGGCGGCGCTGCATGGGGCGTTCAGAAGCTGTTGTCGGGTATGGCGTTTTTCCAAGGTCCCGTGATGTCAAGACTGGCGACACTGCTCGCTGTCTTCGTCGCAATCGCCGTATATGCCTTGTTTACACTCCTGTTCGCCATGTTCACCAAGGAAGAACTCGCCTATATTCCGGGCGGCAGAAAGCTTGCCCGCTTTGCAAGGAGATAATATGAAAACAATCACGATTTCACCGCTTTCCACGCCGAAAACGCTGACCCGCGCCGCGTGGGACGCGATCCTTTGCGCAAAAACCTTATATCTGCAAACAACGGAGCATCCGTCCGCAAAGCCGGTCGCGGACGCCGGACTTGCCTTTGTTTCGATGGACGATCTGTATGAGACCGCCGCGGATTTCGATGCGCTGAACGACGCGATCGCGGAGCGCCTCGTCTCGGGCGGGGACTGTGTTTACGCCGTCATGGGCGACGGATGCTTTGCGCAGCTTCCGGCGATCGAGAAGGCCGCAAAAAAGAAGGGCTTCCGCGTCGACGTGCTTCCGGGCGTTTCCTATGCGAAGGCTGCGTTTCCTGCGATCCAGGACGCCCAGACCTTTACGGCGCGCACGCTGCCGAAACGGATCGATCCCGATGTGCCGCTTCTTGTGCAGGAGCTGGACAGCCCGATCATCGCAGGAGAGGTCAAGCTTGCGCTTTCCGAGATCTATCCGGACGACTGGCAGGTCACGCTTGCGACCCTGCAGCCGGACGGACACTATGCGTACCGCACGTTTCCGCTTTCGGAGCTCGACCGGCGGCGGACGCTGTTTGCCGGCTCGGTGCTGTACGTGAAGCCCGCGGCGTTTGAAACGCGTACGCGCTACGGATACTACGATCTCGTCGCCGTCATGCACCGGCTCCGCGCGCCGGGCGGATGTCCGTGGGACCGCGAGCAGACGCATGAGAGCCTGAAGGCCGATCTCATCGAGGAATGCTACGAGCTGAACGACGCGATCGACGAACAGAATGACGCGCACATCGTCGAGGAGCTCGGCGACGTGCTGATGGACGTCGTATTTCATTCCGTGATCGCGGACGAGCAGGGGCGGTTCAATGAAACGGACGTTGCGGACGGCATCGTCAAAAAGATGATCTATCGCCATCCGCACGTGTTCGGCACGGAAAAGGCGGAATCGAGCGCCGACGTGCTGAAGCGCTGGGACGAGCTCAAGCAGAAGGAAAAGAACCAGAAGACGCAGAAGGAGGTCCTGTGCGCCGTACCGAAGCGCTTTCCTGCGCTGCTGCGAAGCAGCAAGGTCCAAAAGCGCGCGCGCAAAGTCGGGTTCGACTGGAACAGCGCGGAGGAAGCCATGCCGAAGGTGTACGAGGAACTGGACGAGCTCAGGGCGGCGATGAACGGAGAGGGCGATCTCGATGAGGAAGCGGGAGATCTTCTGTTTGCGATCGTCAATGTGATCCGGCTTCTCGGACTGGACGGCGAACAGCTGCTTCACGATGCGACAGATAAGTTTATCAGGCGATTCGGCAGAATGGAGGAGCTTGCGGCAGCCGACGGAAAGGAACTTGCGGATTTGCCGCTTTCGGAACAGGACAAGTATTGGGAACAGGCAAAAAAATCCCTGTTTTCCGAATAAAATGGCAATTTGGGTCTTGACGAATGCAGATTTGATTGGTAAAATAGGCTCTGCTCGTTAAGAGTAACTTAACTTTTGAAAATCATTTACGGAGGAATAATCATGAACAAAACTGAACTCATCGCAGCAGTTGCGGAAAAGAGCGAGCTGTCCAAGAAGGACGCAGAGAAGGCCGTGAACGCGGTTGTTTGCACCATCGTCGATGCGCTCAAGGCAGGCGAGAAGGTTTCCGTCGTCGGCTTCGGCACCTTTGAAGCGAAGACCCGTCCGGCACGCAAGGGCCACAACCCGGCAACCGGCAAGGAGATCGAGATCGCGGCGACCAAGGCAGCTGCATTCAAGGCAGGCAAGGCTCTGAAGGACGCTCTCAACTAATTCATTTGATACACACGGAAAGGACCGCATCGCGGTCCTTTTTTGCTGAGGCATTTACGGAACCGGATCCGTATGGTATACTGATAATAATCTTTGGACGTCGGGAAAGAGAGGATACCGGATGAAAAAGATCTCCGTGCTTATGATCGTCATACTGCTGCTCTGCGCGGTGTTTCCCGCAGCGGACGCAAAAGAGGACGCCGTGGAAATTGCCACGCGCGAAGACCTGATGCGCATTGCGGACGCGCCGTCCGGCAGCTATGTGCTGACGGCGGACATCGATCTTTGCGGCGAGCCGTGGACGCCGATCCCGTTTTCCGGAACATTTGACGGCGCGGGGCACACGATCGGGAACCTGACCGTCACGCGGACCGGCGAAGATACGGCCGTGACCTATGACGGCAACCGCGTCGAATACGACACGTCGTGCGCCGGACTGTTCTCCGTCGTGACCGACGCGCAGATCAGGGACCTGACGCTGCTGAACGTGAAGATCGCGATCGAAACGGATCGGAACTGCTTCTCCGGCGCGATCGCAGGATACGCAAAGAACACCGTGATCTCAGACTGCACGGTGTCCGTGCGCAGCACGATGACGATTTCCGCGATAAACTGCGGCGTCGGCGGGATCGTCGGGTTCTCCGAAGGCAGCGATTTCGAGCAGTGCGCGGTCGAGGCGGAGCTCGTATTCCTCGACGTCAATCCGGACGTTCTCTGCGAGGAATTCCTCGGCGGCGTCTATGCTTCGGGCTGCGGCAACATCAAGGACTGCACGGCGTACACGCGCGGATATGCCGACATCTACGGTTATGCGCACAACGGCGGCATGGTCGGCATGTTCAAGCTGCGGCGCGGCTATAAAGGAAAGATGCATTTCATCCGGGATTCAAGCGTCGACGCGGAGATCCGCTTCTTTGAGGTCACGCCCTCGAAGCGTGCGTATTGCGAAGCGATCATCGGCGAAAACTGCGCGGGAGACTGTTATCTGACGCACAACAAAGAGCTGCACTTCGATTTCACCTACCGCAACACTGCAGTCCCGATGCGTCCGGAATCCTGCGAAGCGCCTTCCTATCGTTCGGTCGTTACGGAACCGACCTGCACGGCCTGGGGCTATACGTCCTATACCTGCGAAACCTGCGGCTATACCTACCGCGACGATTATACAAAACCGCAGCACAAGTACGCCGAAGACATCGTGCAGGCGACCTGCACGGAAGCGGGGAAGGCGGTCTATACCTGTGTGTTCTGCGGCGACACCTACATCGAAACGATCCCCGCGGCGGGGCATACGCCCGGGGATTGGACCGTCACGAAGGCGGCGGGACCGGACGAGGCGGGGGAGGAGACGCTTTTCTGCAGCGTCTGCGGCGCGCCGCTGGAGACGCGCGCGATCCCCGCGGCAAGCCCTTCGTCTGCGCCGGCGGCAATCACGGACAGCGAGGTGCTCTCCGTACAGCAGATCGTTCTTGCGGAAACGGTGATCGAGCTGTTAACAGGCGAAGCCGCCGATCTGCAGGTGACGGTCACGCCGTCCGATGTTCCGACCGGTGAGCTGCGCTTTGAAAGCTCCGATCCGGCTGTCGTCCGGGTCGATCGCGACGGGCGCCTGACCGCGCTCAGCCCGGGCACGGCGACGATCCGCATATACAGCGCCGACGGCTCCGCAGAGACGACCTGCAGCGTGCTGGTGACGGCAAAACTGCAGCAGGAGGAAGGGCATTCGCTGCTGCGCTGCGGATGATGCGAAATAAAAGTATCAAAACAGACGCTTCCGGCTCCTATGCCGCAAAGCGTCTGTTTTTTGCTGTCATCGGATCGCGTTCATCAGCTCTGCCGCGATCGCCCGCATTTCGTCCGGATCCGTTTTGACCGTGGAACGATCATACGAAAGAATGCCGTTTTCCTCGCTTTCCACGTCGGTCAGCTGCGTATAGATCGCGCCGCATAATCCCTGCGGGATCGCGGGCAGGATCTCGTCGCGGTACAGCTGCGACACCGCCTTCTGATAGGCGTCGCGATCCGCAAAGAACTTGTAGCCGTATTTCCGCTTGGGATCGTCCGTAAGGACGTAGCCGCCGAATTCCGAAAGCAGCAGCGGTTTTTCCGAGCGCTCCGTCCGGAATTTGTGAAAGTACACGTGTTCGCTCCGTACGTCGCTTTTCTTTTTGCGGAACCAGCCGGAGGTCGTATCAAAGAACCGGGTCGGATCGAGCGGCTTCAGCGTATCATATACGCGATCTGCCGAGAATTGCCCCCAGCCCTCGTTGAAGATCGTCCAGCCGGCGATGCACGGTGCGTTATAAAGATGCGCGATCGTCCCTTCGGCAGTCGCCAGAAATATGCTTTGCGCGGGATTTTTGCGGTCGGCTCCTTCTTCGCGCAGCCGCTTGAATCCGATCGTCGGAAGCACGGTATCATGCAGGTATCGGTATTTGCCGTTGTTCACGAAGTCCTGGATCACCAGCATGCCGAGCTGGTCGCACGCTTCGTAGAACGGAAGCGGTTCGATCCTGATGTGCTTGCGAAGCGTATTGAAGCCCTGCGCTTTTGCGGCAAGAACGTCGCGTGCGTACCCTTCGTCGTCCGGCGGCAGACAGAGCCCGCCCGGATCATAACCCTGATCCAGAAGACCGTGGAAGAAATACGGCTTTCCGTTCAGAAGCAGCCGCGGCACGCCGTTTACGACGCCCTGAGAGATCGTTCGCAGCGCAAAATAGGAGCGGACGGTATCTGCGCCGCACTGCACCGTAAACGGGTACAGATGCGGCGTTTCGGGCGTCCACAGACGCGGATCGGGGATGGGAACCGTGACTTCGGGAGCGCGCATGTCGACACGGATCGGCGCGTTCGGCGTTTCGATTGTAAGGACGGCGCCGGGGAACGGCGCGTTCGTCCCGACCGCGATCGTGATCGCGTCAAGTTGCGGCGTGAGCTTCAGATCCGTGACATAGACCGCGGGGACGACCTCCATCCAGACCGTCTGCCAGACGCCGGAAAACGGCGTATACCACATGCCGCCCGGCTTCTGCTTCTGCTTGCCCCACGGAAAGGTGTGGTCGAGCGTGTCGATCGCGTTGACGACGAGCTCGTTGTCGTCCTGCAGCGCGTCGGTGACGTCGAAGAAGAACGGCAGATACCCGCCTGCGTGACGCCCGAGTAGCGTTCCGTTCAGAAGCACCTCGGCGATCTGATCGACTGCGCCGAAATGCAGGATCACGCGCTCGCCTTCCGTATGTTCGGGACGCGGAAAGCGGCGGCGGTACCACATCGTCTCGTCGGGACGGATGCGGCGGCAGACGCCGGACAGCGGCGCTTCGGGCGGATAGGGGACGTTGATCTTGTCCGAAAAGCGCGCAGGATACCCGCCGTCCGTGACGGCAAAGTCCCACGCGCCGTTGAGATTGATGAAGCTTTCGCGTCGGAGCTGCGGACGCGGATAGGCGTTAAGCATGGTTCGCGTCCTCCCTGCGGCGAAGGAGCAGCAAAATGCTCAACGCGGCGACGGGCAGCAGCACGACGCCCGCCCACAAAAAGATATTCGCATTCGGAATGAACGAAAACGTGCCGTCGTCGTTTTTGACCGTTTCCGCGCCCATCAGCACGAGTTTGCCGATCTCGGGACCGACGACGCCGGGGATCAGGACCTGTCCGATGATGCGAAGTCCCTGGAACCTGCCTGCCATGCCGGTCGGCGTACAGTCGCGGATGCGCGCGCCGAACACGGCCATGCCGGAAAGATATCCGCACATCATCAGCAGCGAGCCGACGAACACGAGCGCGGTGTTGCGGAACAGATAGAGGACGGCATAGCCCGCGAGCAGAACGAGCAGCGCGGGAACGAGCGATTTCCGATACCCGATCCTGTCGTACAGACGTCCGTAGAACGCGGTCGCGACGGCGGCGAGTACGATCGCCGGCGCCATGATCAGCACATAGTTGTCAAGATGCAGCGCCTCGGTATAGTACAGGATCAGGTACGGCATAAAGACCTGGATCGAGATCCCGAAGACGGTGAAGAAGATCAGCGAAACGTACAGATCCCGGTTTTCGCGGATGACACGCGGACGGAAGCCGTAAAACAGCGTTCGGAAGTATCCGTCCGGACACAGACCGGTCTGCGGCTTTTCGTCGATCAGGAAAAAACCGAGCACGCCCGAAACGAGCACGATCCCTCCGATGATCAGGAACAGGATCGTCCAGTGCGCGGCATTGTCCTTCTGCGTCCACATGGTCCCGCCGAATACGACGAGGATCGCGACGAGCGGCATCATGGCGTTGACGCCTTCCGCCTTGCCGCGGTTCGTATCGTCCGTGCTGTCTGTGAGCCAGGCGTTGAAGCACGCGTCGTTTGCGGTCGAGCCGAAAAACGTCATGATGCAGTCGAATACGATCACAAGCGTGACGCCGATCGAAGCGGCTTTTGCGGCGTTCTGCGCAGCGGCGGGGAACACTTTTGCGATCCAGTCGACGCGCAGCGCGGCGAAGCACAAAATCGAGATCCCCCAGAGGATGTAGCCGATCGTGATGAACGCCTTGCGCCTGCCGAGCCGGTCGGAGAGCGCGCCGATCAGCAGCGTTGTCAGCGTCGCGGAAACGGCGCTTGCCTGCACCATCAGCGCGATATCGCTCTGCGACGCGTTGAACATGTGGTAGATAAAGACGTTGAAATACATGTTTTCAACGACCCATGCGACCTGTCCGATCAGACTGAAGACGAACAGCGCGATCCAGAACCGTTTGCGCATAGCCTCAGCCCTCCGTATGCAGCTCATAAACGCCGCGCCTGCGCACCGAAAGCGGATGGCATGCGCCCGGCGTCAGCACGCGGTCCATGCCCGCGCAGAATTCGTCGAGCATGTCGTTCGGCACGATCGCAAGCACCGTTCCGGCAAACCCGCCGCCGTGCACACGCACCGCGCCGCGTCCGTGCAAAAGCTTTTTCGCGTAACAGATCGTAAACGCGACCGCCTGCGCGTTTTCGTGCCCCTCGGCAATGACGTTCTGCAGCATCGTGTAGGACGATTCGCCGGACGCGTTCAGCGCGGCAAGGAAGGCGGAAAAGTCGTTCCGCTCCAGCGCGGATTTGGCTTCCAGCACGCGCTTGTTTTCATCGAAGACGTGCATCGCGCGGAGCACGGCGCGGTCGCCGAACATGCGGCGGAGCACCGGCAGAGCGGCGTAGAAATCGTCCTCAGACACGTCGCGCAGCGCCGTCGCGCCGAAGAATCCGTCAAGCGCGGAAAGCTCGCGCGTGATCGCGGCGTAGCAGTCGGTCAGGTTTGCGTGATCCGCGCCGGAATCGATGATGACGAGCGCGTGACCGCTGCCGGAGAAATCAAAATCGACACGTTCCGCGGTCGGCACGGCGGGATCGGCAAAGTCGAAGAACTGAATGCCGCCGAGCGCGCACGCCATCTGATCGAGCAGACCCGAGGGCTTTCCGAAATACACGTTTTCGGCGCGCTGCCCGATCACGGCAAGCGCGATCTCGTCAAGATCGCCGTCGAGATAAAATCCTTCCATCACGCCCGCAAGCAGGACTTCGATCGCCGCGGAGGAGCTTAATCCGCTGCCGGAGAGCACGTTGGACACGACGTAGATATCAAGCCCGAACGGGTATGCGCCGCGCTGCACGATCCCGCTCAGCACCCCGCGCAAAAGCGCCGTCGTCGTGCCGTATTCCTTCGGATCGGGGTCGAGTGCGTTCAGCGCAACGGAGCAGGGAGGGAAGCCCTTCGAGACCAGACGGATCTCGTCCCGGTCGTTCGGCGCGGCAAGCGCCACGGCGGACAGATTCACGCCGCAGGCAAGCACGAGTCCGTGCTGATGGTCGGTGTGGTTGCCGACAAGCTCACTTCGACCGCAGGACGTGAACGCCCGCACGGCGTCGCGTCCGAAGACGGTTCTGAATTCATTCCGCATGTTTTCGATGGATTCCATATTCAACCCTCCGTGTACAAAAATCGGATCTGTGTCGTGCGCGTCTGCGGCAGCCCTTCATACAGGATATTTTCCTCGTAAACCGAATTCCCGCGAAGCGTCTGCCGTCCCTGCGTTTCCAGACAGACCGCGCCGAACGGGCGATAGACGGCGCCGCCTTTGCCCTTGCGCTCGCTGAGATATTCCGCGTCATAGAACTGGACAGCCTTGCAGTCGGTCGTGATCTCCATGCGGATCCCCTGATTGCCGGACAGCCGGATCGGACCACCGGAAAGGATGAAGCTGTGATCGTACGAGCCCAGGATGATCCGGGACGAACGGAAGTCAAACGGCGTATCCGCCGTGTCCGCTTCAAGCGCGATCGGGATCTTGTCGGGGCGTACGGGCACATAGCGGTTTGCGGGGATCTCGAGCCAGTGCAGACGGGCGCCTCCCGTCTCGTGTCCGTTCAGGTTCCAGTACGCGTGATTCGTCGGATTCCACGCGGTCATGCGGTTCGCCTTGCCGGTATAGGCGTATGTCAGCGTATCGCCGGACAGTGTATATGTGACGGTGCAGCGGAGATCGCCCGGATATCCTTCCTCGCCGTCCTTTGAATCGATCGTGAACATGACGGCATCATTGCCGACGTCCGTGAACCACATACGCTTGTCGAAGCCGACCCTGCCGCCGTGCAGATGATTCAGCCCCTCGTTTGCGGTGACGGAACAGACTTCATCGCCGACTCTGAGAAGCGAGCCCGGTATACGGCCGGCGAACCGTCCGATCGAAGCGCCGAGGTATCCGTCGTTCTGCTCATATTCCGCGACCGTGTCATATCCGAGCACGACGTCGACGGCTTTTCCCATGTGCGGCAGCACGACCGACTGCAGCGTCGCGCCGTAATCGAGCACGGTCACGGAGATCCCGCGCTCGTTTGTGATCGTGTAAGCATGGACTTTGTGCCCGTCCTTTGTCACGCCGAACAGTTTTTGTGTGATCATGTCCGTTCCTCCCCGTCACAGATATTCCTATTATACAAAACGGGGAAGCAAAAGGCAACGATTTCGCATAAAAAAGGGGATGTTAAGAAACTGATTGTCAGTTTTTAACATCCCCGATGAATTGCGGCTATGCCGCATGAATTGGCTGCGCCATGAATTGCCTTCGGCATGAATTGTGACCAAAGGTCACATGCATGTGGATTTTCCGGACGGAAAATCTTCCTTCATGACGCCGTTCGGCGTCAATTCATTCCCCGCGAGGGGAAATTCATGTCCAAAGGACAATTCACGGAGCGAAGCGAGAATTCATTGTGGCTGTTCAAAGCGTTTTTGAACAGCCCCCTGTTTCTTCCGACTTTCGGTAGTCGAAGTACTTATAAACGGAATAGGTCTCGAGCTTGTCCTTCAAAAACGTCTCGACCTCGTTCTGCAGCTTTCTCTGCGCTTCCTTTGCGGAAAGCGTGTCGTCGGGATAGAACGGATCCGAAATGAACACGGTGCGCTTCGGCTGCCGGATAAACGGGAGCTTCCGCTGCTGGTACGTCACCGCGACGGCGACGCTCGGCACGCCGAGGTGGACGGGGTAGCGGAACGAACCGCTTTTCATCGGCCGCAGGAACGTGCAGTAGTTCCAGATATGCGCCTCGGGGAACACGCTGATGCAGCATTTTTCCTCGGTGCGCAGGCGGACCGCGTCAAGGAACGACGCCATGCCCTTCACGCTTTGCGGGATCGGGATCGCGCCGACCATCTGCACGAAATTCCGGAGCCCCTTGATGGAGACCGTATCGGGTCCGACGATGACGTATGCGCGCTTCGGAAACGCCACGATCGGAGCAAGGAACGCGTCGGTGAAGTGCGAATGGTTCGCATAGAGGAAGAATCCGCCCTTCCGGATCTTCCGGACGGCCTTGCGGTTCTTCACGCGGAAGCCGCAGACGACGTAGCAGTAAAAGAATACGAGCGGGATCGCGATCACATAGTATGCGATAAACGCAAGGAACTTCCAGATCACACCGATCGGAGCGAACGGGAAATCCGCGCCGACCGCCTTGGTATTGATGTTGGTCCCTGCGTAGTCTTCGCTTTCGGCGTCACGGTAATAGATGACACGCTTCGGTTCATGGATCTTACTCATGCTGATGCTCCTTTACCGCGTCGGACAGCATTTCCGCCATCCGGTCCATGCAGTGTTCGTATTCGTGCTGTTCCACAAAGCCCTTGTAGCGTTCGGCAAGCGCTTTCTTCTCCTCGGGATGCTCGATCCAGTAGTCGATGCGCTTTGCGAGGTCCTTTGCATCCTTGTTGTGGAACAGGTTGCGCTCGTCGAGCGCAAAGTAGCGCGTCGCGCTGCGCGGCGAGTTCGCGATGACGGGGATGAGACCGCACGCGATGGCTTCGAGACAGGCGATCGCTTCGATCTCGATCTCGGCGGGATGGACATACAGATACGCCCGGTTGAGCTGCCTGACAAGGTCCTCGCGCGAGAAGAAATGAAACTCCGGCGGATTCGGAAGCTTCTGTCCGCGTTTTTCGAGCTTGTCGTGCAGCGGACCGATGCCCGCAAAGACGAGCTGGATCCGGTCGCGGTACTTCGACAGCGCGACCGCGTCGATCAGGACCTTGTGCGTTTTTTCCTTGCTGAGCCGTCCCGTGAACTGGATTACGATCTTGCCGTCATACTTCGGATCGGGTTCGACCTCGACCGGATGAAACGCCTTGTTCACGCCGTTGCTGATCACAACGCCCGGCGTCTCGCTGCGGATGGTATGCTCGAAGGTGTCGCGGATGAACTGGGTCGGGTAGTGGATCCGCGTGCAGTTGTGATACGCAATGCCCCAGACCGTATGATAGAACAGCCGGTTGATGATCTTGGAATCCTTCAAAAAGAGATGCGAGGTGAAATTCTCCGCCTGACAGTGGAAGCCGGCGGTCAACGGAATGTTCTTCTTCTTTGCCAGCTTGATCGCCTTGCGGGACAGGGAAAACGGCGTCATGAAATGCACGACGTCGGCGCCCTCGATCGCTTCGCTGATGATCTTCGGATCCGGACGGGCGATCGAAACGCCGTTCTTTTTGAGATATCTGTTGATCAGCGGTCCGAAATTGCGCGTCGGCACGATATAAAAGCCGTCCAGGTCCTTCCGGTTCTGATCCGGACAGACCACACGGACGGTATGACCGCGCTCCTTCATGGCGCGGATCAGGTTCAGCGCTGCGATCGTCGTGCCGTTATTCGCTTCCCCGAGCACGTCGCACACAACGGTAATGTTCATACAAATTTACCCCTTATAATCCAGACAATGGGATCATTATAACATGGAAATCGAATAATTCAAGACTGTTTTAAACTTTTGAAACGATCCTGCGGGAATATATCATCCGAACGGCAGTTATACGGTACGGATCACGCGCCACGCGTCTGCGAGACGATCGAAGCTCCAGGCGGCGTTGGCGGGACTGGTGGAGGGGAGAACGGAGGCTTCGCGACGCAGCGCGGGATAGATATACCGCATGTAGCAGTCAAAGGACTGTTTGCCGTTGCAGAAGATCGCGGCGATCGGCGCGCCGTTTACGATGACGGAAAGGTCGTTGGGCACGACGTCGCGGATCGAACTGTCCGCGCTGCCCTCGATGGTGCAGCGCCCGATGCTGTCCCAGAGCGCGATGCGGTGACGTTCCAAAAACATACGCTTTTCCGGGATCGAGACGGGCGTTTCGTCCTCGAACACGGCGGCGATCACACGCCAGAACCGGTTCTGCGGGTGCCCGTAAAAGAACAGCTGTTCGCGGGATTTGACCGACGGAAAGCTGCCGAGGATCAGGATATGCGAATCCGCCCGAAAGAACGGGGGGAACGGATGAACGATTTCGATTCGCTGCACGGCGTTATTATAGCATGCGCACCCGATTCATTTCAAGCCCCCGTTCATGCGCGCAGGCGCAAAGGAAAGTGCATCGCGGCAGATGGGACTTCTTTGCGGCTGTGGAATCGGCGTCTTCCGCTTGTGCTCCGCACTGCGCGGAATCGCCTCGCCGCAAAGCCGTGGATCCGTCGTCTTTTCGTCCGCAGGACGGACGACGTCGCCCTTCAAGTCCCGACCTATTCAAATCAAAAACAAATACCATCCGCAAGGGATGGTCATTTATTTTTGGTGCGGCAGATGGGACTTCTTTGCGGCTGTGGAATCGGCGTCTTCCGCTTGCGCTCCGCGCTGTGCGGAATCGCCTCGCCGCAAAGCCGTGGCTCCGTCGTCTTTCCGTCCGCAGGACGGACGACGTCGCCCTTCAAGTCCCTTCCATCTATACAAATAAATGACCATCCGCAAGGGATGGTCATTTATTTTTGGTGCGGCAGATGGGACTTGAACCCATACGCCTGCGCACACGCACCTCAAACGTGCCTGTCTGCCAATTCCAGCACTGCCGCGCAAAATTTATTATACGATGGGGTACAGAAAAAGTCAACCCCTAATTTTGGAAATATGTTGAAATCGCAGTCACTTCCGGTCCGGGTCGGCGTTCTGCTGCGCATTGCGGTTGCGCATTGCGTGAAACAGCGCGTCGCGGACATGGACGCGGTCCTCCGGAGAAAGCTTATCCAGATCGCGGAACATCGGATCAAAATGACGCTTCAGGATGCTTTTGGAATAATCCTCGTACAGCTCGCGGCCGAGATCGTTGACGATCACGTTGAGATCGCGGCGGCTTCCGGGCATGCGGACCTTTTCGACCAGTCCTTTGTTGGAAAGCCGCGAAATGATCTTCGTGAAATTGCTGCGCGTAATGCCGAGACGGTGCGCGATCGAGGACATGTTCTCGTTTCGTTCCTCGTTCTCCAGAAGATACTCCAGGACCTGGATCTGCGCGTAGGAATAGGTGATCCCGCGGAAGTTCATCTTTTCTTTGCGGTATACGCCCGCATAGATATTGCAGTAGCGGATCAGCGCTTCGACGATCTCACGGTGCGGTCCCATCCATTCAAGCTTCACGACCGGATCCCCCTTTTCAAACTCTCCGCATTCAGTATAGCAAGAATGCCGGCAATCCGCAACACCGTAATCGAATTTTATGAACAATATGCATATATCATATAAAATCTCTTGCGTTTCGGCACAGCATGATGTATAATACACTTGTAATGTTTCCGCAGGAAACAATATAACGAACAGAGGGAGGAAATGTAATGAAAAAAAGAGCATTGATCGCGATCTGCATCGGGCTCGCGCTGATCCTGATCGGCAGCATTCTGGCGTCCGTTTTCAATGCGGGCGCGATGGGAACGAAAGTCTCGCGCATTTCTTTTGATGCGGCAAACGGCAAACTTAGCGGTCTTCTGTACATGCCGAAGGGGGCAGGGGCAGATAACCCGCGTCCTACGATTATCGTCACGCACGGCTATCTGAACTCCGCGGAGATGCAGGACGCGAACGCGATCGAACTTTCGCGCCGCGGCTATGTCGTGCTTGCGCTCGATCAGTATGACCACGGTCATTCCGATCTCGACAACGCAGCTTACGAACAGTATGCACCGTTCGGCGTATTCCTGCAGGCATGGGCGCCGTTCTGGGTCAATTCCATGCATGACGCGGTTGCCTATATGTACGAACAGCCGTACGTTCTGAAGGATGAGGCGGGCAACGGCATCATTGGCGTGACCGGTCACTCGATGGGCGGCTTCGGCAGCACGATGGCGCTTGCCATGGATGAACAGGAAGCAATGGCGACGGGTATCCGTAAAATTTACTGCGGGCTCACTGAGGGCTCCGATTTCTCCTATACCGGCATCTTCGGTATCGATGCTGCGACGGCGGACATGCTCGGCGGCGGACGTACGCAGGGCAAGGTTGCCGCGCAGTTCGACGAGTTTTTCTTCAACGCGCCGGATGATCCCGAAGGCACTGTCCGCCATAAGGACTATGTTTCCACGCCGGACGGCATGACCTTCCTTGGACAGACCGAACCTGCGCAGGCGAATACCTGGTATGAGACCGCGGACGGCGGCAGGCGCATCATTTACGAGCCGGCGCAGACGCATCCGTGGAACCACTTCAGCAAGAACACGACGGCGAACGCGGTGGAATTCTACACCGAAGCGTTCAAGGATTATAACAAGGACCTCAACGCGATCGACGCGAACAGCCAGGTCTGGCAGCTCAAGGAAGTCTTTGAGTGCGTCGCGCTCGTCGGCTTCGTATTCCTCATCATCGGTATCGCGTCGCTGCTCATCGAGCTGCCGTTCTTCAATAAGGTCAAGACGGAGCTGAAACCGCTGCCATCCCTCGAAGGGACCGGCTCGAAGATCGGCACGTTCGCGCTGCTTTTGTGCCTCATTCTGGTGCCCGGCATCTTCTTCTCACCGCTGATGGACGGCGGAGCGGAGATGCTCGGCGTCCTTACATACGCGGGCTGTGCGTTTGCTGTTGCGGGACTTGTCGGCTTTATCTACAGCCTCGTCAAGAAGGAAAACCGCAAAGCGATCCTTACGGGAAGCATCTGCGTCATGATCGCAGGCACGGCGCTTGCGCTCATTACGCACAACTCGATGTATGAAACCGGACTGTTCTGGAACGCGCTCGGCGTCAACAGTATTGCGTACTGGACCATTGCCTGCGCGGCGATCTCGCTGCTTGCCATGAGCGTCGTGTATGTGGTCAGCAAGGCAGATAAGGGTGTTACGTTCAAACACTACGGCGTCACGTTCAATCCTGTCAAGATCCTGCTTTCGATCCTGATCGCGATCATTACCTATGCGGTTGCATACGGCGTTCTGTTCCTTGTGGACCTCATCTTCAAGGCGGACTTCCGCATCTGGACCTTTGCGTTCAAGACCTTCGACTTCAATATCTGTCCGACGATCCTGAAGTATTTCCCGACGTTCCTTGCGTACTACGTCGTTTCCACGGCGGCGATCACGATCAACACGAACACCGAGAAGATGCAGGGCGTCAAGGGATATCTCCTTGCGATCGCGCTGAATGCGGGCGGCGGACTCCTGTGGCTCATACATCAGTACGGCACGCTGTTCACGACCGGCGTTGCGGCGCATCCCGGCTCGGCGCTTTCCGGCATCGTTCTCGTTGCGATGATCCCGACGCTGTCGATCGCGGCGATCATCTCGCGCAACCTCTACAAGAAGACCGGCAGCATCTGGCTGCCCGCCGTGCTGAACGCGCTTCTCATGACCACGATGACGATCGCAAACACGATGGTCGCATTCAAATAAACACTGTGAACCGAACCTCCTCCCGCCCGTCGGGAGGAGGTCTTTTCTTTTGCGCGCAGATGTGCTATACTAAATCAAATACAGCAAAGGCGGGGAAAAGGCATGAAAACACAACGGGCGTTTCCTAAGTGCACGATCACGGCAAAGGGTACGCGCTGGGTCGAAGGCGGACATCCCTGGATCTACGAAGCGGAGGTCCTCGCAACGGAGGGCGAGCCGGAAAACGGCGCGCTTGTGGATGCGGTGTCCGAAAAGGGAAAGTATCTCGGAACAGGCTTTCTGAGCCTGCAGTCCAAGATCCGGATCCGACTTGTCTCGCGAAACGCCAACGACCGGTTCGACGAAGCGTTCTGGAAGCGGCGCATCCGCTATGCGTGGGATTACCGCAAAGCGGTCATGGGCGGCGACGTCTCCTGCTGCCGCGTGATCTTCGGCGAAGCGGACGCGTTTCCGGGGCTGACCGTCGACCGGTTCAACGACCTTCTCGTCACGCAGACGCTGTCGGTCGGGATCGAACGCATCAAGCACGTCCTGTTCCCGCTGATTGTCGAGGTGCTGAACGAGGACGGCGCGGGCATCCGCGGCGTGTTCGAGCGCAACGACGCCGCGATCCGGTCGCTCGAGGGTATGGAGCAGGGGAAGGGCTGGTTTTCGATCGAAGGACTTCCGACGCCGGAAAGCGCCGTCACTTCGATCGTCGAAAACGGGATCGAATACCTCGTCGACGTCGAAAACGGGCAGAAGACCGGCTTCTTCCTCGATCAGAAATACAACCGCCTTGCGGTGCGCAGGATCTCCAAAGACCGCAGGGTGCTCGACTGCTTTACGCACACCGGCTCGTTCGCGCTGAACGCGGCGATGGGCGGCGCGGCACACGTGACGGCGGTCGATATCTCCGAAACGGCGATCGCGATGGCGAGGGAAAACGCCGAACGCAACGGGCTGACAGACCGCATGGACTTTATCATGGCGGACGTGTTCGACCTTCTCACCAAGCTGCTTGAGGAGGGCAGGAAACCGTATGATCTGATCATTCTCGATCCGCCTGCATTCACCAAGTCCCGTAAAACGGTGAACAGCGCCGAGCGCGGCTACCGCGAGATCAACTCCGCGGCGCTGAAGCTTCTGCCGCCCGGCGGGTATCTTGCGACGGCGTCCTGCAGCCATTTCATGCCGACCGAGCTCTTTGAACGCATGCTCGAACACGCGGCATCTGACGCGGGCGTGCAGCTCCGGCAGATCGAGCAGCGGCAGCAGGCGCCCGACCATCCGATCCTTTGGAACGTGCCGGAGACGGATTATCTCAAGTTCTATCTGTTTCAGGTCGTCCGGAACTGACGCGTGTCAAAATTTGGGAATTTCTGTGAAACCATGCGGAACCGGTTGTAAAACGGTTCCGCTTATGTTATAATTCAGAAAAAATTAAGAAAGGACGGATCGGATGATCATCGGCGAGTTTTGCGAAGTGTATCCGCCGCACATCGACGGCGTCGGCATGGTCGTGCGCGCCTACTGCGAGGAGCTGACGAAAGCGGGCGAGGACTGCTATTACATTGCGCCCGAAAACACCGGCAGGCAGTATCGGGACGCGGCGCCGGAGCCGTTTCCCGTCGTGCAGTATGCAAGCCTTCCGATCCCGAAGGAGGCGTACAGCCTCGGGCTTTCCGCATTTGATCTGTCGTTTCAGCACAATCTCGGCGGCATTCCGTTCGATATCGTACACGCGCACACGCCGTTCGTCTCCGCGATCGAAGCCACGCGCATCGCGCATGAGCGCGGGATCCCGCTTGTGGCGACCCTGCATTCCAAATACTACGACGACATCCTTGCAAAGACGCGCAGCGAAGTGATCGCCGCTGCGGTCGTGCAGCGCATCGTTCAGTTCTACAACAAATGCGACGAGGTCTGGACGGTCAACGACGCGACGGCGGAGGTCCTCGAAGGGTACGGCTACAAAGGCGACATCGTCGTTATGCCGAACGGCACAAACCTGTGGTATCCGACGCGTGAGGACGCGGAGCGGGCGGAGACGCAGTATGGGCTCGGCAAGGGACCGGTGTTCCTGTTCGTGGGACAGCAGAATTTCAAAAAGAACACCGACAGCATCCTCAGAGCGGCGTCGCTGTATCAGCAGACCGGCGCGGATTTCCGCATCGTATTTGCGGGACAGGGACCCGACGCGGACAAGATGAAGGCGCTTGCGCATTCGCTCGGGCTCAAAGACAAAGCCGTCTTTACCGGTCACATCGCAGACCGGGAAAGCCTGAAAGGGCTCTATGCCAGAGCGGACCTGTTCGTGTTTCCGTCGCTGTACGACAACGCGCCGATGGTCGTGCGCGAGGCTGCGGCTGCGGGAACGCCGAGCCTGCTCATTCGCGGATCGTGCGCCGCGGAGGGCGTACAGGACGGCGTTAACGGCTTTCTTTGCGAGAACACGCCGGAGGACATCGCAGCGTGCATGGAGCGCGCGCTGAAAACGGCAGACGCGGTCGGCGCGCGTGCGAGGGAGACGATCCCGGTCCCGTGGAGCGGCATTGCAAAGCGCGTAAAGGATCGCTATGCGTCGCTGATCGAACGGAAAAAGCACTGAACAAGCAACCCTTTCTGGTGCAAAAACCGTGCAGGCAGGATTTAACTGCCTGTTTTTTATGAACAAAGTATAGACAAAGGACCGAAGTTGTGCTAATATATGTATAACTATAGAAAGGTAACATGCAATGATTATCGTCAGCGCGTGCCTTGCCGGATACCGGTGCCGGTATGACGGCGTGATCGTTCCGGATGCGGAGATCGTTGCCCTTGTGAAACGGGGCGAAGCGATCCCGGTATGCCCCGAAATGATGGGCGGGCTCCCGTGTCCGCGCGTACCTTCCGAGCGCACGGCGGACGGCTTGCGTGTTGTGACAAAAGACGGCGGAGACGTCACGGACGCGTTCTTCTCGGGCGCGGAGGAAACGCTCCGCATGGCGCGGCTTTACGGATGCGGACAGGCGATCCTGAAGGCGCGAAGCCCCTCCTGCGGATGCGGGCGGATCTATGACGGGACGTTTTCGGGAACGCTGAGAGACGGCAACGGCGTAACGGCCGACCTGCTTCTCGAAAACGGCATTGCGGTTACAGTGAAAGATTGACGGAGGTATTCATGGACAACAATACGATCTTGGTCATCGACGACGACAGAAACATTCTGGCGATCATCGAGTTATATCTCAAGAAAGCGGGCTTTTCGGTCGCAACCTGCACGACAGGCTACGAAGCGATGCAGGCATTCCGCAACACGAAGCCGACGCTCGTCGTTCTCGACGTGATGCTGCCCGGAAAGGACGGCTGGACGATCCTGCACGAGATCCGTCAGGAAAGCTCCACGCCGGTCATCATGCTGACGGCGAAGGGCGATACGGGCGAACGCGTACGCGGGCTGGAGCTCGGCGCGGACGACTATATCGCAAAGCCGTTCGATTCCAACGAGCTCGTCGCACGCATCAAGGCGGTGCTTCGCCGCTTTGCGCCGACTGCGGAGAGCGAGCGCACGATCGTGCTGCCCGACCTGACCATCTCGCTGGAAAACTATTCGGTGACCCTCGACGGCGAAACGCTCGAAATGCCTCCGAAGGAGATCGAGCTTCTGTACTTCCTCGCATCCCACAGCGGCAGGGTGTTTACGCGCGAGCAGCTTCTGGAGCAGGTGTGGGGATTCGACTTCTTCGGCGATTCCCGCACGGTCGACGTCCACGTCAAGCGCATCCGCGAGAAGCTCGGCGAGCGTGAAAGCTGGCAGCTTCGCACCGTCTGGGGCGTGGGATATAAATTCGACGTCCACAGTTAAGGAGCTTCATGCGGAAGAATCGGTTCCGTACCATCTTTTCCCGCATGATGTTCATGCAGTGCACGACCGTCGCGGTCGCGATCCTTCTGATCGGCGTCGTGCTTGCGGTCATCGTGTATGCGGGCAGGATCGGGGAGTACGGAACACAGCTGAATCGATACGCGCAGAACGCGCGCGCCGTGATCGCTTCCGGCGCGGGCGATACGGAAACGCATCTCAAATATCTTGCACAGGACAACGATCTGCTTATTGAACGCATCGGCGATCACAACAACGTTACCGCCTATTATGCAGATACACGCTGGGATGCATACGCTTCGCAGTCGCTTTCGGATACCGCCTATTCCTCGGTCCGGGCAGACGCCGATCCGATCGGAAGGACCATGCGCAGGTATTTCCGACCCGGTCCGTTTCCCGTGCTCACCGTGTACTGCACCGTTGAAAACGACGTTGCAAGCGGCGTACTGCTGGTTTCCGGCGATCTGACGCCGATCCGTTCGCAGCTCGGCGCCATGATCCTCTGGACCGTTCTGATCAGCGTATTCGCGCTCATCGGCTCCGGCGTTGTTTCCTACTATACCGCATACCGCGTCATCAATCCGTTCATCGAAATGAATCACGCCGTGCAGTGCTATTCGCGCGGGGATTTTTCGACGCGCATTCCGGTTGAGGGCAGGGACGAAGCCGCGCAGCTCGGCAAGAGCCTCAACGAGATGGCGGAGCAGTTAAGAGGACTCGAGGACACGCGCCGAAGCTTCGTCGCAAACGTCAGCCACGAGCTCCGCAGCCCGCTGACCTCGATGAAGGGCTTTCTGGAGGCGATGCAGGACGGCACGATCCCGCCGGAGAACTATCCCGAATACATCGGCATCGTGCTGAACGAGACGCGCCGCATGGTCACGCTCGTCAACGATCTTCTGGACCTTGCCCGCATCGAATCCGGCACGATCCAGCTGAACTTCGAGGTCTTCGACATCAATGAGCTGATCCGCAGAACGCTGCTGACGTTCGAAGCGCGGCTCGTCGAAAACGAAATGGAGATGGAGGTCCACTTCGCGCAGGAGCAGTGCACCGTCTTTGCGGACGCAACGCAGATCGGGCAGGTGCTGCGCAACCTGATCGACAACGCGATCAAGTACTCGCCGAAGGGACGCGCGCTGTTCATATCGACCTATTCGATGCGAAAGACCGTCTATGTCACCGTGCGCGACACGGGCATCGGCATCCCGCAGGAGGACGTACCGCACGTCTTCGACCGCTTCTATAAGGTCGAAAAGGCGCATACGCCCACCCCGCAGATGGGCTCAGGACTCGGGCTTTCGATCGTCAAGCGCATCATCGAGAGCCACGGACAATCCATCACAGTGCGCAGCGCGAGAGGGCGCGGCACGCAATTCACCTTTACACTGGAGCGCGCAAGCGCTGCGAAACGAGTAACCGACGGAGGTAAACGCAATGTCTCATAAGTTCTATCCGTATCCTGCAGATTACCGGAACACGACGTCGTTAAGGCGCGCACGCCGCGGCGGCAACGTGTTTGTGATCATTCTGTGCGTGATCATCGCCCTGCTGCTCGGCGCAGGCACGTTCTTTGCGCTGACGAACGACTCGCAGGGCTGGCGCGGCTTTACGGCGTATCTCAGCCGCATGTGCGGCTGCCCGGTCACGTCGCAGACGTCGCCCGCAGCGTCGCAGCCGTCGACGGACAAGATCCCCGCGGCAAAGCCCGCACAGGATCCCGAGATCGAAAAACACCTTGCGCAGCCCTTTGATCCGACGACGCTCACGAGCATTCCGGACGTCGTCGAAGCGGTGACGCCCGGCGTCGTCGGCATTCTGAACTATCAGAAAAAGGCGGGCAAGACCGATCCCGTGCTTGCGGGCAGCGGTTCCGGCTTCATCTACACCGACGACGGCTATATCATCACGAACCAGCATGTCGTCGAGGGCGCGGATATGCTGAAGGTCTCGCTGTATGACGGGCAGACCGTCGAAGCGACGCTGGTCGGATCCGACGTGCAGACGGACGTCGCGGTGCTCAGCATCGAGGCGGGTACGGCGCTTAAGGCGCTCCCGATCGGCGATTCGTCCGCAGCGCGCGTCGGCGAGTTCGTGCTTGCGATCGGCGATCCGATCAGCGCGGACGAGCTGTCCGGCTCGGTCACGTTCGGCATCGTGTCCGCGCTTTCGCGCGAGATCAATATCGAAGGCTTCGTCAATGAGTATCTGCAGACCGACGCGGCGGTCAACCCGGGCAACAGCGGCGGTCCGCTCATCAACATGCGCGGCGAGGTCATCGGCGTCACAAGCGCGAAGTATACCTCCGCGGGCATCGACGAATTCGGTCAGAACATCTCCTCCGAAGGCATCGGCTTTGCGCTGCCGATCAACAACGTCATGGAGATCGCGCAGTCGCTGATCAAGGAAGGCTCCAAGGTGCGTCCCGGCATCGGCGTGACCATCGTGACCTATCTGGAGCCCACGACGACGATCAAAACCCCCGGCGTCTACATTTACGGCATTACCGAGGGCGGTCCCGCGGACGTCGCGGGCGTC
The DNA here is from genome assembly GCA_947166925.1 of uncultured Clostridia bacterium. Classification (GTDB taxonomy): domain Bacteria; phylum Bacillota; class Clostridia; order Christensenellales; family CAG-138; genus UBA3792. Next base: position 3,573 of record CAMVGD010000017.1, on the reverse strand, counting down.
AAAGTCGGCGACCGGCTCGTCGCGCTGAATCACAAGGAATTGACGCAGGATGAATTCGTACTGGTCATCCGCTCGAAGCAGGTCGGCGATACGGTCCTTCTGACCATCGACCGGAACGGCGAAACGCTGGAGATCAGCGTTGTCGTCGGCGATATGAATCAAATGAGAAAATGAACGAAAGAGCACTCAAAAGTTTAGAATTTGATAAGATCCGCGCCCAATGTGCGGCCCATACGGCGTCCGACATCGGGCGCGAATTCGTTGCGCAGCTTTGTCCGACCGACGACCTCGAACGCGCCGAAATGCTGCTCAGACAGACGTGGGAAGCGGACGGGATCTGCCGGAGGATCGGCGGTTCGCCGATCGACACGTTCCCGGACGCGCGCATCACGCTGAGCCGCGTAAAAGCGGCGTACGCACTGTCGCCTGCGGAGCTTCTTAGCCTTGCGCAGTGTCTGAAGGCGAGCCGCAGAGCGCGCGAACGGCTGCTTGCGGGCGAGGAGGAAGTCGAACTGCACCGCCTCGCCAATCCGCTTTCCTCGCACAGCGAGATCGAAAGCGAGATCGCGCGCTGCATCCTTTCCGAGGACGAGATCTTCGACAACGCGTCGCCGGAACTCAACCGGATCCGCCGTCAGATGCGGATCACCGCCGAGCGCGTCAAGGATAAGCTGAACAGCATCATCAAAAGTCCGCAGTACCAGAAGTATCTGCAGGAGCCGATCGTCACGGTCCGCAACGGACGCTACGCGATCCCGGTCAAGGCGGAGCACCGCGCGCAGATCGGCGGTCTCGTCCACGATCAAAGTGGCAGCGGGCAGACGGTATTCATCGAACCGGCGGCGGTCGTCGAGCTCGGCAATACGTATAAGCAGCTGCAGGCGGAGGAGAAGCGCGAGATCGAACGCATCCTCGCCGGGCTCACCGCGCTTATCGCGCCGTACGCCGACGAGCTCTATCAAAGCCTGATGCTTTTGGGCAATTTGGACTGCATCTTTGCCCGGGCGATCCTTGCCCGCGACATGCGCGCCTACTGTCCGAAGCTCAACGGGAACGGTCTCATTCACATCAAGAACGGCAGACATCCGCTGATCGACAAAAACACCGTCGTGCCGATCTCCGTCTGGATCGGCGACGGCTACGACACGCTGATCGTGACCGGTCCGAACACCGGCGGCAAAACGGTCACGCTGAAAACGGTCGGTCTCTTTACGCTGATGGCGTGCGCGGGCATGTTCATTCCCGCCGACGAATCGAGCGAGATCGCGGTTTTCCGCGAGGTATTCGCGGACATCGGCGACGAACAGTCGATCGAGCAGTCGCTTTCCACCTTCTCGGCGCATATGACGAACATCGTTTCGATCCTCAGGGAAGCGGGCAAAGACACGCTCGTGCTTTTGGACGAGCTCGGCGCGGGCACCGACCCGAACGAGGGCGCGGCGCTGGCGCAGGCGATCTTAAAGCATCTGCAGGAAGCGGGCGCGACGACGTTTGCGACCACGCATTACAGCGAGATCAAGGCGTTCGCGCTGACGCACGAGGGCATGCAGAACGCGTCGATGGAATTCGACGTCGACAAGCTCTGCCCGACCTACAAGCTCTACATCGGCATTCCCGGCAAATCCAACGCGTTCGAGATCAGCAGACGGCTCGGTCTCGACGACGCGATCATCGAGCAGGCGCGCGAATACCTGAAGCACGAGGACGTCGCGTTCGAGGACGTGCTTTCCGGCGCAGAAGCGCAGCGCAAGCTTGCCGAGCAGCAGGCGAACGAGCTCACCGAAGAACTGGAGCGCGTCAAGGCGGAGCGCGAAGCGCTCGAGACCGAGCGCAAAAAGCTCCGGGAGGACCGCGCCGCGATCCGCGAGAAGGCAAGGGAGGAAGCGCGCGCCGTCGTCGCCGCCACCAAGCACGAAATGGACGCGCTGATCGCCGAGCTCAGACAGGTCAAAAACATCGACACGAAAGCACTGGAACGCGCGATCCAGACCTCGCGCGACAAGCTCAGAGCGGCTTCGAGCCGCCTTTCCGACGCGCCGGAGCCGAATACCGCCGAGGGCGAGATCCCGGCGTCGGTCATCCGCGGACAGACCGTGCATGTGGTCAGTCTCAACAACAAGGCGACGGTTCTGAAGCCGCAGGACGCAAAGGGACAGGTGCAGGTGCAGGCGGGACCGATCAAGATGTTCGTGCCGCTTTCGGACCTCCGCATCGTCGCGCAGAAGCAGGAGCCGCAGCGTGCCGTCACGCGTCCCCGCGAGATCATGACCGACATCAAGACGGTCAAGTATGAGCTTGATCTCAGAGGCTTTCTGGTGGACGACGCGATCCTGGAGATCGACGCGTTCATCGACGACTGCATCCGGACCGGCCGCACGGAGTTCAACATCATCCACGGCAAGGGCACCGGCGCGCTGCGCACGGGCGTGCAGAACTACCTGAAGACCCATCCGCGGGTCAAGAGCTTCCGCATCGGCGCGTACGGCGAGGGCGACGCGGGCGTGACGGTCGTGACGCTCAAGTCATAAGAGCATTGACGGATCCGGTCGAACGGTGTACCATAGGGGACGGAGGACAGGCATATGAAACGGAAAACCTTTTTCATCATCCTTGCGGTATTGTGCGCAGCGGGCGCGATCGTGCTGACGGTCGTCGGCATCAAAGCGTCGTCGCATCCGGCGGTGATCCCCGGGCTCACGTCATTGGGCGAGGTCACGCTTGAGGCGTACGACGCACGCGTGAGCGAGAACGCCGAGGACGAGCAGTACACGATCTTCTACCGGTATATCGACCCGAAATACGGCGAGATCATCTTTGCAAACTCCGTCGGCGACGAGGACTATTATTCCTATCAGTATGACCGCATGCGTGCGGAATCCGCCGAGCAGACCGAGGTCCCGGACGAGAACAACGAGGTCACGAAGAAAACGTCGATCAAGCGCTACGTCTATGTCTATCCGGTCGACGGACGCTACGAAGCCGTGTTCCAGGATCACTATATGGGACTGACCGACGTGTCCGAGCTGATCGATCCGTCGCCGAAGGTCGCCTCGACCTATTACTATATCGTCGCGGGCATCCTGCTGCTTGCGGGAGCCTATCTGATGTTTCTTGCGCTGACCGGAAAACGCGTTCCGGAGCAGACGTCCCGTCCGTCGGGAGGACGCTGAACCGCTCCGAAAAAAGACAGCAGCGGGAGGATCGGACGATACGATACACAAGACACAATACGGATCACGGCGGACAAAAGACCAGAACGGGCAGCTATATCCGCAACGCGGGCAGGGAAGAATTCGGCGAGGATGCAAGCGGTCCCGTGCGGCTGTGGAGACCGAGCGGCAGGACGAGGATGCGCCTTTGGGTGATGTCCGACCCGGACCTCGGCGAATACCGTTCCAACCACAGCACCGGATGGAAAGAGCACAAGTATCGCTTTCAATGGGAGCACCGTATCCGAATGGACGAAAAGCGCAGGCGCAACCGCAGGATCAAACAGCTGCACATGGGCAAAAGACGCAGATAAAAGGGGGTGTTAAGAAACGCAACACGTTTTCTTAACACCCTCTTTATGAA
>CAMVGD010000016.1 GCA_947166925.1 uncultured Clostridia bacterium | reverse complement strand
GAGCTTCTCGTCAGCTCCGAGCTCATCCACAAACCGAAGCCGCTCGGCTTCTCCGAGGAGCATGAGCTGCGTCCGTACCGCGAGGGCGACTCGATCAATCTGATCCACTGGAAGCTGACCGAGAAGATGGATGCGCCGATCGTGCGGGAACCGCAGGAGCTGATCCGGAAAAAGGTCGTTCTTTCCATGGATCTGTATGAGGAGTATCCGGCGGAGCAGAGCGTTCTCGAACAGCTCCGCTGTCTGTCCGATCAGCTTTTGAGCGGCGGCGTCCCGTACCTGCTGCGATACGGTCTGAAAAGCACGATGATCGAGGGCGAGGGCGATTTCGACCGATTCATGAAATCGCTGCTCTCCGCACCCGTCAAAGCCGAAAAAGCGCAGCCCTGCGCCGGAACGATCGATACGCTCGTGTACCGGATCGAACCGTCAAAGGAGGTGCGTGCATGAAACGCGCTGAGGTCGTTCTGAAGGGCTTCGGAGACGCGGTGCCGGTCGCGTGCGGCATGATCGCCTGCTGCTGCGCGATGATGACTGCCTATCAGATCGAGTTTATCAAAACACCGCTGATCCTGTTCTGCGTATTTGCCGCGCTGCTGCTTTCGTTCTGGATGAATCTGCCGAAATACGGACTTGCGTTCGGCGCGACGTATGCGCTGTGCGTGGGCGTGATCTTCGTGTTTTGCATCCAAAAGGTCGGCGACGGTGCGATCGCGCTCGTTTACCGGCTGCTGGACGAGCTGCCGAAGGAGCTGTCCGGGATATTCGATATGGGCAGGCTTGCAAACGCCGCCGCGCGGGTCGCCGATCCGACGTCGTGCATCACGGTCTTTCTGATCATGATCGCGGCGGTGACCGGCTTCATGCTCGCGTTTTCGCTGATCCGCAGCAAAATGGTGCTGCTGCCGCTTCTGATCCCGCTTCCGCTGCTGCTCGTCAGCCTCGTTTATACGAACCGCACGCCTGCGCTGTGGACGATGCTGCTTCTGAGCGTTTACATCGGATATGCGCTGCTCGGAAACGGTCTCAGGAAAGGAGACATGAAGCGCCGCGGATTGTTTTCCGTGATCCTTGCGCCGACGCTCCTTGCGTTTGCACTGCTGATCATCGCGATCTTCCCGCGAAGCGGATACGAGCCGCTTTCGCCGGAGAGACGGAAGGCGTTCTTCTCTGAGCAGTTCGGCTCGATTGTCGACACGGTCATGTCGTGGTTCGGCGAGAGAAACCCGCGGCAGGTCGACCTTTCCGACGAGGGCGAGCGCGACGAGGACGAGACTCAGGTGTTTACGCTCTACGCGCGAACGGGCACATATCTGCTGCGGACGCATTCCTACGGCGCGTATGAGAACAACCGCTGGAAGGCCGCCGACAAATACAAGGGCAAATGGAATTCGATGGAAGCGCTCGGCACGCGCCAGGAAAAGGCGGACGCGACGATGTGGATCTTCGATTCGATCGCAGGGGAGCGGATCGTGCCGTATGCGTGGCGGACCGAAGCGGTGCCGGGCAGCGAGGACGGAGAGGCAAGCAAGCCGTCCGCGGGCGAGTCGTTCGTCCGTTCCGGCGGATGGAAGGATTATGCCTGGCGGTATACGTGGCAGTACCGGACCAGACCGGGGAACGTATCGAAAAACGAACAGAATTATTATGAGAAATACGCGCAAAAGCAGTATGTGATGCCGGACGGCGAGGAAAAGCAGGCGCTTCTGGACATACTGGAGAAAGCGGGGATCGTGCGTTCCTCCGATGCGCTGGAAACCGCAAGGAAGGTCGCCGCGTTCGTGCGCGATTCGGGCGATTACTCTCTGACCCCCGGCACGCCGCCGGACGGGCAGGATTTCGTACTGTATTTTCTGACCGAGAACCGTAAGGGCTACTGCGTGCATTTTGCGAGCGCGACGACCGCGCTTCTGCAGGCGCTCGGATACCCCGCGCGGTATACGGTCGGATACTACGCAGAGATCCCCGAGGCGCTGAGCAACAAGGGTATGCCCGTCACGAGAAACGACGAGCACGCGTGGACGGAGGTCTACGTGCTCGGCGTCGGCTGGGTACCGGTTGAAAGCACGCCGGGACATCTCGGCGACAGAGGACTCGATTCCGCGCGTCAGTCCGGAGAACAGAAACCGCAGACGACCGCGGCACCGACATCGGTCCCGACGTTCACCCCGACGCCCGCGCCGACGGAGATACCGGAACCAACGCCCGGACAGACGCCGGAGACAACGGAACAGCCGGACGATCCGGAGCAGCCTACGCCCGCGCCGCAGCCGCAGACCGGGACGAACGATCCGACGGAAAACGGCGAAGGCGGCGCAAAGCCGCGCGGGAGCGCATGGTGGCTCCTGATCCCGCTCGTACCGCTTGGCTGGGTCGGAACGGGACTTCTGATCCGCAGACGCAGGGAGGCGCGCTTCCGCGATCCGAACGTCAGAAAGTCGATCCCGGACATGGCGCATTATCTCAAACAGCTGCAGCGCTTCGGCGTAAAACCGGACGCGGAAGCGGAGGAATGGGCGACGGAGGCGGCGTTCTCGAACCATCGGATGAAGACGGAGCACAGGACGCTTCTGAAACGCGTGCATACGGTGCAGAAGACGCTGTATGCCGAAAAGCCCGTCCTGCGGTTCCTGCTCAGATGGGTGCTGTACCGGATCTGACGATTTTTGACGGAAAGGGTTGAAAACGATCGGTCGATATGGTATAGTGCACAAGACCCAAAAAGAAACAACCGATTGCCGGACGAACGTCCGGGTATAAAACGATAGGAGCATGTGATGAACAAAAACGGGGAACCGCGCTTTTCGGCGCTTCGCGTGATCGCGGCGATTTTCGCAAATCTGACCGCGATCCTTTCGGCAAACTACATCGTCTTTTTCATTCTGGATCACTTCAATCCGGGGTTTAACTTTGTGGTGCGTTCGGACTTCCTCCTTACGAAATACCTGCATTTCGTGATCCCGGTTCTGATGCTTCAGACGGCGCTTTTCTATCTGCTGCTCTTTGCGGCGGGCGGCGCAAAGCCGAAGCGCTTTCAGAAGAAACGCCTGATCTGGATCCTTGTGATCGATATCGTTCTTGCGGGTTTGTTTGCGATGACCGTCAACGCGCGCGCGTTCGGCTGGGTAAAATGGCTGAGACCGCAGGAGAGCGCGCCGGTCGCGATCGCGACGCGCGTGCCGACGCCGGAGCCGACTGCTGCGCCGACGCCGGAACCGACCGCGGAAGCCACGCCCGAGCAGAGCGGGCAGGGGACCGTCGCGCCGGGCGAAACGCCCGGACCCGAGACGCCGACGCCCGAGCTGACCGAGGCGCCGACGCCGGAGCCGACGCCGATCCCGGGTCTTCTCGGAGACAAGTTCAAAGAGAAGTTCTCCGAAGGCGAGCCGGTGATCACCGAACCGAATACGAGCGAAACGCTTGCGGACGGCACCGAAAAGACGCTGATCTACACCTACGCCGGGCAGAAATCCGCGTTTGAGCTGTATCATTGCCAAAAAGGCAAGCAGGAGTATCAGATTGCCGACATATATGTGCGTGACATCGAAAAGCTGACGACCCTATATGAGAACGATCAGGGAAACGCAAAGCTGATGCGTGAGTTCGTTGAAAACAGCCCGGTGCTGATTGCGATCAGTTCCGACTACTTTGCAAACAATGCAAACGGCAAGGGCCTGATTATCCGCAACGGCATGCTGATCCGCAGCAACCCGTGCAAGTATTCCGACCTTTGCGTGATCTATCAGGACGGTACGGTGCGCTGCTTTGACTGCAAGCAGGACAAGATCGACAACGAGGAGATCCTTGCAAACTATCCGTATCATTCGTTCTATTTCGGACCGGCGCTCCTCGATGCGAACGGAAACGCGAAAACGACGTTCAACTCCACGTTGGTGGAACCCAATCCGCGCTCGGCATTCGGCTATTATGAACCCGGACACTATGCGTTTATCAGCGTTCTCGGCAGTTATGCGCAGATTGACATCAACAATAAAAATGCCGGCAACGGCAAGGCAGGCGGATTGACGCTTTCCGAACTGTCGGAGCTCTGCGCGTCGCTCGGCATGAAGGCTGCGTACAATATGGACGGCGGCAGATCCATCAGCATGTACTGGAACAATCGGCTTTTCGGACACAATGTCCGCGTGATCGGCGACATTCTCGCCGTGGTGGACTGACAGGAGGACAAAAACATGAAACGTAAAACCATGCTGACCGTCGCTGCGCTGATCACGCTTATCACGGCGCTCATCTATCTTGCGATACTGGTTCTCGCGCAGTTTGGGATTTTGCCGCAGGAACAAACGGAGGACAGTCTGTTCGTCAAGGGATATCTGTTCCTGCCGCTGCCGCTCGTCGGACTTGTCGCGGCAATCCTTCTGCAGGTATGGTCCGTCCGGTCTGCAAAGAAGAAAAAACACTAAACGCCGAATCGGAAGGCCGTCGCGGAAAGCGGCGGCTTTTGCATTTGCAAACTTGTTGAAAACTTCGGTGAAAGCAGGACTTTTGTCGGGCGGTTTCCCTTGACCGTACGCAAAAATACCGATATACTGTATTTGTGATATTTTACGGAAACGAGGTTAACGGTATGCTGGATATTGCCATCATCGGCGGGGGACCGGCCGGACTTGCGGCGGGATTGTATGCGGTACGCGGCGGCGGAAACGTCTGTCTTTACGAGGAAATGTTCGCGGGCGGGCAGATCGTGAAAACGCATCGGATCGACAACTATCCGGGCGTGTCGGACGGACCGGACGGGTACGCGCTTGCGGCGCGGTTCGAGGAGCACGCGGCGGCGTTCGGGCTGAAGATCGAATACGGCGCGGTTGCGGAGCTTGTGCTCGACGAGGATCCGAAGCATTTCGTCTTCAACGGCGCGCGCGTCGAGGCAAAGACCGTGATCCTTTGTACCGGCGCTTCGCCCAGAACGCTCGGCATCCCCGGCGAAAAGGAACTGACCGGTCACGGCGTTTCCTACTGCGCGACCTGCGACGGCGCGTTTTATAAAAACCGCACGGCGACGGTCATCGGCGGCGGCGACACGGCGATCTCCGACGCGCTGTATCTGGCGAAGCTCTGTAAACAGGTGTACGTCGTGCACCGGCGCGACACGCTCCGCGCAAGCGCGATTCTGAAAGACGCCGCTCTGAAAACGGAGAACATCACGTTTATCTGGAACAGCGTGCCGGAGGCGTTTCTCGGCGACGGAAAGCTGTCCGGCGTACGGCTCAAAAACCGCGTGACCGGCGAGGTTTCCGAGCTTTCGACCGACGGCGTTTTCGTCGCGGTCGGCGTCGTGCCGCGGACAGAGCTGTTCGGGGACCGGCTCGCGCTTGCGGAAAACGGCAGCGTGATCACCGACGAAAAGATGCAAACGAGCATCCCCGGCGTGTTCGCTGCGGGCGATGTGCGGAATACCCCGTTACGGCAGGTCGTGACCGCCTGCGCCGACGGCGCGGTCGCGGCGACCTATGCATTGGAGGCTGCCCGTGTTAAGTGAAGCAAAACGCGCCGAGGCGCTCGGCATTCTGAAGAAAACATATCCGGACGCGAAGCCCGCGCTGCATTTTTCCTCTCCCTTCGAACTGCTCGTCGCGACCATGCTGTCCGCGCAGTGCACGGACAAGCAGGTGAACAAATGCACAGCGGTCCTGTTTCCGAAATACAACACGCCGGAGGCGTTCGCGGCGCTCGATTTCGAGACGCTTGAACCGTACATCAGAAGCTGCGGCTTCTACCGCATGAAGGGGATGCACATCCTCGAGATGAGCCGCATCCTCGTGGAACGGTACGGCGGCGAGGTGCCGAGAACGCGCGAGGAGCTCGTAACGCTTCCCGGCGTCGGGAGAAAGACCGCGAACGTCGTTCTGTCCAACGCGTTCCGGGTTCCCGCAATCGCGGTCGATACGCATGTGTTCCGCGTGGCGAACCGCATCGGACTGACCGAGGCGAAGGACGTGGAAAAAACCGAACAGCAGCTGATGGCGCACATTCCCGAGCAGGACTGGGGCGACGCGCATCATTGGCTCATCTATCACGGCAGGCAGGTCTGCGCGGCGCAGCGTCCGAAATGCCCCGCCTGCCCGTTAAAGGAGATTTGCGAACATGCAGTTCATTGATAAGGCAACGATCTACATCAAAGCGGGCAACGGCGGCGACGGATGCGCCGCGTTCCACCGTGAAAAATACGTGATGAAGGGCGGTCCCTCGGGCGGCGACGGCGGCAGGGGCGGCAACATTGTGTTCGTCGCGGACCCGCAGCAGTCCACGCTGCTGGATTTCAAGCGCTACCGGCACTTCCGGGCGCAGGACGGCGAGCAGGGACGCGCCGAGCTGCAGAGAGGCAAAGACGGCGAGGATCTCGTGATCAAAGTGCCGGTCGGCACGGTCGTACGCGACATCGAGACCGGCAGCATCGTCGCGGACATGAGCGAACCGGACAAGACCCGCATCGTGCTGTACGGCGGCCGGGGCGGCAAGGGCAACGCGCGCTTTGCGACCGCGACCAAGCAGGCGCCGCGCTTTGCGCAGAACGGCGTCAAAACCGAGGAACGGCAGGTCGAGCTGGAGCTCAAGACGATCGCGGACGTCGGGATCATCGGACTTCCGTCGGTCGGCAAGTCCACGATCCTTTCCGTACTGACGAGCGCGAAGCCGAAGATCGCGGCGTACCATTTCACGACGCTGTCGCCGAACCTCGGCGTGGCGACGCGCTATGACCGCTCGTTCGTGATGGCGGACATCCCGGGACTGATCGAAGGCGCCGCGGAGGGTGCGGGGCTCGGACACGATTTTTTGCGGCACATCGAGCGCACGCGCATCCTCGTGCATGTGCTGGACGCGTCCGGCAGCGAAATGCGCGATCCGCTGGACGACTACGAAAAGATCAACGCGGAGCTCAGGAAATTCTCCGACGCGCTTGCGGCGCTGCCGCAGATCGTCGTCTGCAACAAGATGGACATTCCCGGCGCGGAGGAGAACTTCGACCGCATCAAAGAAACGCTGGAGCCGCAGGGGATCCCGGTGTTTGCCGTATCGGCCGCGACGGTCACGGGCTTTGAGCCGATGGTCGACTGCATCGTGAAGCTGCTCGACGCGCTTCCGCCGGTGCGGGTCTATGACGAGACCGAGCTTCTGACCGGCGCGCAGTACGAAAAGGGCTTTACGGTGCACCGCGACGACGCGGGCGTGTATGTGGTCGAGGGCGGCGACGTCGAACGCATCCTTGACACGACGGATCCGGAGGACGACGTTTCGATGCGCCGCTTCCAGCAGCTTCTGATCAAAACGGGCATCATATCTGCGCTTCGCGAAATGGGCGCGAAGGACGGCGATACGATCCGGCTCGGCGAATGGGAATTTGATTTTACGGACTGAGAAAGGGGAACACTATGACAGGCAAGGAACGCGCGGAACTGCGCAAACAGGCAAACCAGCTTACCGCGATCTTCCAGATCGGCAAGGAGAATATCACGATGACGCTCGTGGAGGCGGTCGACGCCGCGCTCAAAAAACGCGAGCTCATCAAGCTGTCCGTGCTCGAAACGAGCGAGCTTTCGGCAAAGGAAGCGGCGGAGCAGCTTGCTGCGGCGACGGGCGCCGAGGTCATTCAGTGCATCGGCAGGAAGCTTGTGCTGTATCGCGAAAAACCGGAGGAGTAAACGATGCTGGAAATCAGAAATCTGGTCAAGAGCTACGGAAACGGACCGCGCGCGGTCGACGGGCTGAGCCTCACGGTCGAGGCGGGCGACATCTACGGCTTTATCGGACACAACGGCGCGGGCAAAACGACCACGCTCAAGTGCATCTCGGGCATTCTGCCGTTCGAGGAAGGCGAGATCCTCATCGACGGGATCGACATCAAAAAGGATCCGATGGCGGCGAAACGCATCATGCGCTATATTCCGGACAATCCGGATCTCTACACGTTCCTGACGGGGACCGGGTATCTGAATTTTCTCTGCGATATCTACGGCATCGACGAAGCGACGCGCCACGAACGGATCCAAAAGTATGCGCAGCTGTTCGAGATCGAATCCAAGCTCGGCGATCTGGTCAGCTCCTATTCGCACGGCATGTGCCAGAAGCTCGCTCTGATCGGCGCGCTGGTCCAGCAGCCCAAGCTTCTCATGCTCGACGAACCGTTCGTCGGGCTTGACCCGAAAGCGGCGCACACGCTGAAGGGCATCATGCACGAGATGGTGGAGCAGGGCAGCGCGATCTTTTTCAGCACGCATGTTCTGGAAGTCGCGGAAAAGCTCTGCAACAAGATCGCCATCATCAAAAATGGCAAGCTGATCAAGGCGGGGCTCATGGACGAGGTACGGGGCGACAATTCCCTTGAAGAACTGTTTCTGGAGCTGACGGACGAATGAAAGCATTCATAACACTCGTCAAACTGTATCTGAACAGCATCTTCCGCTTTTCGGTGATGCGGTATTCCAACGACGGCAGGGAACGGAGAAACGCCGTGATGGGCGTCGTTGCGATCGTGATCATTATCGTAGTCTACGGCGGCATGTCCGGCATGACCTCCTATCGGATGATCAGCGCCGGCGTCGATCCTGCGATCCCGTTTTTGATGATCGCGACGCTGGCGAGCCTGTTTGCGCTCGCGATGGCGTTTGCGCAGGGCAGCGCGACGCTGTCCGCCTTTGCGGATTTCGACACGCTGATGGGGATGCCGATCCCGATCACGCTGATCGTGCTTGCGCGTTTTCTGGCGCTGTATTCCGTGGAGGCGCTGTACTGCGCGGCGTATCTTCTGCCGTGCGGCGTGATCTATGCGATCCTGTGCGCGCCGGTCTGGTGGTTTTATCCGGTCTTTCTGATCATGCTTCTGCTCCTGCCGGTCGTTCCGGTCGTGATCGGAAGCGGCGCGGACCTGCTGCTTTCCGCCGCGTTCGCAAAAAGCAAGTATAAAAAGGGCATCACGTCGACGATCAAGATGATCCTTCTGATGGGATTCATCATTTTCGCGTACATGCTTCCGCAGTTGAGCAACAGCTTTCTCAATGCGCCGGAAAAGACGGCGGCGATCACATCACGGCTGTATCCGCCTGCGCAATGGTTCGCAAAGGGCGCGACGGGCAGCTTTCCGCTTGCGCTGCTGTTCATCGCAGGCTCCGCCGCCTTGTGCGTGCTGTTCGTGCTGATCCTGAACCGGACGTTCCTGCCGCTGCACGACAGGCTCAGCGCCGGATACCATGTAAAGAACTACAAGCTCGGAATGCTCAGAAGCAGCGGCGCGCTGAAGGCGCTGTTCACGATCGAGCGGAAGCGTTTTTTCAACAGCACGGCATGGGTCATCAACACGATCATCGGTTCGATCCTGATCATTGTGATCGGCGTCGCAGGCGCGGCGCTGTCCGGGACGCTCTCCGCGTTCTTCCGCGTGGCGTCCGTGAGCGGATACACGGCGGCGATGATCACGGGCATCCTGATCTTCTGCGCGACGATCTCTCCGACGACGTCCTGCGCGATCTCGATGGAGGGGAAGGAGATCTGGATCGCGAAGACGCTGCCGGTGCGGGCAAAGCTGTGGCTGTCCGCAAAGCTTCTCATGAATCTTGTGCTGGTGGGACCGTCGCTGCTGATCGCGATCACGCTGCTCGCGGTCTTTTACCGTGGGATCCTGACCGCGGCGGACATCCTCGGGATCGTGCTGATGCCGATCGCGTCGCTGCTGTTTACGACGGTGTTCGGTTTGTATGTGAATGCAAAGATGCCGCGGCTTGATTGGAATACGGATACCGAGGTCGTGAAGCAGAGCGGCTCCGTGCTCATCGTGCTCCTTGCCGGGATCGGACAGGTGGCGATCTCCGTGCTTCCGGCGCTTCTCACAGGGATCAGATGGCTCACGCCGGCGATCGCGGCCGTGCTTCTTTGCGCCGCCGCGGCGATCTATTTGTACCTGATGAAAAATGCGGAACAAATTCGCCGGAATTTGTAATTATTTCGTGACATTTATGACACATTGATGGTATACTATAGTTGCTGAAATATTCTGCGGCGCTTGTGCGTTACGCATGAAAGAGAGGTGATCGGGAAGTTGGATCTGCTCAAATTGTTAAATACCATCTTCAGCGCGATCAAGACCCCGAGCGGTCTTGCAAGCTTTATCTTCGACGTGCTGATCATTACCATCTTCCTGTATAAAATTTTGGAATGGACGAGGGAAACGCGCGCATTCCAGGTCATGAAGGGAATCGGACTTTTGTTCTTATTCTCCGTTTTGGCGCGCGTGCTGAACCTGTGGACGATCTACTGGGTGCTGAACAGCACGCTTGCCGGCGGTTCGATTTTCATCATCCTGTTCATCCTTTTCACACCGGAGATCCGGAGAATGCTCAGCAAAATCGGCTCGAACCGTCTGTCCAAGCTGTTGGGCGGAACGGACAGCACCAGCTCTCACCGGCTCATCCTGGATCTGAAGCGTTCGATCCTGCATCTGGCTCAGCGCCGCGTCGGCGCCCTGCTCGTGTTTGAACGCAGGTCCGGGCTCGGCGATATCGCGGCAACCGGCATTCCGCTGAACGCGGAGATCTCCGGCGCGCTGATCGAGAACATCTTTGAACCGAACACGCCGCTGCACGACGGCGCCGTTGTGATCCGCGGCACGACCGTGGTCGCCGCAAGCTGTCTGCTGCCGCTGTCCGACGATACCAAGGTCGCGCGCGAGCTCGGCACCCGTCACCGCGCGGCGCTCGGCGTTTCCTCCGCGTCGGACTGCGTCGTCATCGTCGTATCCGAGGAGACCGGCGCGATCTCCGTTGCGCGCGAGGGCAAGCTGATCCGCTATCTGGACGACAAAGCGCTGACCAACGTGCTCGAAGGCCTGCTGATGGGCGACACGGGCTTTGTGCTTCCGTGGAAGAAGAAGAAAAAGGAGGCGGAGGCGTAACATGACAAAACGGCAAAAGTTTTTCTCCGCGCTCGGAACATTTTTCAAGAACGTTTTTTCCAAGAATATTCCGCTGAAGATCATTGCGCTGGTATTTGCGCTTCTGCTCTGGGGCTACGTGCTTTCCGAGGAAAAGCCGAAATACGTCAAGCGCGTGTACGACGTCAATATCGAGTATCTGAACGAGAACCGGCTGAAGGAATGGGAGGTCGTCAAGATCGAGCCGTCGGCGGTTGACGTCAGCATCGAAGCGGGGATCGATATGCACAGCATGCTGGACAAACAGCGCGTGAAGTGCTATGTGGACCTCGGCTCCGTTTCGCTCACGGATCAGGATCCGGACCGCAAGACGGTCGAGATCTCCGTCATCACCAACATTCCGGATTACGGCGTACTGAAAGACGTCTCGTCCGGAAGCGCCAAACTGACGTTTGAACGCGTCAAGAGCAGCGACAAGCTCACCGCAACCGTTCGCACGGAGGGCAAGCTTCCGGAGATCGTGAAGACGAACGACACGCTTCCGGAGTATTTCGAGTGCATTCCGCCGAAGAAGGTCACCGTTCCGTCGGTCACCGGTCTGAAATCCGATATCGATCTGATTTCCGGCGCCGAGGTCACGATCGATCTGTCCTCGTTTGATAACGACGATCTGTCAATGGTCCCGGGCGTGTATTCCGTGATTTTGCCGGTCACGTTCAAGGACGCAAACGGCAAGGTCATCGAAAGCAGCATCACAAAGGATGCGAAGGTGACCGTGGATGGGATCGAGATCCGCCGGTATAAGGAAGTCCCGATCGTACTGGATGTATCCGAAGACGCGATCGACACCGATGTATATGAGTATTCCTGCGTGATCGAGAAGGGACAGCCGACCATGGTCCGCATTTACGGCGACGCGGCGGAGCTTGCGAAGATCACGAAGATCGAAACGGAGACGATCACGCCGCGCTCGGGCGAGAGCGATCGGACGATCCCGGTGGCGCTTGTGATCCCGGAAGACGTCAGGATCAAGGCCGATCAGGAATCGACGAACGTCGAGGTCACGGTCACAAAGCGTCAGGTCAGCGATCAGGAGTTTGAGATTCCGGTCAAGTATTCCGATACGGACGCCGGCATTACGCTGACGGACAAAACGGAATCGATCCGCATCAAGGTCTCCGGACTTGCCGATACGATGCAGGTCTTCAACCAGAACTGGTTCACGGCGAGCGTAGACCTCAAGTATCACGGAGAGGGAAAGCAGCGCATTCCGTTTACGCTCCGGTGCAAGGGGATCGACATGCATATCGAGAGCTATCTTGTACAGGAACAGAGCGAGGACGGCGAACCGACGATCCGGATCACGTTCGTCACCAAGGAAGGTCTGACCTATCTGATCGAACTGGAGGAGAATACGGTCGAGGTCGTCCTGAACGCCGTGCAGAACGATACGGCACACTGATGAACCCTTCGCATGAAAACGGTTTATCTGCAGAATTTAAGAAAAGAGCTCGATGCGACGGACGATTCGTTCGCCGCTTCGTGCTGTAAAAAGCTCGGGATCCCGAAGGACGCGCTCCTGAAGCTGCGCATCGTCCGGCAGGCGCTGGACGCGCGTAAAAAGCAGGACATTTTTTACTGCATCCACGCGGAGCTGACGCTGACCGACGCCGCGGCAAAGCGCGTTCTGCACGATCCGAGGCTTCGGGCGGAACCGGTTTCCGAAACCGAACCGGAGCCGTTCGCCTTCGGTACGATGCAACCGGAGGGGCGGATCATTGTCGTAGGGCTCGGTCCCGCAGGTCTGTTTGCGGCGCTGACGCTTGCCGAAAACGGCTACAGACCGCTCGTGATCGAGCGCGGGCGGCCGATCGGGGAACGCGTGAAGGACGTGGAAACGTACTGGTCCGGCAGCATCCGCGAACCGGATCCCGACAGCAACGTCGCGTTCGGCGAGGGCGGCGCGGGCACGTTTTCCGACGGCAAGCTCACGACGCGCATCCGCGACCCGCATATCGACGGCGTTCTCAGCGAGCTGATCAAAAGCGGCGCGCCGGAGGAGATCGCGTATCTTGCGAAGCCGCACATCGGGACCGACAGGCTCCGGACCGTGGTCGGAGAGCTCAGAAGAAGGATCGAAGCCGCGGGCGGCGAGGTGCGTTTCTCCGCACGGCTTGAGGACGTCCGGACGGTCGACGGAAGGATCACGGCGGCGTGCGTCTGCGAAGGCGACCGCAGAGAATGGGAGCCCTGCGCCGCGCTGCTGCTTGCGATCGGTCACGGCGCAAGGGACACCGCGCGCATGCTGTTTCTGAAGGGCGTCGCAATGGCGCCGAAGGCGTTTGCGATCGGCGTACGCGCCGAGCATCCGCAAAGCCTGATCAACGAAAGCCAGTACGGACCGATGGCGAACCATCCGCGGCTCGGCGCGGCGGAGTACCGCCTGACCGCAAGAAGCGGCGAGCGCGGCGTTTATACGTTCTGCATGTGCCCAGGCGGGCAGGTCGTGGCAAGCGCAAGCGGCAGGGAGCAGGTCGTGGTAAACGGCATGAGCAATTTTGCGCGCGACGGAAAGAATGCCAACGCGGCGGTCGTCGTACAGATCACGCCGGAGGATTTCGGCACGCATCCGCTGGACGGGCTCCGGTATCTGGACAAGCTCGAACGGGACGCCTTTCTCCTCGGCGGCGGGGACGGCACGGCGCCGGCGTCTACGGTCGGCGCGTTTCTGCGAAACGAGACGCCGAAGCCTTCCTGCGCGGTCACGCCGACGTATCGTCCCGGCGTGCGTTATACAAGGCTTTCGGACTGCCTCCCGGATTTCGTGACGGCAGGCGTCCGCGACGGGCTCAAAGCGTTCGGGCGGCAGCTCAAGGGCTATGATATGGAGGACGCGGTGCTGACCGCGGTCGAAAGCCGCACGTCGTCTCCGCTTCGGATCCTGCGCGATACCGCCATGGAATCCGTATCGCACAAAGGCCTGTACCCGATCGGCGAAGGCGCGGGGTATGCCGGCGGCATCGTCAGTGCGGCGGTCGACGGAAGGAAAGCGGCGGAGGCTGTGATGCGCATTTACGCGCCGGTTCCCTGATTTTTCCAGAAATGCAACAAAGATGCGTCATCCTTGTAAATAATGTTTCAACAAACGCCTGCGGGCGTTTGTTTTTTGTCGGATCTGTGATATAACGGAAGGGAACAAAAACCGGAAAAGGAGGACGCGACCGTGAAACGCATGCTTTGCCTGCTGCTGTGTCTGCTCATGCTGCCGATCGCGATCGGAACGACGACGGCCGCGGAGGACGAAACCGTCGTTCGCGTGCTGCTCTCCACGAACGGCGCGGACACGCTTACGGTCAAGCTCGTCGGCAAGTATGCCGTGGGCAATAAAACCGTTTCCGGCGGAACGGTGACTGCGAAGATCCAAAACGGCGTGATCACCGTGTCCCATTCGACTGCGGGCGTGCTGAAAACGACGGATACCGTGACGCGCCTGAAACGCATCGGCACCGAGACGTCCACGATCCTCTCGTTCGACAATCCGAAGCACGGCACGCGCAAGTATTACGGGGATTTCGTTTTCTACAACGACGGCGGCACGCTGCGGCTGATCAACTATGTGGATATGAAAAACTATCTCTACGGCGTGGTCAGCGGCGAGATGTCCGATTCGTCGAAGCCGGACCTTCTGAAGACGGAGGCGATCTGCGCGAAGGGCTTTGCGCTTGCCGAGGTCGAAGCGAGAAAGAGCAAGTATTTCGACGTATACGACACCACCGCCTCACAGCTTTATTACGGCTATGTGGTGGAGGACCGGAACACGATCGCCGCCGTCGACGCGGTCTGGACGCAGACGCTGCGCTATAACGGCAAGACGGTCAAGACCTACTACAGCACCGCGAACGGCGGACAGGCGATCACGCCGCGCATCCGCTGGGGCGGCGCCGCGAACGACGGCGCGTACTGGTTCGGGTACGATCCGTTCGACCTTGCGGGCTCCTCCAAAAACGTCGTGCTGACGGTCGACGGAAAAACGCCGAAGAACATCGACGCCGCGCTCTATGCGTTTCTGCTGGAGAAAGCGAACGCGAAGGAGATCGTTTCGGTGGATCAGCTCACCGGCGTCTACGATCCGGAAAATCCGTCCGGGACCGCGCGCTATCCGAGCACGCTTGCGCCGCAGAAACGGTACGACTGGAAGCTGACGGTCAAAGACAGCGCCGGCAAACAGAAGCAGGTCAGCTTCTCCTGCACGCCAGACGAGGTCAAAGCGGCGGCTGCTGCGAACGCTTCGGGCTCGGTCTGCTTTGCGGTGCGCACGCAGAAGAACGAGTGGAAGCTCGTCTGGGGCGTGAACAGCGGTCACCGCGCGGGGCTTTCGCACCGGGGCGCGGGGCAGATGGTCAAAAAAGGCTACTCCTATGTGGACGTGCTGAAATTCTACTACCGCGGGGCGACGCTCTATGACGCGGACGGCAACGCGATCGAATCGGACGCGACGTTCGATTTCACCTATGAAGACGGCGACGACCCGACGCCGACGACGTCCGTAAAACCGACCGCAACGCCGACCGTGAAGCCCACCGCAACGCCGACCGTGAAGCCGACCGCAACGCCGTCGCCGGACCCGACGCCTGCGCCGGGAACGGTACGATACGCCGTCATCGTCACGTCCAATACGCTGAATCTGCGCCGGGAGCCCACGACGGCTTCCGATGTGATCGTAAAGCTTTTGCTGGGCAGCGTTCTTGACGTCACCGACGAAAGCGGAAGCTGGCTTAAGGTATACGACGGGACGAACGGCAGAACAGGCTGGGTGCACGGCGATTACGTCAGCTACTATGAACGGGAACCCGAGCCGCATTGGGAGGGCGTGTGCAACGCGGACGATTCCAATCTCCGGGAGGGGCCGTCCACCAATTTCGCAAAATACCGGCCGCTGAACAACGGCGACAAGGTCTATGTGTACTATCAGTCGAAAAACTGGTACTATATCATGGACCGCGCGACGGGGCAGGGCGCGTTCATCTGGAAGAACTACATTACGCTCGGCGCAGACATTCCTGCATACCTGCCGGGTGACGCAAACGGCTCGGAGGACGTCACCGCTGCCGACGCCGCGCTGATTCTGCTTTTTGCGGTCGGGAAGGAACCGATCCGCGACAGCAATCTGCTTGCCGCGGATTACCGGCGGGACGGAACGGTAGATGTTTCCGACGCCGCAGCGATCCTCCGGTACGTGGTCGGGCTGGATTGAACAGAACAAAGGCGAACGGGAACACCGTTCGCTTTTTTCATGCGCTTTTTTGGCGGTTTTTACTTGCAATCGAAAGAAAAACGTTGTATAATATTCCGGTTCTTTTTTGAGAGTAATACAGACAATCCGAAGAAAAGAGGAGTTTTATGAATATTCGCAATGTTGCGATCATCGCACACGTCGACCACGGCAAGACGACGCTGGTCGATCAGCTTCTGAAGGACGCGGGCGCGCTGCGGCGCAGCGAGCAGGGGACCGACCGCATCATGGACAGCGGCGACCTCGAGCGCGAGCGCGGCATCACGATCCTGTCCAAAAACACCGCGGTCACCTACGGCGACACGCGCATCAATATCGTCGACACGCCGGGTCACGCGGACTTCGGCGGCGAGGTCGAGCGCATTCTGCAGATGGTCGACGGCGTTCTGCTGCTGATCGACGCGTTCGAGGGCTGCATGCCGCAGACGCGGTTCGTGCTCCGTAAGGCGCTGGAGCTCAACAAAAAGGCGGTCGTCGTCGTGAACAAGGTCGACCGTCCGGAAGCGCGTCCCTACGAGGTCGTGGACGAAGCGCTGGAGCTTTTCATCGAGCTCGGCGCAACGGACGAGCAGCTGGATTTCCCGATCGTTTACGCCTCCGCGCGCAACAACATGTCGGGCTATGAGCCGGACCAGATGGAGAACAACATGCAGGCGGTGTTTGACACGATCCTGAAGGAGATCCCGTCTCCCGCGACGGATACCGACGCGCCGCTGCAGATCCTGTTCTCGACGATCGACTATGACGAATACGTCGGCAAGATCGGCATCGGCCGCATCGAGCGCGGCGTGGCGAAGCGCGGACAGATCATCACGCTGTGCGGCGGGCAGGAGAACCGCCGCCGCGACACGAAGATCACGCGGCTCTATAACTTCGAGGGCCTGCAGCGCGTTGAGGTCGAGGAAGCGCAGGCGGGCGACATCGTCTGCGTCGCGGGCGTGGAGGATCTGAACGTCGGCGAGACCGCGTGCGATCCTTCCTGCGTGGAGCCCATGCCGTTCGTCAAGATCGACGAGCCGACCGTTTCCATGATGTTCCTCGTCAACGACAGTCCGTTTGCCGGCAAGGAAGGCAAGTACGTGACGAGCCGCAACCTCCGCGACCGCCTCTTTAACGAGGTCAAGACGAACGTTTCCATGCGCGTCGAGGAGACCGAATCGACCGATACGTTCCGTGTGAGCGGCAGAGGCGAACTGCATCTTTCGATCCTCATCGAGCAGATGCGCCGTCAGGGCTATGAGTTTGCGGTGTCCCGTCCGAAGGTCATCCTGCACAAGGACGAGAACGGCGTGGTGACCGAACCGATCGAGGAGCTGACCATCGACGTGCCGCAGGAATACGTCGGCGCGATCATGGAAAAGCTCGGCATGCGCAAGGCGGAGATGACGGATATGACGACGCTCGGCGATACCGGCACGCGTCTGAAATTCCTGATCCCCGCGCGCGGACTGATGGGATACCGTTCGGAGCTGATGACCGACACGCGCGGCAACGGCGTCATGAACCATATCTTCTACGGCTACGAGCCCTATAAGGGCGATATCGCCGAGCGCAAGACGGGCAGCCTCGTCGCGCACGAAACGGGCGATTCCTGCTCCTACGGGCTGTTCTACGCGCAGGATCGCGGCCGCATGTTCATCGGACCGGGCGTCCCGGTCTATGAGGGCGAGATCGTGGGCGAATGCGCGCGCGCGGACGACATCGTCGTCAACGTCTGCAAGAAAAAGCACGTCACCAACATGCGCGCGGCGGGCAGCGACGAAGCGCTGCGCCTGACTCCGCCGACCGTCTTTACGCTCGAGCAGTGCCTTGAGTTTATTGCGGACGACGAGCTCGTCGAGATCACGCCGAAAAGCATCCGCATGCGCAAGCGCATCCTTTCGAAGGAACAGCGCATGAAGCTTGCGGCAAGGATGGTGAAAGAATCATGATCCGCAGAGCCGAAGAAAAGGACGCACCGCGCATCTCCGCGCTTCTCAAACAGGTGCTGGAGGTGCACGCCGCCGTGCGTCCCGATATGTACCGCAGCGGCACGCAGAAGTATTCCGAAGCGGACGTGAAAAAGCTCCTCGCCGATCCGGACTGCGTGCTGTTCGTGGAAACGGACGGGACCGACCGCACGGTCGGCTACGCGATCTGCTTTGTGCATGAGATCGGGGACGACGGGATCGTCGTCGGCCGCAGAGAGCTCTATATCGACGATCTCTGCGTCGACGAGACGGCGCGCAGAACGGGCGTCGGACAGCGGCTTTTTGAACATGTGAAGGCGTTTGCGAAGGAGCAGGGCTTTGACTGGATCACCCTGAACGTCTGGAACGACAACGTGAACGCGCTTGCGTTCTATCGCAGGATGGGACTGACCGAACGCAAAACGATCCTGGAGTACAGGATCGACTGATCCCGGAGCCATGAAGAAAAAAGAAATCACGCTGTTTTTCGCGGCGGTCGTCAGCCACGTATTCTGGGGCTTCAGCTTTCTCGGCACGAAGTCTGCGCTGGGCGTGGTCGATAACGACCTGTATCTGCTGCTCAGTCACCGGTTCCTGATCGCATTCGCCATCATGAACCTGCTGCTTCTGCTTCGCGTCGTGAAGATCGATTTCCGCGGCAAGCGGAAGCGCATCTGGCTCCCGCTGCTGATGGGACTGATGGAGCCGGTGATCTATTTCATCGGCGAGGAATACGGCGTCATCCATTCGACGACGATCTTTTCGGGGGTCATGATCGCGGTGATCCCGATCATTGCGATCTTTGCAGCGATCCCGACCCTGCACGAGAAGCCGACCGCAGGGCAGGTGCTGTTCAGCTTTCTGTCGGTCGGCGGCGTGATCGGCATCGGACTGCTGACCAAGGACAGCGGCAGGCTTGACTGGATCGGCGTGGTCGGACTGGTCGTTGCCGTGCTGTCCGCGGCGGCGTACGGCATCCTTGACCGAGGACTTTCCGCGGAGTTTACCGCGTTTGAACGGACGTACCTGATGATCGGCATGGGCGCGGCGTGCTTCACGCCGATCGCACTCGTCCGGGTCCGGTTCGATCTGAGCACATTCTTTGCCCCGATGGGCGATCTGCGGTTTTTGCTGCCGGTGCTGTTCCTGTCGGTTTGCTGCTCGGTCGTGAGCTATTTTTTGCTGTCCTATATGGCGACGTATATGACGGTGACGCGCTCGACCGTATACGCGAATCTGACGACGGCGGTCTCTGTGATCGCGGGCGCGCTGATTCTCAGGGAGCCGTTCACATGGCTGTCCGCGGTATTCTGCGCGGTGATCCTGATCGGGATCTACGGCGTACAGCGCTTTGCAAGAAAGAATGAGCCCGAAATGCGCGGGCAGAAGGCAGAATCCATACAAGAAGGAGAACCACAGTGAGAAAAGACGGCAGACGCGTTAAAACGGCACAGCCGATGTATCAGGTCGCGGCGCATATCATGGATCAGCGCTGCGATTCCATGAACATGATGGAGATCGACGTGCCGATCGGGCCGATGCAGACATACCTCAACAAAAAGCGCGCGGAGGGCAAGGAATACTCGCATCTCGGTCTGGTGCTTTCGGCGTACGTCCGCACGATCGCGGAGAATCCGATCATCAACCGTTTTGTCGTGAACAAGACGATCTACGCGCGAAACGAGATCGCGGTCGGCATGGTGGTCTTAAAGCCCGGCGAGACCGAGGGAACGATGAACAAGATGCACTTCAAGCCCGAATTCACGATCGACGACGTGCATAAGACGCTGGAACAGTATGTGACGGAGAACCGTGAGAAGGGCGACACGAATTCGACCGACGATCTCATTCGCAAGCTTCTGAAGGTCCCGGGACTGTGCCGCCTCGGCGTGTGCCTGTTCAAGGTCATGGACAAGTTCGGATGGCTGCCGAAGGGCATCATCGACGCGAGCCCGTTCCATTGCTCCATGACGATCACAAACCTTGCGAGCATCCGCACCAACGCGATCTATCACCATGTCTATAACTTCGGCACGACGACGATGATCATGGCGATGGGCGTCCCGCGCGAGGTCCCGCAGCGGAAGAAGGGGGAGATCGTGTTCGAGAAATGCATCCCGATCGGGATCGTCATGGACGAGCGCGTCTGCTCCGGCTCCCAGTATGTCGTCGCAAGCCGGAAGCTGCTGAACTACATGAAGCATCCGGAGCTTCTCGAAACGCCGCCGGAAACGGTGGTCGAGGATATCCCGTAAGCACGCTTGCTGCGCCCGCCGTCCGGCGGGCTTTTTTGCTGCGCAAAAACGCGCGGAACGGATCGGTGCTGTATGTAGAATATATGAAAAGAATCGCTTTTTCTTCTATATTGTTATTTACAAATCTATGCGGATGTGCTATACTCATATGGTAAATTTTGAGGAGAGTAGGCTTATGCGGATCAAGGGGCTCGAACTGCACAGATTCCGGAATTATACGGACCTTACGCTGTATCCGGAACCGGGGCTCAACATCCTCTCGGGACTGAACGCCGAGGGGAAGACCAACGTGCTCGAGTCGATCTTTTTATGCGCATTGGGAAGAAGCCACCGCACGCCGCATGACGGCGAGCTCGTCATGGACGGGATGACGGACGGCAGCGTCGCGCTTTCTCTGGAGACGCGTGGCGGCACGCGTTCGATCCGCATTGAACTCTTTCGCGGGGAACGCAAGCGCGTGTATCTCGATGAAGCGCCGCTTTCCCGCTCGGGCGAGCTGATGGGCTGTCTGAACGTCGTGATGTTTTCGCCGGAGGACCTGCAGCTTGTCAAGGACGGTCCGCAGGAGCGGCGCCGCTTCCTCGACATGGAGCTGAGCCAGCTCAAGCCTGCGTACTACTACGCGCTGCAGCAGTACAATCAGGCGCTGAAAAGCCGCAACCTGCTTCTGAAGGAGGAGAGCGTCCCGTACGACATGATCGAGCTTTGGGACGAGCAGCTTTCTAAGCTCGGCGCGACGATCATGCAGAACCGCGCGGCGTTCGTCGAGGAGCTTTCCAGAAATGCGCAAACGCTCCACGCAAAGATGAGCGGCACGAAGGAGATCCTTGAAACGGTGTACGAGCCGACGATCCCGGTGCAGGATTACGACACGATGCGCGAAACGCTGACGGTGCAGCTCGGCGAACGGCTCGAGCGCGACGTATACCGCGGATTCACCTCGGTCGGACCGCACAGGGACGATCTGGGGCTTTTGCTGAACGGACGCGATCTGCGCGTTTATGGCTCGCAGGGACAGCAGCGCACCGCGGCGCTTTCCCTGAAGCTTTCGGAGATCGACCTTGTCCGCAGAGTGCGCGGCGAACGGCCGGTGCTGCTGCTGGACGACGTGTTTTCGGAGCTTGACGCGGAACGGCAGGCAAGACTACTTGAGGTGGTCTCGGACTGTCAGACGTTTGTGACCTGCACGCATCTGGAGGAATTCGTGAAGGCGGGCGCGCTTTCCATGCAGGTTTACCGTGTTCACAACGGAAGGGTGGTGGAAGAATAATGCTTCTGCATATCGGAGAAAACCGCTTCGTGCCGACGGCGGACGTGATCGCGATCCAGCCGGCGGAACAGGCTTCCGCGGAGACGGAGCGCATCGTGCGCGACTGCGTGGAAGCGGGGCACTACTATCCGTCCTACGGACGGCCGAAGGCGTACGTGATCTGCTCCCGAAACGGCACGACGTACGTTTACGCCGCGGCAACGGCGATCCAGACGCTCAAAGAGCGATTGAATGAAAGTTTATCATAGAAACGGAGAACAGAACACAGTATGGAAGATTTGCAGCATGAAGTAAGCGCCGATTACGGCGCGTCACAGATCCAGGTTCTGGAAGGGCTCGAGGCGGTTCGCCGCCGTCCGGGCATGTATATCGGCTCGACCGATTCGAGGGGTCTGCACCACCTCGTCTATGAGCTCGTCGACAACTCGATCGACGAGGCGATGGCGGGGTTCTGCGACCATGTCAACATTGTGATCCACCGGGGCGAGACCGTGACGGTCAGCGACAACGGCCGCGGCATCCCGGTCGGCTATCACGAAAAGACCGGCAAGGACGCGCTGGAGGTCGCGCTGACGATCCTGCACGCCGGCGGCAAGTTCGGCGGAGGCGGCTACAAGGTCTCCGGCGGTCTGCACGGCGTCGGTCTTTCCTGCGTCAACGCGCTGTCCGAGGAGCTGACGGTCGAGGTGCGCCGCGGCGGAAAGATCCACCGGCAGCAGTACCAGCGCGGCATCCCCGTGACGAAGGTCGAGGTCGTCGGCGCGTGCGCCGAAAACGACACCGGCACGAGCGTGACGTTCAAGCCGGACGCGGAGATCTTCGACGAGGTCAGGTTTGAGTTCGCCAAGCTCAAATCGCGGTTGAGAGAGCTGGCGTTTTTGAACGCGGGCGTACGCATCACGGCGATCGACGAGCGCGAGGAGCCGCAGCTCGAGCGCGACTACTGCTTCGAGGGCGGCATCCGTTCGTTCGTGTCGTACTACAACAAAAATAAAGAGGTCCTGCATCCGGATCCGATCTATTTCTCCGCAAAACGCATGGAGAACGGCGAGGAGACCGCGACGGTCGAGATCGCGATGCAGTACAACGACGGCTACAACGAGGACATCTATACCTACGCGAACAATATCAACACGCACGAGGGCGGCGCGCATCTCGAGGGCTTCAAGCTTGCGCTGACCCGCGCGATCAACGACTACGCAAAGCGCGCGAACCTCTTTAAGGACAAGGACAGCTCGCTTTCCGGCGAGGACATCCGCGAAGGTCTCACGGCGGTCATTTCGGTCAAGCTGCAGGAGCCGCAGTTCGAGGGGCAGACCAAAACAAAGCTCGGCAACGCCGACATCCGTCCGCTCGTTTCCAACACGGTCTATAAGGGATTGTCCGAATTCCTCGACGAGAACCCGCAGATCGGCAGGCTGATCGTCGATAAGTGCCTGATGGCGTCGCGCGCACGCGAGGCGGCAAGAAAAGCGAGAGATCTGACGAGAAGAAAGACCGCGCTGGATTCGACCGCGCTGCCCGGAAAGCTAAGTGACTGCACCGAGAAGGACGCATCGAAATGCGAGATCTTCCTCGTCGAGGGCGATTCCGCAGGCGGCTCCGCCAAGATGGGCAGAAATCCGAAGTATCAGGCGATCCTGCCGCTTCGCGGAAAGATCCTGAACGTCGAAAAGGCGCGTCTCGACCGTATGCTCAGTAGCGACGCGATCAAGTACATGATCACCGCGTTCGGCGCGGGCATCGACACGGAGTTCGACGTCACGAAGCTCCGCTATCACAAGATCATCTGCATGACCGATGCGGACGTCGACGGCAGCCATATCCGCATCCTGCTTCTGACCTTCTTCTACCGGCATATGCGTCCTCTGATCGACGAGGGTTACGTCTACATCGCGCAGCCGCCGCTCTACCGCGTGAAGCGCGGCAAGATGCAGTGCTATGTGTATTCCGACGAGGAGCTCGATGAGAAGCTCAAGGAGATCGGACCCGACCCGAAGCCGGAGATCCAGCGCTACAAGGGTCTCGGCGAAATGAATCCCGAACAGCTCTGGGAAACGACGATGGATCCCGAACAGCGCCTGATGCTCAAGGTCACGGTCGAGGACGCGGTCGAAGCGGACCGGCTGTTTACGCTGCTGATGGGCGACAAGGTCGAGCCGCGGCGCGAGTTCATCGAGCAGAACGCGAAGCTCGTCACCGATCTGGACATCTGATGAGGTAAGACTATGGACGAAATGACAACGAACAACGGTCGCATCCGGCCGATCAATCTGGAACACGAGATGCAGAAAAGCTTCATCGCCTACGCGATGTCGGTCATCACAAGCCGCGCGCTCCCCGACGTGCGCGACGGCATGAAGCCGGTGCATCGCCGCATTCTGCATTCGATGGAGGAGCTCGGCGTCACGCCCGACAAGCCCACGCGTAAGAGCGCGCGTATCGTCGGCGACTGCATGGGTAAATACCATCCGCACGGCGACGCGTCCGTGTACGACGCGATGGTGCGTCTTGCGCAGGACTTCAACACCCGCTATCCGCTCGTCGAGGGACAGGGCAACTTCGGCTCCGCCGACGGCGACGGCGCGGCGGCGATGCGTTACACCGAAGCGCGCCTAAGTAAGATGGCAATGGAAATGATGCGCGATATCGACAAGGATACGGTCGATTTCGCGCCGAACTTCGACGGCACGCAGCAGGAGCCGACGGTGCTTCCCGCGCGGTTCCCGAACCTTCTGGTGAACGGCAGCAACGGCATCGCGGTCGGCATGGCGACGAACATCCCGCCGCACAACCTCGGCGAAACGATCGACGGGCTTGTGGCGCTGATCGACAATCCGGACATCACGGTCGACGAGCTGATGCAGTACATCCCCGGTCCCGATTTCCCGACCGGCGCAACGATCCTCGGCCGATCCGGCATCGCGCAGGCGTACCGCACCGGCCGCGGCAAGCTGATCGTCCGCGCAAAGACCGAGATCGAACAGCTGAGCGCGAACCGCAGCCGCATCATCGTGACCGAGATCCCGTATCAGGTCAATAAGGCACGGCTCGTCGAAAGCATTGCGGACCTCGTGCACGAAAAGCGCATCGAGGGCATTTCGGACCTGCGCGACGAAACGGACCGCAACGGTACGCGCATCGTCATCGAGCTTAAGAAGGACGTCAACGCGAACGTCGTTCTGAACAATCTGTACAAGCATACGCAGCTGCAGGACACGTTCGGCGTCATCAACCTCGCGCTGGTCGACGGCGAACCGAAGGTCCTGAATCTCAAGGAGATCCTGTACTACTATCTCCTGCATCAGAAGGAGGTCGTGACGCGCCGCACGCGCTTCGACCTGAACCGCGCCGAGGAGCGTCTGCACATTCTGGACGGTCTGCTGCGCGCGCTCGACGTGATCGACGAGATCATCGCGCTCATCAAGGCGTCGCCGAACGGACAGGCGGCAAAGGACGGTCTGTGCACGAAATTCGGCTTTTCCGAGCGTCAGGCGCAGGCGATCCTCGACATGCGTCTGCAGCGTCTCACCGGTCTCGAACGCGAACGTCTTCTGGAGGAGGACCGGCAGCTTCGCGAACGCGTTGCATATTTACGCACGATCCTCAGTGACGAGCATAAGCTTCTGGAGGTCGTCAAGGAGGAGGCGCTCGACGTCAAGGCGCGTCTTGCGGACCCGCGCCGCACCGAGATCACGCAGGCGCTGGACGACATCGACCTCGACGATATCATCCAGGAAGAAGAAATGGCGGTCACCATGACGCATTTCGGCTACATCAAGCGCACCCCGTCCGAGACCTTCCGCGCGCAGAACCGCGGCGGCAAGGGCGTCAAGGGACAGGCGACGAAGGATGAGGATTATGTCGAGCGCGTCCTGGTTTCCAGCACGCATGCGCCGATCATGTTCTTCACGAATATGGGCCGCGTGTTCCGCATCAAGTGCTATGCGATCCCCGAAGCGAGCCGCACCTCGAAGGGCATCCCGGTGGTGAACCTCTTGCAGCTCAGAACCGGCGAGAAGGTCACGGCGATGTTCATCGTCCCGCGTGAGGTCGAGGAGACGGGGTACCTTGTTACGGCAACCCGCGAGGGTCTCATCAAAAAGACGCGCATCTCGGAATGCATGAATATTCGCAAGGGCGGTCTCGTACTGCAGACCGTTCGCGAGGGCGACGAGCTGATCTCGGTGGAGATGAGCAGCGGCGAGCATGAATTTATCGTCGCGTCCCGGAAGGGCAAGTGCATCCGCTTCCGCGAAAGCGACGTCCGCGCCACCGGCAGAGGCGGCATGGGCGTGCGCTCGATCCGGCTGGATGAAGGCGACGTCGTCATGGACATGATCCTTGTGCAGCCGGGCGGACTCGTGCTGACCGTCACCGAAAAGGGTCTCGGCAAGCGCACGGAGGAAAGCCAGTTCACGGTCCAGGGACGCGGCGGCAAGGGCATTCTTGCTATGAAGGCGACCGACAAGACCGGCGGACTTGCGTGCCTTAAGATGACGACCGAGGACGAGGACCTGCTTCTGGTCCGCGACGACGGCGTGATCATGCGGATGCCGGTCGATCAGATCTCGATCATCGGCAGAAATACGCAGGGCGTACGGCTGATGTCGCTCGACGGCGACACGAAGATCGCGAGCGTCGCGCTTCTGCCGCATCAAGAGATCGTTCCGGACGAAGACGAGACGGGGGAACCGGAAGCGAACGCGGAAGCGCCCGCAGCGCCGGAACCGACGCCCGAAACACCCGAAGGAGAAGCATAAGCCATGCTGAAGCTGCCGACTGCGCTCAAAGCCTTTGCCGACGCCCTTGCACGGGACGGGATAAAGCTCTGTGCGGTCGGCGGCTGCGTACGCGACGCGCTGCTCGGCCGCGCGGTGCACGACGTCGATCTTGCAAGCCGTTTGCTGCCGGATGAGATGCTCGCATACGCGAAGGCGTACGGGATCGAAGCGCGGATCGTGCAGCGAACGCTCGGAACGGTGCTGCTCACCATCGACGGCGTCGATTACGAGCATACGACGTTCCGCACCGAATCCTACGGCGCGGGCGGCGCGCATAAGCCGGATACGGTCTGCTTTTCCGATTCGCCGGATACGGACGCGTTTCGCAGGGATTTCTCGGTCAACGCGCTGTACGAATCCGTATCGGACGGAACGATCCTCGATCCGACCGGCGGGCTTGACGACCTCAGGCGGCGCGTGCTGCGCACCACGACAAAGGACCCCGCTGCGATCCTCCGGGACGACGGACTGCGGATCCTGCGGTTGGTGCGGTTTGCGGCGTCGCTGGATTTTGCGATCGATCCGGGCACATGGGAAGCGGCAAAGGCGAACGCCGCGCTGCTCGGGGACGTCGCATGGGAACGCAAGCGGCAGGAGTTTGACCGGATCCTTTTGGGACCGCGCGTATTTGATGCGCTCACGATGCTTCGCGACGTCGGCGCGCTGCCGTATCTGCTGCCGGAGCTCGTTTTGTGCGACGGGATGGAACAGCGGCAGGACTATCATAAATATGACGTCCTGACGCATTTGTTCCGCACCTGCGAAAACACGCCCGCTGACCTCGGCATGCGGCTCACCGGACTTCTGCACGACGTCGGAAAGCCCGAGGCGCTCAAGAGGGACGGCAAGCTCTACGCGCACGACGTTTACGGGGCGGAGATCGCGCGGACGATGCTGATGCGCCTCCGGTATCCGAATACGCTGATCGCGCGCGTCTGCACCGTGATCCGCCTGCACATGTTCGACCTCAGGGACGAAGCTTCGGAGGCGACGATCCGCAAGCGCTTTGCCTGCTTCGGCAGAGAAACGACGGCGGACCTGATCGCGATCCGCGAGGCGGACATCCGCGGCAGCGGGTATCAGACGGCATTCATCGCCGAACGCTGGCGCAGGATCTTTCACGAAATGCAGGAGCAGCGCGCGCCGTTTTCGGAAAGCGAGCTGAACGTTTCGGGGGAGGACATCATGCGCGAGCTCGGACTGAAGGCGGGCGAACGAGTCGGGAGGATCAAGCACGCGCTGCTTTTGAGGTGCGCCGTGCATCCGGAGGAAAACGAGCGGAAGATCCTTCTGAAACGCATGCACGATTGCCAATAGGCAACATTTCTGTGTGGTTTTTGTGAATAATTCCCGTTCTGCCTTGCGGACGGCGAAAAATGTGTTATGATAAAATCGTTGCAGAATGGAAAGCAATACGAGGAACGGATATGAACAATAAACAAAAGCAAAAACGGGCATTTCTCGCGATCGCGCTTGCGGTCCTGCTTGCGCTTATCATTGCGATCTCTGCGGGGATCAGTTGCGGGACGAGCAAGTGCGCCGGCCAGACGTCGCCGAATTCGCAGAGCAATTCCGATGTGATCGTCAGCGAGATCCTTGTCAGCAACAAGCAGACCGTGCTCGATCCGCTCGGAACGTACAGCGACTACATCGAGCTGTACAACAAGAGCGGCAAGGACATCGACCTGTTCGGCTACGGCCTGACCGATGACGAGATTTCCCTCTGGATGTTCCCGAGCGAATCGATCATCAAGGCGAAAAGCTATCTTGTCGTGTGGTGCATGAAGAACGATCCGACCAACGGCAACGGCTATCTGAAAATCAGAGGCAAGAACGGCGGGGAGGAGAAGGTCCTCGTGGCCGACTTTGCGCTCTCGAGAGAGGACGTTCTGCGCTTTGTCGATCCTTCCGGCACTGCGATCGCGACGGTCAGCCTGTCCGATTTCTATTCCGGACAGAAGGGCAGCGCAAACGCCTACGGCGTCGGCGACGACATGACTGTCATCGGCGGCAATTCGATCGCGTACGGCGACAACGGCGCATGGAAGATCATGAAGCCCACGCCCGGCTATCCGAATACGGAGCAGGGCTGGAACGATTACAACGCGTCGCGCCAGGCGGATTCCGAGACCGGCATTGCCGAGACGACCGACTGCCCGGTCCGCGTGACCGAATTCATGGCGTCGAACGGCACCGCGCACAAAGCGCCCGACGGGACCTACTGCGACTGGATCGAGCTGTACAATTCGGGAAGCACCGCTTTTGATCTCTCGGGCTTCAGCCTCAGCGACGACGTGACGAAGCCGAAGAAATTCACGTTCCCGGCAGGAACGAAGATCGAAGCTTATTCCTATATCGTTCTGTACCATACCGCAAAGCCGATGGCGGGCGTATACAGCTTTGATTTCGGTTTGTCCTCGCAGGGGGGCGAAACGCTCGTGTTCACCACGAACAACGACCTGATCGTCGACATGATCGAATTCGGCGTGCAGCCGAAAAACTGCTCCGACGCGCGCATCTACACCAACGGTTCCTTCGATCCGTCCGCGGCGTTCGAGATCTCGGACAAGCCGACGCCCGGCTACGACAACACGATCAACGGACGCTCTCTGTTTGAGGAAAAGGAGAACGGTCCGATGGGCGTGCATGACATCTCGCTGAACGAGATCCTCGTGGACGGATACCATGTCGTTTACGCCTATTCCAACAGCACCAAGAGCGAACGCCCGTACGACGCCGACTACGGCAGCTGGATCGAGCTTTACAACAAATCCGATTCGTCGGTCAACCTGTCCGGGTTTTCGATCTCGGACAACGAGACAAAGCCGAGGAAATGGGTTTTTCCTGACGGAACGAGTATCGCCGGAAAAGGATATCTCGTCCTGCAGCTCGAGGGCAGCTTGCCCCGCGAAGGTCAGTCCGAAAAGGATGTAACGGCTGACCAGAGAAAATACCTTCTGAACTTCGACATCGCGGCGGAAGGCGAAACGTTGATGCTGTATGATGCAGAAGGCGTTATGATCGACCGCGTGATCGTTCCGCCGGCGCATGCCTGTATATCCTACGGACGTGATGCGACCGGCGCATGGAAGCTGTTCGATACGCCGACCGAAGGCGCACAGAACGGCACGGACGGACGCGGGATCTTCTGCGAAGCGCCGACGGTGGATACGCACACGGGTATCTACAGAGGCGTTCAGACGGTGAACATCACCGTGCCCGAGGGCTGCTATGCGACGTATACGCTTTCGTGCGGCAAGGAAAACGATCCGGTCAAAAATACAACGCCGACCGAATCCGACACGCGCGTATCGGGACCGATCGCGATCAAGGAGAACACGGTTTTGCGTGTGCGCACCTTCTCGTCGGACAACAGCCGGTATCCGAGCGACGTGCATTCCTATACGTACGTCATCATCGCGGACGAGGAGACCGTCGAGGCGCACAACACCAGCCTTCCGGTCGTGTTCCTCGTCACCGATCCGGACAATCTCTGGAATACGCAGTACGGCATCTACGTCAAGGGCGGCGACTACACCGGCAAGGGCGAGGCCGACGAGATCATGATCGGGCAATCCGACAAAAAAGAGGTCATGGGCAAGTACGCCAACTTCAACATGCGCGGACGCATGTGGGAGAAACCGACGACCTTTACCTACACCGACGCCGGCGGCAAAAATGTGCTGTTCGAAGACAACCTGAATATTCGGATATTCGGTGCGTTTTCGAGAAAGATCGGGCAGAAGGGCATTGCGCTGATCGCCAGAAAGGGCGTCGGCAGCAGCCGCCTTGCATATTCGTTTTTCGAGAACCGTCCGTTCACGGAGTATAAGTCCCTCGTGCTGCGCGCATCGGGACAGGACGCGGCGCTTTCGCGCATCCGTGACGTGTTGGTGCAGAGCTTGCTGGACGACGCGGACGTCGATCTCGCGAACCAGGCATTTATCCAGTGCATCGTGTATATCAACGGACAGTACTGGGGCGTCTACAACCTGCGTGAAAAGATCAGCAAACATTATATCGCGCAGCACTACGGCGTCGAGGATGAGGACACGATCGACATCCTCAAGGGCAACGGCAACAACGAGCAGTGCATCGTTTGCAGCAATATCTATGAGAGCGCAAACAAAGGACTTAACGATTATAAGGACCTGATCGCGTTCTGCGAGAGTAAAAACTGCAATCTTTCGAACCAGTCGGATTATGATTACGTCTGCTCACAGGTGGACGCCGATCAGTTCGCTATGTACTGCGCGTTCGAGATCATCATCGGCAACACCGACACCGGCAACATCAAATGGTGGCGCTCGTCCGAAAAGGACAACAAATGGCGCTGGATCCAGTACGACTATTGCTGGGCGATGAACGGCGACAACCCGAGCCAGGCGGCGGAGAAATCCACCGGCTTTCGGCGCGACTATTTCTGGCGGTACTTCGATCCCGCGGGACACGGCGCGGGGCAGGGCTTCTCGACGGTGCTCGGTCGCTCGATGCTGTCGAACAACGAGTTCGTGAAGCTCTTCCTGAAATGGTGCGCATACTTCTATAATGAAGTCTATACGCCGGAGAAGATCCTCGCCAAGGTCGATTATCTGCAGGAGAACATCCGCAGGGAGATGGAGACCTGGGACCTCGTCCGTTGGAGACCGTATCACGATCTGTCCACAAAAGGCTGGAACAGCCATGTCGACAAGATCCGCAACTATGCCAAGAACTATCAGGACTGGTACCTGTACTACTGCCAGCATTTTATCAACGAGCACACGAACTATCACCTCGGCGACGATGAGATGATCAGCTTGTTCGGAAAGGTAGGCAAGATTTCGTGAATCTGAAACTGAAACCGAATGCAAAGGGATATCGGCACGAGCTCAAGTACGTGATCTCGGACGCCGACGCGGAGCTTCTGGCGATCCGGCTGAACGCCGCGATGAAGCCGGATCCGTACGCGCAGAAGACCGGCGGCGGATACCACATCCGAAGCCTGTACTTTGACAATGCGTACGACGCAGCGGTGGAGGAAAAGGTCGCGGGCATCCAGTACCGCGACAAATGGCGCATCCGCATCTATAACTTTTCCGATCGCGTCATCAAGCTGGAGCGCAAGCACAAGAACGGTCAGTTCATCAAAAAGGACAGCCTTTCCCTCAAACGCAATCAGGCGGAAGCGCTGATCGCGGGGGAGTACACCTTCCTGCTGCATCTCAACAGCGCCTTCGCGAAGGAAGCGTACGCCGCGTTCCGCACGGAAGGGCTGCGGCCGAAGGTGCTCGTCGATTATTACCGCGAGCCGTTCGTGTTTCCGCTCGAGGACGTACGCATCACACTCGACCGGAATATCCGCACCGGATATCTTTCCACCGATCTTTTCGATCCGCACGCGATCACGTATCCCGCGACGGAGCTGATCGGGCAGTGCGTGCTCGAGGTCAAGTTCAACAACTACCTCGATCCGTATGTGGCAGAGCTCATACAGCTCCCCGCGTCGCTGAAAACGGCGGCAAGTAAGTACCTCTTTTGCAGACAATACGACTGCTGATATTATAAGAAAGAAATTCATTTGGAGGATAGTATGGATTTATCAACTACTCTGCGGGAAATCTTCAATTTCTCAACCAACCAGGTCCTGCCGCTGCTCGTGACCGTGATCCTGGCGTTCGTGATCGGACTGTTCGTGTACCTGATCTACCGCCTCACGTTCTCCGGAGTCATCTACTCAAAGACCTTCAACATGAGCCTTGTCATGCTGACGATGGTCACGACGATGGTCATCCTGATCATGTCGAACAACGTCAAGCTGTCGCTGGGCATGGTCGGCGCACTGTCCATCGTGCGTTTCCGTACCGCGATCAAGGATCCGATCGACACCGTGTTCATGTTCTGGGCGATCGCAGAGGGCATCGTGCTCGGCGCGGGCTTCTATCTGGCCGCGATCGTCGGCGCGATTCTGATCGGCGTGTTCATGCTGCTGCTCGCCTCGTCCAAGAAGAAGGCGTCCCTGCCGTATCTGCTGATCCTGCACTATGAGGATCGCGCTTCGAAGCAGGTCCGCGCCATGGTCGCGCAGATCCCGTACGCCCGCGTCAAGTCCAAGACCGTCCAGCGCGAGGGCATCGAGCTCGCCGTCGAGCTCCGCGTCCGCTCCAGCGAGACCGGCTTTGTCGACAAGTTCCTGCGCGTCGACGGCGTCTACGACGCCACGTTGATCGCGCATCAGGGCGACATGATCTCCTAAACAAATAACGTATTTGGATCGGAAGCATCGACAAGGTGCTTCCGATCTGTTACATTTTTTCTTATAGCATGTAACATTATTGCTTCGGGAATTGTCTATTTAGTAAAGGCGTGTATAACACGGCAATTTCAGAGCGGAGGGATGGGACAGAATGAAGAAAACAATTGCAAGATTATTTATCGTGTTTTTGTTGTCGATCCTTGTTTTAGGATGCGAACCAAAGGGAGATACGTTGGTAATTCTAAAGAATGCCGGCATTTCTGTCAGACAGAGAAGCGAAGGCGATCTGATAGACGCATGGGGAGGATTTCGTGTGGAATGGAAGCAGAATGGCTGCGAGATATCTTATGTAAACAGAGAGGGAAAGGACACAACAAAAAGGATAGCTGTCGGTGAAACATTCCGGATCGAAACAGATTCGATTCCGGTACAAGTTTATGAATTCTATTTATGCAATGAAGGCGATCCGCTTCCGGAAGAATGGCAGGAGATCAAACAAAGACAGGATCAAATACAATCGAAGCAAGCGGAATACGGCAGCATCTCGGGTTATAAGCAGTCAAGAAATGTTGAAGATGAGAAACAAATGATGCAGGATGCATTCGATACGGCCGGCATCAATGTAAAAACCGGATGGAAGGATATAGATTCATGGTATGATTTCTTTCTTGAAGCGACCTGGTCTCACGGCGATTGTTTGATGCAAATTACAAAGGCAACCGCAGAGAAGAATAGCGACGGCACAAAATTGACGCTGACGGATGAAGAGGGGAATGAACTTGTAATATTCAATGCATACTGGGCTGAATACGACAACGAGTTTTACTTCGGCTATATTGAATAGGAGTAACGAGGATATGGAAGCGTATCGATACCCGCTTCCTATTTTTTATGCCTACTAAAATATATTGTGAAAAACGTCGAAAAAGGTATTGACAATGGGGGAGGAAAGGAGTAATATAAGCGGCGTTCGAGCTC
>CAMVGD010000015.1 GCA_947166925.1 uncultured Clostridia bacterium | reverse complement strand
AGATCCCGAACCTGGTTCTCGATCCCGAACCGACGGGATCGATCGGCAAGTACGGACGGATGCGGAAGCGGTATCTGGAGGAAAAGAAGGACGGGTCGCTGACGGCACTCATACTGTCGGGCAAACTCACGCAGCACCTTCTGGAGATCAACGATCTGTGCAAGGAGCAGATCGAAGCACTGACCGGGAAGATGGCACAGACGGAGGGCGTGACGGAACAGCTCAAAGCGACCGATCAAATGGCATGGGTACAGCGGATGAACAGTATCCGCAGCCGCGCCGAGGAGATCGTGACAGCGGAGTTGATCTACAGCTAATCGAAGACGCGGACGAAGAAGCGGTGGAAGAAGCATTCCCCGCTTCTTTGTTTGATAGTCCGGAACAAGAGCAGCAATTCAAGAGGGATGTCAAGCGGACGAAACCAGCGACGCCGCAGATGTCCCTTTTTGATTTACAGGAGATCACGCCGGAGATGGCAAGCACAGGAACGCTCTCCTTACGCTATTCACAGCAGGTGATCGACGAGGCGCTGACAATCGGTGCGAACGACAAAAACAGTCGGCTGATCATCTGTGCGTACTTTCAAAAGGATCACAAACCGGAAGAAAACGCCGCGTTTCTCAAAGAACACTACGGCACCAACGGCGCAGGGTTCTATTTGAACGACCGGCAATACGCCGTATGGTATGACGCGGACGGTTTTCGCATTTCTGCCGGAGATACCGTCCAAGGCGGCATGACCATGATGCTTTCATGGGAGGACGCCGCAAAACGAATCCGGGAGCTTTTGGATCTCGGACGGTATATGCTGCAGGAGGAACTCCTGCGCGTCAATGTATACGAACGTTCAACGCTTGCCGAACGGTTATTGTACGCCGCGCGCGACCTCAGCGAAGAAGGCAAAGCACAAGGTTTCTTACCGACTTTCGAAGCGCTGACCGGTGCATTTGACGATCAGCGCGATCAGCTCATGACAAAAATGGAGCACCCGGAATCACTGCATGCGTTGATCGACGAATGGCGTTTCTTTGCCGAAGCACATGCGGAGAATCCCGGTTTATTGCGGTTTCGCTTCTACCGCCCCATGCGTCTGCTCCGGCAGTTAGAGGACTTGCAGCGTGAGCCGTTGCATTTCACCGTGGCAGAGGAATATAACCCGCAGTTGTCACGGTTTATCTCCATGGACGAGATCGACCGCGTTCTGCGCGGCTATGAATCGGACAGCGGCAGCGAGCAGCGCCTTTCCGTCTATTCGTTCTTTCTTGCGCACCCGGACAGCAAGGAACGCGAATCCTTTCTCAAAGAAATGCATGGAACTTCCGGTTCACATGGCGGAAACGATAATCTCTCATATGACAGCGGCGGCATGGTGTTCAGCCACGGCAGCATATCCGCACCGTATGCCAAGATTGAATGGAACTGGACAAAGGTACGAAAACGGATAGAAACGCTGATCGAACAGAACCGATATCTTTCAGATGCGGATCGGTCACAGATGTCTGCATATGAGCAGAAGCAGATTGCACGATCCATTGTCAATGCCTTTACGGATGCCCCGCAGGAATATGAGCGCCCATTCCGTCAGAACGCGATTTCGGATTACTGGGAAAGCGTCGAGACTGTTCAGAATCAGTTGACGGATCCAACCCGTGTACAAGCGATCCTTGAAACACTCGTTTCGTTGGAAGCAAATACGCTTTCTACCGATCGCGGGTATGAGGATCGACACCATGCCGTAGAGAATCTGACTGCATATCGCAAGGGCGAGTTCTCTCTGTTTAGAGAGAAGCGGGAGCCCATCCCTTCCCCTGCGGAAGACATAATTCCGGAAGATGAACTGCTGCCGGATGATTTGGAAGGACCTTCTTCCGTCCTCTATCGCCCGTATGCCGTGGACGATACCGTCTATCTCGATGGCACGGAGTTCCGGATCACAAATGTGACATCCATGCACGTCGAACTGATCGATCCGACGATCCGCTATCCGATCTTCCGTACTGAAAACAAAGAGAATTTTGAACGGCTGTTGAATGAAGATCAGCGAAACGCAATGTTTATTCCTCCGGAACAGCAGTCCCAAGAACCGGCGCAAGAGGAACCCCAAATGACGGAGTTTCCGCCTGCCACGGTGGAACAATCTGAAGTAGCCGCGCCACAGGAAGAACCGGTCAAGCTGCACAGCATTGTCATTGATCTGCGCCCGTCATGGGAGCGCGAGTTCCAAGAGCCGGAGCCACAGCCGACGCAAGAAGCGCCAGTTGTGAACAAGCGAATCGACTTTCGAATTACGGACGATCATTTGGGAGAAGGCGGCGCAAAGACAAAGTTTCAGAGAAACGTCGCGGCGATCCGAACGCTGAAAGCGATCGAAGCCGAGAACCGTCTTGCGACGTCGGAGGAACAAGCCGTTCTGTCGCAATATGTCGGCTGGGGCGGACTGCCGGATGCGTTCGACGATTCCAAAGAGCAGTGGCAAAGCGAATATGCAGAGCTCAAAGAACTGCTGACGGATCGGGAATACGAATCGGCGCGGGCTTCCACATTGAACGCGCACTATACCTCTCCGGTTGTCATCCGTGCCATGTATGAAGCGATCGGCAATATGGGCTTTCAAACGGGCAATATTCTGGAGCCGTCATGCGGAATCGGCAATTTCTTCGGTATGCTGCCGGAGCACATGAGAAACAGCAAGCTCTATGGCGTTGAACTGGACGATCTGACCGGTCGTATTGCGCGACAACTCTACCAGAACGCGGATATCCGGATCGACGGCTTTGAATCGACTCCGTTCCCGGACAGCTTTTTTGATGTCGCGATCGGCAACGTCCCCTTCGGCGACTACAGCCTTGCCGACAAGCGGTATGACAAGAACCATTTCCTAGTCCATGACTACTTCTTCGCTAAAGCCTTGGACAAGGTTCGTCCAGGCGGCGTTGTCGCGTTCATTACCTCCAGCGGTACGATGGATAAAGCGAATCCTTCGGTACGGAAATATATCGCGCAGCGGGCTGAACTGCTCGGCGCGATTCGGCTTCCGAACAATGCGTTTCGCGCCAATGC
Organism: uncultured Clostridia bacterium; assembly: GCA_947166925.1. Taxonomy (GTDB): domain Bacteria; phylum Bacillota; class Clostridia; order Christensenellales; family CAG-138; genus UBA3792. The sequence continues at coordinate 31,056 of CAMVGD010000015.1, read as the reverse complement.
GGGAACGGACGTCGTTGCAGACATCCTCTTTCTGCAGAAGCGCGATCATCCGATCGAGATCGATGAGGACTGGCTGCACATCGGCAAGTCCGAGCTGGGCTATCCGATCAACGAGTATTTTCTGAAGAACCCGGACATGATCCTCGGCGAACTGACCGAGGAAAGCACGCGCTTCGGCATGGGACAGACCGTGAAGCCGATCGAAGGCGCCGATCTAAACGAACAGCTCCGGGATGCGATCGCCAATATTCACGGCGAAATCGTCGCAATCGAACAAGAGGAAGATCTGGAAGGAACAGCGAAAGCAACGCTTCCCGCCAATCCCGATGTGCGGAACTTTTCCTTTACGCTCGTGGACGGTGAGATCTATTTCCGTGAGAACTCGATCATGTCCAAGATCGAGGTTTCGCTGACCGCACAGAACCGGATCAAGGGCATGATTGCTATCCGCGATTGTGCGCACAAACTGATCGACCGGCAGTTGAACGACTATTCGGACGTCGCGATTGCAGAAACACAGGCAGAACTGAGCACCCTCTACGACGCCTATACCGCAAAGTACGGTTTGCTCAACAGCCGCGGAAACAGCATGGCGTTCTCGGACGATTCCTCGTACCCGTTGCTCTGCTCACTTGAGGTGCTCGATGAGAATGGAAAGCTGGAACGGAAAGCGGATATGTTCTATAAGCGCACCGTTCGCCAGTACACTGAAATCACCCATGTGGACACCGCTGCCGAAGCGCTGACCGTTTCTCTCTCCGAAAAGGCAAAGGTCGATCTTCCGTATATGGCAGGGTTGACCGGAAAGAGCGAAGATGCACTCGAAGCCGAACTCACGGGACTGGTCTTTCGGGACATCGGGACTTACTACGAGGGCTTCTACAATCCTGATACTTTCGATCTGAAAGCGTTTCCGCTGGTGACAGCGGATGCTTTTTTATCCGGCAATGTGCGAAGCAAGCTGAACACGTTTCGCACGGTACAAGAGAAACTGCGAACTGCAGGCAAGGCGGAAGAAGCTGGTGCGCTTTCCGTATCAATTGCTGCATTGGAAAAGGTGCAGCCGAAGGATCTGGACGCATCCGAGATCAATGTACGTCTCGGTGCGACATGGATTCCGGAGGAGGACGTCAAGGCGTTCATCTTTGAAACGCTGCAGCCCGGTTGGCGCGCGCAGCGGTATGTACAGGTGCATTACTTCGATATCACCGGTGAATGGCGAATCGAAGGAAAGAATCTCGACTACGGTAATGTCACTGCAAACGTCACCTACGGTACAAATCGAATCAATGCATACGAGATCATTGAGGATAGCTTGAATCTCAAAGACGTCCGCATCTACGATACCGTCACAGATGATGACGGGCGTGAAAAGCGTGTGCTGAACATGAAGCAGACGATCCTTGCACAGCAGAAGCAAACACTGCTGCAGGAAGCGTTCCGCGATTGGCTCTGGAAAGATCCGCAGCGCCGGGATCGTCTTGTGACCATGTACAACGAACGATTCAACAGTACCCGTCCGCGGGAGTACGACGGCAATCATCTTGTGTTCCCCGGCATGAACCCGGAAATCACGCTGCGGCCGCACCAAGTGAACGCGATCGCGCGTGTCCTGTACGGCGGGAACACCCTGCTTGCGCATGTTGTCGGCGCGGGCAAGACCTTCGAAATGACCGCTGCGGCAATGGAACTGAAACGGCTTGGACTTTGCCACAAGTCCCTGTTCGTCGTTCCGAACCATCTGACGGAGCAGTGGGCAAGCGAGTTTCTGCAGCTATACCCTTCCGCAAACATTCTCGTTGCGACAAAGAAGGACTTTGAGAAGCAGAACCGCAGACGCTTCTGCAGCCGGATTGCGACCGGCGATTATGATGCCGTCATTATAGGGCACTCACAGTTCGAGAAGATCCCACTGTCACTGGAACGGCAGAAGCGGATGATTGAGGAACAGATCGAGGAGATCACGTTTGGGATCGAAGCCCTTGAAGCCGAGAACGGGAACTATCTGTCGATCAAGCAGTTGGAGAAGACCAAGCGCGGTCTGGAAACAAAGCTGCAGCGGCTGAATGATCGGGAACGCAAGGACGATGTTGTAACCTTTGAGGAGCTCGGTGTCGATCGGCTGTTTATCGACGAAGCGCACTACTACAAGAACCTGTATCTGTACACCAAGATGCGTAACGTCGCGGGCATCTCTCAGACCGAAGCACAGAAATCAAGCGACCTCTACATGAAATGCCGCTATCTTGACGAGATCACCGACAGTCACGGCGTCGTTTTCGCCACGGGTACGCCGATCAGTAACAGCATGACCGAGATGTACACCATGCAGCGGTATCTCCAGTACAACCGTTTGAAGGATGCACATTTGCAGCACTTTGATGCGTGGGCATCCACGTTCGGCGAAACGGTTACGGCGATCGAACTTGCCCCGGAAGGAACAGGCTACCGGGCGAAGACGCGGTTTGCACGGTTCTTCAATCTTCCGGAGCTCGTTTCCATGTTCAAGGATATTGCAGATGTGCAGACGGCAGATATGCTGCAGCTTCCCGTACCGGAAGCGGAGTACCACAACGAGGTAATCAAACCGAGCGACTTTCAGCGCGAGATGGTGGCATCCTTTGCCGAACGTGCCGAGAACGTGCGAAAAGGCATTGTCAAACCGTATGAGGACAATATGCTGAAGATCACCAACGATGGACGAAAGCTCGCATTGGATCAGCGACTCAATAACCCCATGCTCCCGGATGAAGATACCAGTAAGGTCAACGCCTGTCTGGACAATATCTACCGGATATGGCTTGAATCCTCCGAGCAGCGATCCGCGCAGTTGGTGTTCTGCGATCTCTCCACCCCGCACAACGACGGTAAATTCAACGTGTATGACGATCTACGCATGAAGCTGATCGAACACGGTGTTCCGGAGGAAGAGATCGCATTCATCCATGAAGCGAACACCGAAACGAAGAAAGCCGAACTGTTCGGCAATGTCCGCGCGGGCAAGGTCAGAATCCTGCTCGGCAGTACCGCTAAAATGGGCGCTGGAACCAATGTGCAGAAACGCTTGATCGCTCTGCACCATCTGGATATTCCGTGGCGACCGGCAGATATAGCCCAGCGTGAAGGACGCATCCTGCGGCAAGGCAATGACAATCCGAAGGTAGAGATCTTCCGCTATGTCACCGAGAACACGTTTGACAGCTATATGTGGCAAACGATCGAGGCAAAGCAGAAGTTTATCGGGCAGATCATGACGAGCAAAACCCCTGCCCGCGCCTGCGAGGATGTTGACGAGACGGCATTGACGTATGCCGAGGTCAAAGCCCTTGCTACAGGCAATCCGCATATCAAAGAGAAGATGGATTTAGAGGTGCAGGTATCCAAACTGAAGCTTTTAAAATCCAACTATCTTTCCATGCGCTACTCGTTGGAGGATCGGCTCCTGAAAAAAGTGCCGCACGATATTCGGTTAACCGAGGAAAACATAGCCGGGTGCGAAGCGGATATGGAACTGTACACGCAGCACAAGGTAGACGGCTTCGCAGGCATGACCGTGTCCGGTACGACCTACGGAGCAGACGAGAAGAAGGACGCCGGTGTTGCGATCCTTGCCGCATGCATGGCAAAGACCTCCGCAACGGAATCCAAGATCGGAACCTATATGGGCTTCGATCTTTTCCTCTCCTACGATTCCTTTTCCAAGACCTTTAAGATGCGAATGGAGGGAACGCTCTCCTACCGGATCGACCTCGGCGAAGACGTGTACGGCAATATCACCCGAATGGACAATGCGCTTGCTTCGATTCCTGCCCGAAAGCAGGGATATGAGCGAACGCTGTCCGAGCTGCACGATCAGGAACGGAATCTCAAAGAAGAACTGGAAAAGCCGTTCCCGCAGGAAGATGAGCTCCGCGAGAAGACCGATCGGTTGACCGAGTTGGACGCGCTGCTGAATCTCGACAAGCACGAAAGCGATACGATCGGCGAGGAAGACGAAGACCGTGAGGAGGATTCTCCGGATCGGTCAAACGACGAATATGAAAGATAAGGAGAACTATATGAAGCGATACACACAGGAGCAGATCGACGCTGCTGACAGCATCGACCTCGTTGCTTACGCGCAGTCCCGCGGCTACGAACTGGAGCGCGAAGGCAATCAATACAGAATGAAAGAGCATGACAGCCTGTACCTCAAGGACAACCACTGGTACTGGTTCAGCCACCAGCTCGGCGGCAAAACCATCTCTTTTCTCATGCAGTACGAGGGCTGTGGCTTTGTCGAAGCCATGCAGACGCTGCTCGGTGAAAAGGATATCAATGAACGGCCTCTGCCAAAGGCGTCCGAAATTTCCGCAAAGGAACCGGAACCGTTTGAACTCCCAACGCCGAGCGAGAACAGCAAGGCGGCGTATGCCTACCTTTGCCAGCGCGGGATCTCGCCAAAGATCATTTCTCAGTACATGAAGGAAGGTCTGATCTACCAGACCAATTCCTTTGCCTACACGGATGAAAACGGCGAACGCGCAGAGAAGAAATGTCCGGCACAGGTGGTGTTCGTCGGCAAGGACAGGGACGGCGAACCGAAGTATGCCTGTACCCGCGCCTGCTTCAATGAAGGCAAGCACGACGCGCCGGGCAGCAACAAGGCATATGCGTTTTCGATCCCCGCAGGCGAGAATTGCAAATCGGTTTGGGTATTCGAGAGCGCGATTGACCTGCTTTCGCACATGACGCTGTGCAGCTACAGCAAGAAGCAGTATCCGGCGCACCGCGTTTCGCTCGGTGGGTGCTCCCCCGTTGCACTGCAGCGATACCTCATCGACCATCCGGAGATTGAGTATATCAATCTCGGCTTGGACAACGACGAGCAGGGACGCAATGCGGCGGAGAACATCAAGGATCTGTTGAAGGATTCCTACAAGGTGTACGATCACACCCCGACCTTCGGAAAGGACTTCAACGAGGATCTCATGCACCGGCAGGAGCAGTACAAAGAGAGCCATAAGGAGAAGAACGATCCGGAATCGGAGCGGTAAACGACGTTTCTTTACATGGCTTGAGGCAAATAAAAACAGCCTCGGAAATCATACGGTTCGTAGTTCCGAGGCTGTTTCTTACGGTCGTAAACCTTCTTGCTTTGAATGACTTTCGTGGTCGGATTGACTTGCCAAAGCGTTCGTTTTTCTGCGTCCAACATCTTGCGCCGACGTTTGCTCATCTTGTCTCGCGGGACAAATTGTTTCATTTTCATCCACTCCTTTCAGCTTTCCAGTATAACCGGTGAAATCGGAAAATGCAACTACGATATCATATCTCATTGATTCAGCCTCGCATCTGCGGATCTGGGCTGGAACTACGAAACAAAGGACAGAACGGCTCTGCCGCTGTCCTTGCAAGCATCGCCTTTGTATCCACAAACGCCGCTTGTTAGGGCTCTGCCCTAATACCCATATGCCGCAAAGCGGGAGTTTGCCTACGGCGGTGCTTATGACTTTTCATAACAAAACGAATCAGATCGGAGGTGAACGATTGCGGAAAAGAAATGTAGATATTCATATAATGCTGAACCAAGAGGAAGGTCAAAGGTTCGATGACCTATGCAAACGAGCCGGTTTGTCCCGTGCCGGACTGATCCGAAAAATGGTCTTGAACTGTCCGATTCAAGAACGTCCCAACGCGGACTTTCTATCGCTGACAGATGCAATCGACCGGATCGGCGTCAACTTTAATCAGCTTGTCAGAAAGGCGAACACTACTGGGAACGTCTCGAACAGCGATCTCAAAGAAGCAAGGCGAACTTATCAGCAAGTGTTGCGGCTCATGCGCGAATGGGAGAAAACATGGCGATAACGAAGATTCTGTCCAAGCGAATGCGGCTTGATAAGCTGATCCGCTATGTTCAAAACCCGGATAAAACCGACGATGCCGTGTTCACTTATTGTCAGTACTGCGATCCGAGAGATGCTGCAAAACAGATGCAGGCAACAAAAGAACGGTACGACAAAACGGACGGCATCCAAGCGTTTCATATCATCCAGAGCTTTTCGCCGGGTGAAATCACGCCGGAACTTGCCCACGAACTCGGCATTCGTTTTATCAAAGAGCATCTGTCCGACTATGAGGTTGTGCTCGGAACTCATGTGGATAAAGAACACATCCATAACCACATAACGCTGAACTCGGTCAGCTTCAAAACCGGTAGAAAATACCATAGCACGGCGCAATCGTACTATCAGCAGATACGCAAGATCTCAGATAGATTGTGCAAGGAATACAGTCTTTCCGTCGTTATGGAAACCTCCGGCAAAGGTATTACCTACGCCGAATGGAAGCTGCACGAAGCAGGGCTGTTGACCCTGCGCGAACTGTTCGATCAAGATGTAGAAGAATGCCTGTCGCAAGCCATGAATCTCGGCGGATTCTATGCCCTCATGGAGGATCACGGCTACACGGTCAGGCATCACGGTTCCTATCCGTCATTCGTACCAGACGGCTACACTCACCCCTATCGCATCAAACGAAATGGTAAGTCATGGACGGAGAATGAAATCGAAAGTTTCATCGACCGAGCCATGTCCGATCCGACCTTTGAGGTCATTATGCCAAAAGTGCAGAAAGCATTTGTCCCATACGGCAAGCAGCGCGGATTCCGCGCACTGTACGTTTCGTGGATGTACGTTCTCGGCATCATAGGGCACGGCAAACGAACACAATACCCAAAGGTGAATTACAAGGAACTAAAGCGGTTTGAGCAGTACAAAGCCCAAGCCGCTTTTCTTGATCGGAACAACATCGACACAAGGGAACAACTGCAAGCGAAGATTATAGAGCTAAACGAAACGGTAGAAACGCTCAACAAGAGCCGGATCATCTGGAACAGCAAAAAGAAACGTCGTCGGGAACTGTATTCTGCACTATCCACAATTGAACATTTAGCGGACGTCCCCGATCTGTATACGCAGGGTGTTGTAGGAATCGAGGAGGACTACAAACGGTATCTGGAAGCGGAGCAGAAACTGGACGGAACAGATCTTGAAGCATTGAAGGCGGAACGAAACGAGGTATATGAAAAGGTCGCCTCAATCAATGCCGAGATCCGCGCATGTCAGAAAGATCTGCGCCTGTGTGAAAAGATCCAGACGGATTCACCGAAGATCGAACAGCAGATGCGAGATGAGATTGAGTTGGATGAACGCAATGAATGGGAAGAAACACGTTGACGCCTTGCTTCTTGAGAATCGATATGGTAGTATAGATGCCGATTCTTTTGACAGAGGTTCAGATGGGAAACTTGTATGACGACCTGCTTGCTTTGCAGGTGATACCAAACGCATATGAAGAATGGGCAGGCTACCGCGAGCAACTTACGGACTTCATAATCGATCATACCGACTCCCGTACAACCGCATGTATCGTTGGAGCGGGCGCTTGCAATGATTATAATCTTCGAAGGCTTAGCAGACACTTTAGCGAGTTAAGACTCATCGATCGAAACACTGACGCGATTCGAAAAGGTATTGCAAAGCAAAGCATTTGCATGCGAGACAATCAGATTGAGCATATTGACTTGTTGGGCATTACCGACGAGCAATATCGTGCTTTGGCAAATCAGATGCTTTCAATCATACGGAGCGAAGTAACCTGTGGACAGCTCACGCCATCTCGGATAGAGTCAATCTTTCTGAATGGTATTGATACCGCGTTTTCAGAGCGACAGCCGGATGTGCAAACGAAAGTAACCGGTGTTGCGGATTATGCGATCTGTTGCGGTGTTCATTCTCAGCTTATGACCATGTTTCCTCAAATGGCAAAGGTCTATCAGCGATATGTCCCGATCTCTGAACAGGCGGCGTTCGACTGTGTTCAACAGAAAACATGGGAAGTGAATCGCGATCTAACGGATACACTTTTCCGCTGGGCAGGGAAGGGGGTCATCATCGGATTGGAACGCGCGCGGTTGGAAGAACCAGGCAGAATTGAAGGCGCATGGCAAGCATTGGAAGATCTGAACAGAAGAAACTGCAGGGTAAGTGCAAAAGCGTCATTGGTGTGGAACTTTAACTCATCACCAAAGAAATCGTATCTGATGGATCTCATGCTCATTGAGCAGTAACGGATCATTGTGTGAAGGAGACGGCAACGTCTCCTTTTTGCTTGCCCAAAAAAGAAAGAACAGGAGGAAAACAATTGAACGGTGAAGCGGCGGACGAAGTAGTCCGCATGGCATTGAACGGAACCGAGGTCGCCATCCGGCTGACCGGTTCCGCGGCAAAGAACCTCGCAGCGATCCTCGTTGCGTGGTCGAAGAATCACAAAAAGGTCTATGGCAGGACTTCCATGATGAAGCTCCTTCGTTCCGGCGAGGAGCTTCAGGTCTTAAGTCTGACCAAGGAACAGTACAAGGAGTTCAAAGCATCGTCGAGAAAACAGGTGCTGTTTGCGCCGTTTGTGGATACGAAGTCCGAAAACGAAAAGGTGGATGTGGTGATCGCCGCAAAGAGCATACCGCTGGTCAACCACATTCTCGAACGCATCGGCTACAGCCAGGTGAAGGACGAACCCGAAGAACCGTCAAAAAAAGATACTCGGTCGAAGCGAAACTCAAACGACTCCAAGGAACAGTCCGAAGCCAAGCGCTCCGACCGAGATCGACCGAAGGAGAACCCGAACGGCGAGCGTAAACCGTCCGTACTCGCGCAGCTTGAAGCGAATCGCAAGCTGATCGAAAAGAAGGAGCGCGAGGAACCCGAACGCACCCGCAGAAGAAAGAAAACCAAGGACACGAAGGAACGGTAAGGAGGTGTCTGCATGAAGTATTACCATTGCGAACTGACCAAGGAGCAGCTTTACATCGTGATCGATGCTCTTTCCCGTATGAAATGTGTTCTGCCGGAGGACGCCACCTATCGCGGCAAGGTCGCAGCCGTGCTGTACCATTTTCAGAAGCTGCGGCCCTACAAGGTACGTGCAGGGTTCTGACATGAAAAACCGCAATACCAAGAAGGAGGATCTCCTGCTCTACGGGATTCTCCTTTTGCCTACTGTATGGTTTGCACTTCTGCTCGCGCCATGTCTCGGCGGAAGCTTGCTCGATGTGTTTAACCGACTGACGGAACACATGCAGACACCTTTTTCAATTGAATGGTGTCAGAGTACCCCGCGGTCGCTCCTGCTGTGCCTTGCCATATATGCGTTCGGCGGGATCGTGTACTTCGGAACGCGACCGAACCTCCGGCAGGGTGAAGAACACGGCTCTGCAAAGTGGGGATCGCCAAAGCAGGTCAATGCACAGATCGAACAGAAGCAGAGCTTTCCGCTGACCAAGCACGTCCGGCTCGGCATGGATACCCATAAGCACAGACGAAATCTGAACATCCTTACCCTCGGCGGCAGCGGCGCGGGTAAAACCCGCTCCCTTGCTTTGCCGGGGATCATGGAGTGCAACGCAAGCTTTGTCGTGACTGATCCGAAAGGAGAAATCCTTGCCGCCGTTGGGCATCTGCTCAAAGAGAAGGGCTATACGGTCAAAGCATTCAACCTTGTCGATTTCTCACAATCGGACGGATACAACCCGTTCAAGTATGTAAGAGACGATAAGGACGTGCTGCGCTTAATCACAAACTTGATTCGCAACACCACTCCTAAAGGCAGCGGCGGCAGCGATCCGTTTTGGGAGAAAGCGGAAACGGCACTGCTCGAATCTCTCATGTTCTATCTCCTATATGAAGCGCCGGAGGAAGAACAGAACTTCAGTATGATCATGAAGATGCTCTCCTACGCTGATGTGCGCGAAGACAAGGAAACGTATGTGTCTGCGCTCGATCTGCTGTTCAAGCAGCTCGGAGACAATCAGCCCATGCATATCGCTGTGAAGCAGTATCGAATCTATAAGCAGGCGGCGGGCAAAACCGCAAAGAGCATCAATATCTCTCTAGCGGTGCGATTGGCTGCGTTCAATATGGATCAGATCTGCTCGATCACCGACCGTGACGATATGGGCATCAGCGAACTGGGGAAACAGAAAACGGCGATCTTTGCCGTCATTCCCGATAACGATACCTCCCTGTCCTATCTTGTCGGTATGCTCTACACGCAGATCATTCAAGAGCTCTACTACCAAGCCGACCATGTGTATCACGGACGGCTTCCGATTCATGTGCGGATGATCCTCGACGAGTTTGCCAATGTCTCTCTGCCGGAGGAGTTCGATAAGTCCCTCGCTACCATGCGATCCCGTGAGATCAGCGCAACGATCATTGTACAGAACCTCGCACAGTTGAAAGGACTGTATAAGGAGCACGGTTGGGAGACAATCACCGGTAACTGCGATACGCTTCTGTATCTCGGTGGCAATGAGCAAAGCACGCATGAGTATATCTCAAAGCTTCTCGGCAAGGAGACAATCGACACCCGAACGCACGGACAAACCAAAGGCAAGAGCGGCAGTTACTCGACCAATATGCAGACCACGGGGCGAGAGCTCTTAACCCCGGACGAAGTGCGTTTGCTGGACAACAGCAAAGCGCTTCTCTTTATTCGCGGATTTCCTGCGGTGATGGATGACAAGTACGACCTGAATCATCACTCAAACATTCACATGACGGTCAACGGCGGCTATCCGCCGTACATTCACAAAGGGCAGTCCTATTCCTATATCCCGTTTAACGAAGCTTTTAACTTCGACAACGCTGAACAATACATTCTACTCGATGAAAATGAAACGGAGGAAACCACTATATGAAAATGACCAAACGAACCCGTATGATCTTCTGCATCTTCTGCGCGATCGTACTCACTCTTTCCTTTGCGACGACAGCATTTGCGGACGATGATCCGATCGCTGTCGTCAACAACCTCAGCGACTTCATCTTCGGCTTTATCCGGGCGATCGGTATCATCCTGCTCGGCTTCGGCATTCTGCAACTTGGTCTCAGCTTGAAGTCGCACGATCCCTCGCAGAGAGCAAACGGTATGCTGACGATTGCCGGCGGCATCGTCATTACCTTTACTAAAGAGATCCTGTCCTTGATTTCATAACGACAGGGCAGACATTTTGTCTGCCCTGTCGAAAAGGAGGTGACACTTTTGCAGTCATCCGGTAACTGGATCATAGACATTCTGAACTACACACTCAACTTTTGGTCGGAAGCCATGCAAACCATCTGGACGCTTCTGACCACCTCTCCGCAGAACATCCGCGGCGGTGCTGTATGGAGTTCAATCGCCAACATTCAAGGCGGGCTGAAAGCCATCGCGTATGCGCTGCTCGTTCTGTTCTTTATCGTCGGTGTGGTGAAAACGACCACCAACTTTTCGGAGATCAAGCGTCCAGAGGTCGCTTTGAAGCTGTTTATCCGATTTGCAATCGCAAAAGCGGTTGTCGGCTACAGCATGGATATTCTGACCGGCATCTTTAAGATCGGGCACGGAATTCTCAACAACATCTCCGCTCATGCCGGAGGCGTTCTGACGACCGGAATCGCGCTGCCGGATGCGATCGCGCAGAAGATCAATCAATGCTCCTTCCTCGACAGCATTCCGCTGTGGATCGTAGCGCTGATCGGTGCGCTTCTCGTAACGGTGCTGTCGTTTGTAATGATTCTCACCGTTTACTCACGCGTTTTTAAGATCTTTATGTACACCGCTGTCGCCCCGATCCCGCTTGCGTCGTTTGCAGGCGAAGGAACATCCCAGGTCGGACGTCAATTCCTGAAGTCGTATGCCGGGGTGTGCCTGCAGGGTGTCGTTATTATTCTTGCCTGTATCGTCTATTCGGTGCTGACGGAGACCCCGACGGTGAGCGCAAGCGGAGATGCGACGACGGTTGTATGGGCGTTCCTGTTCCAACTGATCTTCAACTTCCTTGTTCTCGTCGGCGCAGTCAAGATGAGCGATCGGGTCGTGAAAGAAATGATCGGATTCTAACATAAAAATGAAATACTCTCCGGAAACCTCTTTCGTTATTTCAGAAACTTGTTTACAAATTGAAATAAAGTGGGTATACTGTATCTGTAATTTCAGTTTGTAAGGAGCAAAACCATGAATCGTGCCGGAGCATACGTTACAAATATGACCGGAGAAGCAGCTTATCAATCCTTTCGTCCTTCTCCTCTCCCTCCAAATCCTCCGTTGGCGCTGGATAGCGACTGCTTACAGCTTTTGATCGATGCCAACAAAGAATTGGCAAAGCTCAATATTGCGGCAAACCTGATTCCGAGCACAAACCTGTTTGTCTCGATGTACGTTCGCAAAGAAGCGCTGATGACCTCTCAAATAGAGGGCACGCAGTGCACGCTTGACGACATTCTCGATCCAAATGCCGACGGAAATATAAACCTGGATGTCGGAGATGTGGTGAACTATATCACTGCTGCACAATACGCCATTGAACGGCTCAACGAACTTCCCCTTTGCAATCGTCTCTTGAGAGAAACGCATGAAAGACTGTTGCAAGGTGTTCGTGGCGAGGATAAGGACCCCGGCGAATTCAGAAGATCGCAGAACTGGATCGGCCCTCGCGGTTGCGCATTGAAGGATGCACGGTTTGTCCCGCCGAATGTAACCGATATGACCGAAGCGTTGTCCGACCTGGAGAAGTACCTCCATGCGGAGAGCAATTTGGATTCCCTTGTTCGCGCTGCTCTGATTCATTATCAGTTTGAAACGATCCATCCGTTTTTGGACGGCAACGGCCGTATCGGTCGGCTGTTGATCTTACTGTATCTGATGGAGCAGGGGTTGCTGGATAAACCGGTTCTCTATGTGTCTTATTTCCTGAAAAAGAATCAGGTGGAATACTATGATCGAATCAGCGAAGTGCGTCGTTCCGGGAACTATGAGCAATGGGTCCGTTTCTTCTTGGAAGCGGTCTACGCCGCCGCAAAGGACGCCATGGAATCCATCCGCGCGCTGTCTGAACTCCATGATCGGAATCTGATGATCCTTCCGCAATCAAAACGAACTCAGGATCATGTCCGTAGTTTATTTGACTATGTGGAACAGTATCCGATCATTGACATCAAAAAGACCTCTCAGGCATTGGGTATCAGTTATAATACGACTGCTTCCGCTGTGCGAAAGCTGATCAATCTCGGCATCCTTCGCGAAACAACCAATGCTGCAAGAAATCGTGTGTTTGCTTATCAAGCTTATCTCGATATCTTGCGAGAAGGAACTTAATATCAAAACAATAATGCTGAAAGCGGCAAGGTTCATCCTTGCCGCTTTTATGTTCCAAGTAAATCTAAAACAGAAAGGAGTTCCCTTTTGGAAATCAAAATCAACAAAGAGATCCGCGACTATCAGGAGTCGATCTTCATGGGTTTGTCTTTGCGTCAGTTCATCTTCGCGGTACTCGCGGTCGGCGTTGCCCTCGGCGTGTACTTCGGACTTCGGAATGTACTCGGCACGGAAACCGTCAGTTGGCTGTGCGTCGTTGCTGCGTTCCCGTTTGCGATCCTCGGCTTTGTGAAATATCACGGCATGACCGCCGAACAGTTCATCCGGGCATACATTCAGTCCGAGTTTCTCATACCGAAGCAACTGGCCTCGAAGCCCACGAATCTGTACGCTTCGATCCTGTCAAGCGGAAAACTGAAGGAGGTGCTGCGCGTTGATTAAAACACTCAATCAAATACTGAAGTCTGAGAAGGAACCGTTCAAGGTTCCTTCTTCTGTACAGGATACTATCCCGATCAAGAAGATCTGGAAGGACGGAACCTTTCAGGTCGGCAACAAGTTCTCACGCACGTTCCGATTCACGGACGTCAATTACTCCGTTGCGGCACGGGACGATCAGCTTGCAATGTTTCTGCAATACTGCGAACTGTTGAACGCTCTTGAGATCGGTGCAACCACCAAGATCACGATCAATAACCGCCGCATGACAAAAAGCAGTTTTGCGCGGAACCTGATCAAACACGCGGATGACGGTCTTGACGAATACCGGGACGAATACAACAGCATGATTATGGACGCGGCAATCCGCGGCAATGGAATCTTGCAGGAAAAGTACATCACGGTATCGGTCATTAAGAAATCCTACGAGGAAGCAAAAACCTTTTTCTCCCGCGTCTACACGGAGCTTGCCTCCCGCTTCGCAAGTCTGTCCTCCAAGCTGTATGAAACCGACGTCACGGAACGGATGCGGGTGTTCCACGACTTCTTCCGCATCGGACAGGAGGAAAGCTATCACTTCGATTTGAAGGATCTCATGAAGCGCGGTCACTCGTTCGCAGATGCCATCTGTCCCGACAGCATGACGGTCAAAAGCGACCATATCAGGATCGGCAAGAAGTATGCGCGCGTCCTGTATCTGCAGGAGTTCCCGTCGTTTCTCAAGGATTCCATGGTGTCTGAACTTTGCGACATCAACCGAAACCTTATGCTTTCGATCGACATTATTCCGATCCCTACGGATGAAGCGGTCAAGGAAGTCGAACGCAAGCTGCTCGGTACGGAAACGGAGATCACGAACTGGCAGCGCAAGCAGAACAAAAACAACAATTTTTCCGCGGTCGTTCCGTATGATCTCGAACAGCAGCGCAAGGAATCAAAAGAGTTCTTGGACGATCTCACATCCCGTGATCAGCGCATGATGTTCGTGACAGTCACGCTCGTACATGTGGCGGACAGCAAGAAGCAGTTGGACACGGACACGGAAGCGCTGCTCTCCGTTGCGCGAAAGCATATCTGTCAGTTTCAAACGCTGAAATATCAGCAGCTTGACGGGCTGAATACCACGCTCCCATATGGGCTACGAAAAATCAATGCTCTGCGAACGCTGACCACGGAATCCGCTGCGGTCTTCATGCCGTTTCAGGCACAGGAGATCAATCACCCGGAAGGCATCTACTGTGGCCAGAACGCAATCAGCAAGAACCTGCTGTTTGTCAACCGAAGTTCACTTTTGAACGGCAACGGCTTTGTTCTCGGCGTATCCGGCTCCGGTAAGTCGTTCTTCGCAAAGGACGAGATCATCCAGCTTGTTCTCCGAAATCAAGGTGATGTCATTATCATCGACCCGGAACGCGAATACGATCGACTTGTCCGTGCACTCGGCGGCGAGGTCATCAATATCGCTGCCGATTCCAAGAACCACATCAACGCAATGGATATGGAATCTGAATATGCAGATTCAGAGAACCCGGTGCTTTTGAAGAGCGAGTTTATCCTCTCGCTCTGCGAACAGCTTGTCGGTTCCGGAAAGCTTTCTGCAAAGGAAAAGTCGCTGATCGACCGCTGTACGCAGATCGTGTATCGCCCGTTTATCAAGCGCGGCTGCACCGGCAAGGTTCCGACGCTCAAGGATTTCCACAAGGAGCTTCTGAAACAGCCCGAACCGGAAGCAAAGGACGTTGCGCTTGCGATTGAGCTCTTTACGGACGGTTCTCTCGACACCTTCGCAAAGCCCACCAATGTCAATACCGAAAGCAGCCTAATCTGCTACGACATCCGCGATCTCGGCAAAGCATTGAAAACGGTCGGTATGCTCGTTGTTCTCGATTCCATCTACAACCGGATCGTGCGAAACAAGAAGAAAGGGCGTCCGACCTATGTGTTCATCGACGAGATCTATCTGCTGTTTGCCAACGAATACAGTTCCAATTTCCTGTTCGAGCAGTGGAAACGCGCACGGAAGCACAACGCCTGCTATACCGGCATTTCGCAGAACATCGAGGATCTGCTGCAGTCGCACACCGCGCGGACGATGCTTGCCAACAGCGAGTTTATCACGCTTTTGAATCAGGCGGCAACCGATCGGATCGAGCTTGCAAAGCTTCTCGGCATCTCGGAAACACAGCTTTCGTATGTGACCAATGCCGATGCCGGTAAGGGGCTTTTGAAATGCGCGGGGAATATCGTACCGTTCGAAAATCACTTCCCGAAGGATACCAAGCTCTATAAGGTCATGACAACCAAGCCGAAGGAAACGATCGAGGAATAAGAACAAGGGGGCGGTATTCCCGCTCCCCTTCTTTTGGAGGAACCCATGGAAAAGAAAAAAGTCAAAGAACGCCAACATATGAAAGCTCCAAAGGCGGCAGACGCTTCTCGAAAGCTTCCCCGGCACATGAAAACCGGCTATTGCAAGGTGGATGAGCAGACCGTTTCCGCAGACGAACGCTACGAATCCGAGTCCGATTACGCTGCGCAGAAATCTGAGCAGTACACCTATGAGGATGCTTCCGTTGCATATTCCGGCACAAAGAAAGCCGTAAACAAAGTCAAAGAAAAGGTTGAAGACAAGATCCGTGACAAGGTGGAAGATCTGGAGAATCGACGCGAACAGAAGGAAGCGAGAAGGTTGGAACAGGATCACCCGAGAACGGAGCCCCGGACACCCGATCAGCCGCAAACAGCTGAAACATACCAACTGTCAAGCAATCCTTCGGTTCAATCCGAACCGCGATACGATACCTCCGGTCACGAGATCACACCGAAAGAAAAAGTCGATGTGTTTCAGCAGCGGTTTAATCAGCTTGAACCAAAGCAATCGGATGAGCTATCCTTTCGATCTTCTCGCCCTGCGCCGCATGAGATTACTCCGCAGCAGAAAGCAGAGATCTTGCAGAAGCAGCGAACCGAACCAAAGGAAACGACGCAAGAGTATCAGCCGGATAGTTCTACACCTACGGAATCCAGTCCTGCGGTAAAGCCGCAGCATGAATACACCACGCAAAAAGGAGGAGATCACCATGCGCTTCAACAGACGGAGCAGCAATCGCACTCTGTCGAGAACAATCAACGACTGTTCCGTTCCGATCAGCGCCCGGTACAGAAGACGAATGCTACAGGTCAGAAATCTGTTTCATCGGTCAAACAAGGCGCGAAAGGAACCGTTAAAACAACCGAGAAAACGGTAAAAACAACCGAAAAGTCGGTCAAGACCGCCGAGCGATCCGTCAAAACCGCAGAGAAATCCGTAAAAACAGCAGAAAAAGTCGGCGAGAAGGCAGCAAAGGCGGCTGAAAAAGCGGCGAAGGTTGCGAAGGAAGTTGCCGTCAAAGCGGCTAAAGCTGCGCAAAAGGCGGCGGAGATGACCGCAAAAGCGATCCAAGCTGCCGTAAAAGCGATCATTGCCGCGATCAAAGCCCTTGTCGCTGCAATCGCCGCTGGCGGTTGGGTTGCGGTCGTCATTATTCTTGTCATTGCCCTTGTAGCCGCGATCATCTGCGTATGCTTCGGACTATTCTGGTCGAACGACGCATCACCGGAGGGACCGACCATGACCGAGATCATTACAAGGATCGACCAATCTTACAAGGATGCGATTGATAAACGGATCAAGAAGTTCGAAAAAGAAATCGATCACGACGAGTTCGAGGTGGTCTATAGAGGTGACAACAATGACGGCGATTCCGCTACGGTCAACAACTGGATCGATGTACTCGCTGTCTACTCCGTCCTGTCCACCACAGGTGAGAATCCGATCATCATCCTTGTCCCGGACGATGAATGCGAACAGCGATTGCGAGAAGTGTTCTCTGTCATGAACACGGTTGGCTTCACCTATGAACTTCACGAGGTAGTCCCGGAGAATGCTCCAACCCCAACGCCCGACGAAGACGGCAACATGCCGGAGCCGGAAACGGTCACGCAGTTGATCGTCAATGTGCATCAGCGATCAATGACGTATCGGGAAGCTGCGGAATACTATCGTTTCGATGAATCACAGATGCAGCTTTTGGCGGAGATGATGTCCCCGGCATATACCAAATACTATGCCGCGCTGATCGGCGTCGATCTGCTCGGCGGTGCGGACTATACCGAGATTATCAGCCACCTGCCTTCTAACAGCAAAGGAGCCGACGTTGTTCGTGCTGCGCTGACAAAGCTCGGCTGTCCCTATGTATGGGGTGCGAAAGGCAGTTCGAAGTTCGACTGTTCCGGTCTTGCGTATTGGGCAATCCGTGAGGTCGATCCGGAGCTTGGCGATCACATGTACACCAACGCCGCAGGACAGGCGAAATACTGCCATGACCGAGGATTGCTTGTCGCATGGTCGGAGCTTGAACCCGGCGACCTTGTCTTTTGGGTCAACAAAAAATGTGAGGGCTGCCACCGTTGGAAGGAGATCCACCACGTCGGCATCTATGTCGGCGATGGAAAGGTGGTTGAAGCATCCAGCAGCAAGGGCTGCGTCGTCGTGCGTGATCTATGGCAGACAAAGAATTATCCGATCATTATGTTCGGAAGACCGTACCAATAAGCGAAAGGAAATCACATGAAGAAACACATCATTATCCTTGCTATTCTTGCAATCGCAATTCTCATATTGCCGTTCCTGCTCGGTGACAAGATCTCGCTGCTTGCAGAACAGGCAATCGAAACCACGGTGCCGACCGCGACACTGGAACCGACGCTTGAAGCCGAGATCATTGAGATCGTAATCCCGACGTCGAGCAGTACAGTTGCGCCTGAACCATCTGCAACTCTCGAATCCAGGGATTGGCCCGAATTTCCTGTGATTGATGAACCCGTTATCGTATCCCCCACATCACGCCCGCCCTCCGAACCAACCGCTGCACCGCAGGTATCTGTTCCGCACGGAGCTGCATTTGTTCTGACGCTTCACGGAAAGGACATCACGATCGCACCATCCGTTGATGAAGCAACGCTCGAAAAAACACCCGGCTGGCTGAATACTTCTGCTTCACCCGGTGAAGAAGGTGTGTGTGTTGTCTATGGTCACCGCAACCGAAATCATTTACAGATTCTGAAAGATGTGACCTATGGTGAAACCATCAAGGTGACTATGCCAAACGGAACGATTTACACCTATGTGATCGAATCAACAGAGATTCTTGAAAGCAACGAGGATCTCCGAATCCCTACCATTGAAGGAAAGCATCTGATGCTTACAACCTGCTATCCCTTCTACTACACCGGACACGCGCCAAAGAAGGTCGTTGTCACCTGTGTTCTAAAATCATCAAATTAAATATTACCCTCAAGCATATCGCTTGGGGGTGATTTTTTACGCTAGATTGCTTTATTTCTGCCCATTTATGTATTAGTTTTACGAATGAAGCCCATATCTGCCATTGACCAAATCTGTTTTCAGGTCATCTAAAGGATCATAAACCCTTTAACCATCAATGCACTGAAAGTTCCTATTCGCTATTATTGATTTGACAAATTGTTTTTATCAACATTATTATCATAATTACATTGCCTTTACCCAATATCACACTTCACTTATGTGTACCGTATTTGGTTGCATGAGTTTTGCTCTTGTTGCTCTAATACTCATGAATGAATTAGCGCATAGGTTTGCATTATAGAGTTGTATTTCGTTTACTGAACATCTATTAAAAACGACCTGTTCCAAGCGAGAAAACTTAAATACAATACTTTCAATACTTGAATTTGTGAACTCTACATTTTTTAATGTGTGGGAACTCCAATTCAAATCACCCGTTAGTGTTGAGCCCTTGAAGCAACAATTAGTTGTGTCTTTGAAACTACAATTTTTCAAATTGCAATTTTCAAACGTGACACATACTAAATCTGGAAAAAGAACATCCTCAAAAATGCAATTAGTAAACTCTGCTTCGTTTAACTGTGTTTGAGTTAAATCCATCTTTTTTATTTTTGTTTTAGACACCTTTGTATGTTTAAACTCTGTTGAACTAAGCGCATTTTTACTATTCGGCCAAGTCACATTACTTATTGACGCATGAATAAAAGATGTATTTTTGATGTCTGCTCCTGAAAAATCGACATTCTCCAGAGTAGCTTCTGAAAAGTCAACACCGCTCAGTTTTGCCTTTATAAATGATACGTCGACTAACTCTGCATGACAAAAATGCGCAGATTTTGGATTATCGCGACTACCACATAGCGAGGACTGTGAAAAATCAACTTTTTTCAATTTAGAATACCCAAAAGATGCGTGACTCAAATCCACATTAAAAAAGGCGGAATTATCCATGTTAACTCTTTCGAAGCATGCTGTATCCATAGATAGATTGTTAAATAGCATGTTGCTATAACTTGTATTGCTTCCGAATGAAACGTGAATATTGTTCGCTATCTCTATCGAATCTGTATACAAATCAACCCAGTCGGTGAATACGCCCTTCTCGCGCCAAAAAGAGCCGTGGTCAGAATCAGTAAAAGATATCACCTTGTCATCCGATGAAAGGGCAATCGCCCATACCTTAATAAATAAAGCAAAATTAAGTGCAGTTGCCTTTATTGTATTATAGGAAGTAGTAGAATACTCATACCGCCACAATTGATTCCCTTGGAATAGTTTAAAAATGATGTGCGGAAAATAATCTGCAACTTTTATTTCGGCTAAACTTCCACTATGAGGGTTTTCTTTTTCTGCTTTTATCCGATAATAAAAAAACATAAAAGTCTGTGCCCACGTTTTTTTGGCAAACACCTCGTGTTGAAACACCTTACATCCGGTTGTAATAAGTTGTTCAGCAATGTTATCTTTATCATCAGAAAAATCTATTGCTGAAAAAACCTTGTAAATGTACTCACACAAAAAATAGTCTCTAATATTGTTGTGGTAAAACTCAAGAATGCCCCTAGATTCACTTTCCTTCCAATATGCATACAACACACAGGTCTTTTTTAAAATCTCAGCACTGATCTTCTCTGTGCTGATTTCATTTGCAATAGAGTTAAGTTCCTTTGAATCTACAAAGTATTGCTCTTTATACGAGTGCTTATACATAGAAAAAGCTATAGCGCCAACAGTCTCGTAGACTTTTTCGGCAACATCTTGGTTTCTAAAAGCAGTATGTTCACCCCCCTGGAACGTATTATTATATGTAGTATTTTTGATTGCGTTATGAAAGATTTCGTAGTATAAGGACCATTTGTTGTCTTTTAATTTTTCACTTACTTTACAAGCAGATAACAAATACAATGCCAATGGCGTATCTGCAACTCCATCAGCATCATTATCAGTAATGCTCTTTATGTATTCTTCAGTGCTTTGTGTTATTGCACCTCCATGACGCTTATACCTTCTTATCCACTCCTCACGATCTTTAGATGAAAAATGACTGATGCAAACATGCTCAAATTCGAACGGAGAAGAAGCAGAACAGAAGCGCTCGGTATTTATGAAATGCGGTCTGCTGGTTATAACAAGTTTGTGATTTGAAAAAACTTTTTCTGCAGCAGAAATGAATTGTTCTATGGTTATTCCATCATCAAAACCAAATGAACTCAACTCATCAGCACCTTCTAACACAATAATACTGGAAGAATATCGAGCTTCAAACTCCTCCGGTTCAATATTAAGATAATCAAAAATGCATTTACAGTTTTCTAATGAGTCTACTCCTTTAATTGTTATATCCCGTAATCTGATGATTACCAATCTTCTGTTTAAAAAGACAGATTTACCAGCAGCATCTTCTTGTTGATAGTGATAACAGAGCCAAGACATTAATGATGTTTTTCCTATAGCTGCATCTCCGTCGATAAAGAGCAATCTTACTTTTCTATTGTCATAAACAAAGTTATCCAACAGCGAAACGATAGAGTCAGAATCCGGTTTAGATCCTTTAACAATATTAAACTTAGGCTCAATATAGGTGTTTTGTAATGTCACTTCCGTGTTCTTTTCATACTGATGTAGAAACAGTGGCGCAGCGAAATGATTTGCATATTCTCGTATAACTGTGCCCACTTTATCTTCGAATAATCTATTATGATGGCAAAAGATAGTCTCTTGCTTATTCATAAATTTTATTAATGAATCAATCTTCGTACTATCCTCATTTAAGGACAGATTGTTGACAAGTCTAACCAAATCATCAATACAATAGATACTATTTGACTGCGAAAAATGAATATTACGCGATTTTTTATAACCGTGATCCTTATCATTTTTTACAGGATCTGCATCTTTTTTTAAAAAGAGAAAAAGAACTGTGAAGCCACTAATATCTGGAGCTAAATTCTCGATCTCTTCTTGTATTCTTACAATGGTTCCCCTCTTGGCATTCGCCTCATTTTGTAATCTGTCAACTGAATCCTTCCAGACTTCCCCCTCCATACGAATGTTTTTCTGTTTATCTTCTAGTTCTTTCAGTTCTTTATTAACTTCATTTATTTTTTTCAGTTTTTCATCAAGAAGCCGAGCTCGTTTGTCAACGGATCTGTCGAGACTGCCTAACGTCTCGTTGATTTTTTCAGGTCTACAATTACTTGTTACTTGAACAACAATTTTTGATTCAATATCAATCAAATCATATCCTGCGTTGCGAGGATCAACTGCACGGCATAGTTTTTTATCGAATAGAATGTTCATCAAATCACGAACAAAAGACTCGGCGAATATATTAACGTCCTGAAGATTTTCCTTATTATTATAGGAAAAATATGCAGAAAGAACGCTCATGCCCCATATAAAATCTTTTACAAATGTTTCTTCTTTAAACATACTACACCTCCAACAATACACCTTAAAAATCATCAGAATAGAAAAAACGAAAACAAAGAATCCTCTGCAAAAAACGAAATGGTCAAAGGCTCCTTGCAGATAAGTAATGGACCATCCATTACTCTCGAGAAACTTCTCAGCATATAAAGCATATTTGATAATTATCCAGTATTGTTCAAAATCCCACCTCCATTTAAAAGCCATAATCAATTAACTTGTTGTGTTTATTGTTCATAAAACAATTCCCCATTGCTTTTCATTGTTATTAACACTTCAAAGACACTTTATATCCATTGTAAATCTTTATTATAATAATATATTATTTTCTCAAAGGATAATCCTCAGCTATATAGTGTTTATATTATATGTAACTAATCGACAACAAGGAGGTTTTTATGGGGCACTCAAGAAAAGGGAATACAATGTATAAACTACGGTTTTATTTTATTTCCTTATGGCTATTATTCCTTTTGATTTTCTTTATAACTATTGATATTCCTATTTCTTTTAGTAAAGAAGCAACATTCATCGGATTCAAAGAGCTTATCAAAAGAAATTGGTTGGCTGTTGTCTCTCTTTTGCTATCAGTTATTGGATTATTGATGTGTAAAAGACTAGATTACGAATGGAGAGGAGCAGTTCATGCCTCCTATAAAATTGAAAGCGTAGAAAACCAAAACTACGAATATCTAACCTTTCTAACTACTTACATTATTCCATTGATTAGCTTTAGTTTATCAGAAGTACGCTTTGTTATTGTTTTAGCTATTCTGTTGATTGTTATTGGCTGCATATTTGTAAAAATGGATTTGTATTATGGGAATCCCACTCTGGCTCTAATGGGATATCGATTATATAGAGTGACTATTTCAAACCACCCTGAGTTAAGAGAGATCATCCTGATAACAAGGGACAGATTATATGCGGGGGATTCGATTGCATGGCGTTTTCTTGATCAACATGTTTGGATAGCAAAAAAAGCAGGAAAGGAGCAAACACATGAATAAAGATATTGAAACAATCAAAGAGGAATTATTAGCAATAATTTCAGATAATCCTGTTCTTGAACTTCTGCTTGTTATGAAAGAGGAGGGACAATACTATCTGAAACTCGCAGATTTAGACAGTCAATTGACTGCTTCTGAATTGGAGGACTTATACGAAAAAGCCCTTATTCAAACAATTGTAACTAACGATTATCTTGAAATTCGTCCTCTTTCTACTGCAGATGAACAGGTCAATACGTTATACTTATATGATTATAAAGAGCTACCGGATGAAATGGAATTGTTTGCGCAATTTGATATTAACCAAATCAATTCAATTGAAAAGTTTAACTTCAAAACAGATAGCTTAACAAATCTTTTTGGTTTCTTGGTGTACATCGGGTCAATGGACAAAGGCGTATTATTGTATAAAAAGCATTACCCTGTGGCATTGATTAAGAGGGATAGTTTCCTGCTGGGTATAAAGAAAGATGCCGAACGATTTGTAAAGATTGATGGCGGGGATATTCTGCGAGTAAATGCAGATTTTCAAATGATACGGCTTGGCAACGATATATTTATTGTTGATCTTAAAGCTTTAGAACGCAGTTTTGGTTTTACGCAGTTAATAGCAGGAGCTGCAGCAGAATCAATTAAAGAGATAGAGAAAAAAGGACTAATTGAGGACACAGAAGTGTTATATGATTTATTGGATGATGTATCTTTTTGTAGAAAGCTCTCAAAAGTTACAAAGAGCTCTCCGGTTTTCAAACTGGGAATTCCAAGGAATACTATCATTGATTTTTCAAAGAACAATATAGCACTACATGACAAATTCAAGTATAGCGATGATAGTCAAACGATACGTTTAGATACAAAGAAATCTAAAATTGCTTTTCTTAAATTGCTGAACGACGAATTCCTTGTGTCAGAATTAACGAAACAATACTATGAGGCATCTGCAAAAGATGTCATTGAAGCATAGATCAGTAGAACACTGGAGAGTTAATGTGCCGAATTCACAGAGTACATTTTCAAAGCTAACTGTGAAATTGAAAAAAAAGCGGATAAATGCTGATGTATCTTCTGCAGGGATTATCAAATGATTAGATGCCGTTGATGTACACAAATTATCCTCATTGACAAACTTAAAAGTCATAGTAAAATATACTCATAAGGAAGGTGATTTGTATTATTCCGCTGATTCTCGCGATGATAGAGAATGAATCGGATCGCAAGTTTTTAAGTAACCTGTACATCGAAAACTATGAGGCGATGCGTCAAAAAGCAAAGTCCATGCTTCATGATGATGCCGCAGTTGAAGATGCAATACAGGATACTTTCGTTTACTTTGCCAGAAACCTTGATAAAGTTTACAGGGTTCCATGCCGCGTCTTGCCCTTCTTCGTCGTTATGTGTATTAAGAGGAAGTGCATAGACTACATGAAGAAACAAAAGACAAAAAGCAATCATATCGCCGGAAGCATTGACGATGCCGATTATCATTTTGAATATCCAGACAGCAGTGTATCGACGGAAGATCGTGCTTTGCTCCATATTGATGTCGAATTGATAAAGGAAGCGTTTTCTTCGCTTCCGGACAGTTTGAGAGACATCCTGCAATATAAGTATTTGCTTGAAATGTCTGATAAAGAAATCGCGGAATTACTTGGTATCAAGGAAAGCAGTGTTCGCAAGAACTTGACAAGAGCCAGACGGGCAGTCTATCAGATTTGTGAGGAAAAAGGCTATGTTGAAAAAGCGAATTGATAAGTTGTTCCGCGATGTAGTCTTGCGTTATGCAGAGGATCAGAGCAAAATACTGATCGAACAGCGGCCGGAAAACCCGAAAGATTCGGTTCCCGAGCTTTCTTACAGACGTCTAGAGAAGATGCTGGAACGCGAACTTGGCGACGAAGCGCAACACTCCAAAGAAACAAAGCAAAAAATGCATCATCAGTATAGAGGTGTATCTCGTGTCGTTCAAAAAGTGATTGTTGCAGTTGCCGCATTCATCGTTATTATGTTTACTACCATGATGTCGTCCGAAGCAGTCAGAGCGCGAATAACCGCTTTTCTGGTTTCGATCACGCCTCAATACGCTGAGATCGGATTGGAAAACTATGAGGAACTTGATCCTCAAAAGCCTGTTTTATATGAGCTGGGGTATGTTCCGGACGGTTTCATCTTACTCTCCGAAGAGTTAACTGTTGGGCAAACAATCAGATATCAAAAGAATGAAGATCAAATACTGGTTCTTCATGTAACCTCAAGCACATCTGTTTCACAAATTGACACAGAAAATGCTGTAGAGATAAAGTATGTTGCTATTAAAGATGAAACCGGGTTAATGGTGATAGAGAAAGATTGGATCACATTGACTTGGTCGAACGAGAGTACTGTCTTTGTTCTCGGAGGAACGATAAGCGAAGAAGAAATCATTACAATTGCAGAAAACGTGAAAAAGAAGTAACCCTTTTCATGCCGCACATATACCTCCCGAATCGTTATATGTATTGAAACGATTCGGGAGGTATTCTTGTGAAAAAACTTGTTTCTATTCTATTCTCAGTTGTTCTTATCTTTTCTGTCATCGCACCGGCATATGCTGAAGACCTTGAAACTCCTGTTGAGGATCCAATCATTGAAGAGTATCAGGGCATTCGCTACATTACAGCGGATATCAGCATTTCCGTATCATCCGCAACTTGCTACGGTGTTGTAGATGGTAGATCATCATATTCCTACAGCATGACCGTTTATCTGCAAAAGCTAAGCGGTTCCAATTGGAATAGCATTACTTCATGGTCTGCGAGCGGATCCGGTAATTTGGGAGTAAGCTTAACAAAAACCAAAAACGGTCTGACATCAGGCACCTATCGATGCAAAGTATATGTGAGTGTGTATGACTCGAATGGACAGTTTATAGAATCCGCAACTGTCTGTTCAAGATCATCTTCATGCTAATCCATCACAAGGAGGATAAAACATATGGGCACGTAGAAAGCCTTCACACGCGTGAGTTGGGGAACTCGCATCTACTGTCGTGATGCTGTCATGTAAAGGCTTGTTTATATAATAGCATTTTTTGAACAAAAATACAATCAAATATTATAAGGAGTTAATTATGAAAAAGAAAATTATTTCTATTATTTTGACTTTGGTTCTGACAGTATCCATCCTTCCCTCTGCCTTTGCAGAACAGAATCCTGACATTGATTATGATGCAGGATATACGACGCTTGTGAATAGTAATTTTGTCACTTATGAAACGCTCAAGCGGAACTCAACGGATCAATGGGATAGTATCTTTGATTACAATGAAGAAACATATTATGTTGTTAAAACTACCGGAATTAAAACAGCAGACTCACATAAAACATGCTTGGCAAACGTTCATGGCACACTGTTAGGAAATTCTTTTGTAACTGTTGGTTTTGATGATGAAGGTGAACTCCCCTCTGCAGCGGTTAGTATTGCCCAGAATTATACGTCAATTAAGCTGCGTATTTATAAGATTAATTCTTATTCCTCTTCAACCTATGGCATGAAAACAACCGGTCACGGAAGTGCCTACTACGCTTAAACTTACTTAACGATTATTCTATTGGCTCTCTTCAATGAGAGCCAATAGAATAAACAATAATTAGGAGAGAAAGCAATGAAAAAACACACATTAATAATATGCCTATTCATATTTGTAATTATGAATACTGCATGTCAACCGACACCAACTGAGGAAATAGTTGTAAACAAGGGGGATGGTTCTTTCGAAGATCTTATCCTGGTTACAGCCAACCCTAACGTGCCGCAAGAGCATCCCTCAACAAACAGTGATAATGCAGATTCTTTAATTGAAGAAACTGCATTAACATGGGATGATTATGTAGAATCTGCAAATCTAGTTATACCGATTCATGCAGAAATAATTACAAACGGTCATCCCTGTCCCATTCGAAAAGCTATACGTCACTCCTTTGTAGCAGAAGAGGTAGTTGCTGTTGCTGAAGCCATGATACCGGATGTAAATGCATATTGGAACAGTACGGATATTAGTCGACAAGAATATGAGGAAGCACTCGCTTCATTAAGTAGCCAAGGATATGTTGAAACAGCGAAAGAGGTTTTTGACATAATGTCTACAGAATCGATTCCTGATGAAGAGTTTACTCCAATTAATAGTGTTATAATCGGTTCAAATCATCGCAGCCAAACATACTTATATAGAACAGATAAGTATGCAACTATTAATTATCAGGATAATCGACTAATAATCGATACAAGACGTCATGCGGTTGTGCATACGGCTGAACTTTTAGCCACTGATGGGCATTTTGAAGGGCAAGGTCCTATTTCTCTATCTCCACCTATTACAAGAGAATCTGCTCAAAGTATGCTGGTTGCTTTTCTTGATAAAATCGGGCTTGATGGTTATATTGTTTGTGATGCTGAAGAAGCAAGCTATTACGGAATTATTAATAGAACAGAGTATAGTCAAGGATGGTATTTTGCCTTAGTTCATACAAACGAATATATTCCTATCGATCTGCAGAAAAATGGTCTTGGAACTACTTTTCGTTATGACAGCAACGATATTTATAACGCTCCTTGGCATAATGAATCTATGTATGCATATGTTGATGAATCTGGTGTTGCTTCCTTTGGATGGTATGATCCAGTCGAAGTTGTTGAAATAATCAATAGCGACGTAGAAATACTTCCTCTTGACGTCATTAAGGTCCGGATTAAAAACATGCTTAGCGTGGGATTGTCCTGGTTGTCCGACCTTCGTGTTCCTTACGGAGAAACCGGTGTAGTAAGAAAACTTGTTTTAACCCAGACGATAATTCCTGTAAAGAATGAATTCGATGCAGCGTATTTAATGCCCACATGGGTGGTTGTGACAGATTGGTATGGACCAGCAGGCATATATAATTATACGGACTATACTTGTTTTAACGCTGTGGATGGCTCTCCAATTTCCCTAAAAACGAAAAAGCGTGATCGCTAGTTATATATAATTGTTTCATGCGTTTATTCAATACACTAACCGATGATAGTAAACGTGCAGTCTTCAGCAAGACCTTCCTGTTTGCAACAGGAGGGGTCTTGCTGTGTCTGCTGTTTGCTTCGTTTTCAGACCTGTATGATGTGTTCTTCTCAGAAACGCAGTACCGTCCCATGGGGTTTCATGAGGAATTGCTGCTCAAAGCATTGTCAAGCGATATCATTTTGTTGGTGACGCCTATTTTCGCTGCAATTCCTTATACCTCATCGTTCGTGGACGATGTGAAAACCGGTTATATTAAAGCATATCTGCCACGAACAACGGTAACGCGATATGTCGTTGGAAAAGAGCTTGGCTGTGCACTCTCCGGAGGATTATCTCTGGTTATTGGAATCTTCGCTGCATACGGATTATTCGCGCTACTGCTATTGCCGCATGAAACGCTTGTTGATTACTATGTGGAACCGAAATCTGGCGAGATCGCATTCCGAGCATTGCTGTTCTTCTTACAAGGTGCATGCTGGGCGCTTGTCGGGATGTTGTTATCCTCCATTACCGAGAACATCTATCTTGCATATGCCGCACCGTTTATCCTTTACTATGTCTTGATTATTCTTCAAGAGCGCTACTTCCGTAAGGCATTCATGCTGAATCCGAAAAACTATCTGACGTTGAATGGTGCCTGGCCGCTCGGTGGAAAATCGGCAGTATTCCTAACTGCTGTTATTCTAATGATCCTGTTGCTTGCATTTTATATCATTGCAGAGCGCAAACTACGCGGCGGAGAGTCCGAACACCGGTTTCGGCAGTTGTTCAAACCTCGCCCGATTGAAAAGCGGATCAGTCGCAGCAAACCTGTCCGGAGAAAAGCGCTTCCGCTGCATAAGGTTCTTTCTGTTACAGGATACAACTTCCGGATGTGGCGCGGCAATATGCGAATCATTCTCACGTTTGCTTTGGCGTTTATCCTATGTTTTTTGCTTTCGGATAAAGCGGCATCGTTCGCCTATGAAATGGGAACGGCAATGCAGGCATTCGAGCCGTTTGTATGGACATTCGGCGATGCAAACTCTGTACTGCTAATCTCGCTCTTATTGGTTCTGTTGTTTGCAGATATTCCGTTTCTGGGAGCGGGCGTCCCCTACTTCCTTGTACGAATGAAACGAAGTACATGGGCTTGGGGGCAACTTCTCTACATTATGGCAGCAACGACAATCTACATGTTGTTTATTTTCGTGGCTACCTCCGTAATCTGTGCACAGAATAGTTATATCGGTAATATGTGGTCGGAGACGGCGGCGATCCTCGGCTATTCCGGCGCAGGCAAAGCCGTTGCCCTGCCTGCCCTTGTGAAAACGCTTGAAATGTCACGTCCGTATCAATGTGCATTTATTATCTTTCTTTTGATGCTTGCATATACGTTGACGCTTGTGCTGCTGATGCTGTATTTCAAGCTCAAGTTCGGTAAAGGCGCAGGTATCGCCGCGGCTTTCGGGTTCTCGCTTTATGGATTCTTATTGAATCCGGAGCTTTTCAAGCAGATCCTTCATCTACCGGACGAACTGATGTATAAGGCGAACGTATTAACAGGATGGCTTTCGCCATTGAACCACGCTACCTACCATATGCACAATTTCGGCTATGACCTTTTGCCTCGCCTGTGGCAAACATTTGCAATCTTTGCTCTTATCATTGCCGGATTAATGTTTATGATTCTTCGTGCGATTCGACGATACAACTTTATGTTCCTCGGCACGGAAAACACTTAAGGAGAAACGCTATGGCAAACGCAATTGAAGTACACGATCTTATCAAAGTGTTCGGACAGGACACGGTCTTGAAGGGGATCAACCGCAACTTTGAGGCGGGAAAGATCCATGGCGTCGTCGGCAACAACGGCAGCGGCAAGACCGTCATGTTTAAGTGCATCTGCGGATTCTTGCAGCCGACAAGCGGCAAGGTTCTTGTGAACGGCAAGCAGATCGGAAAGGACGTCGATTTTCCCGAGGACATCGGGCTGATCATCGAAACGCCGGGTTTTCTGCCGCAGCTCTCGGGACTGAAAAACCTCGAGATCCTTGCTTCGCTGAAGCGCAAGATCAATCTAAAGCAGATAGCCGACACGATCCGCCGCGTGGGGCTCGACCCGATGAGCTCTAAACCCGTCGGAAAGTACAGTCTCGGCATGCGGCAGCGGCTCGGCATTGCGCAGGCGATCATGGAGGATCCGTCCTTGATGATCCTTGACGAGCCGATGAACGGCCTTGATAAGAACGGCGTCGCCGAAATGCGCGAGCTGTTCAAATCGCTTGCGACCGACGGTCGGACGATCCTCCTTGCGAGCCACAACATTGCGGACATCGAGGTCCTTTGCGACACGGTCTGCGAGATGGACGCAGGCGTGATGACGATGCTATAACACAGAAATTGAGGATAACGGTATGAAACAGAGAGTATTTGCATGGATTCTGGCACTGATACTGGCATTGACGCCGGTGCTGGCGATCGCGGAAGGAGACGAACCGGAGCCAACCGCTTTGACGGAACCCTCTTCTTCGCCGAGCGAAGATCCGCCTGCACCGCCGAGTGAAGGACCGACGGCACCTCCAACAACGCCGCCGACTGCGCCGCCCACGGAGTAGCCT
>CAMVGD010000014.1 GCA_947166925.1 uncultured Clostridia bacterium | reverse complement strand
GAGCGCAGCCTTGCCAAGGCTGAGGTGGCGGGTTCGAGCCCCGTTTCCCGCTCCAATATGCCTCCTTAGCTCAGCTGGCTAGAGCACCTGACTCTTAATCAGGGTGTCCAGGGTTCGAATCCCTGAGGGGGTACCAAAGAAAGGACTTACTTCGGTAAGTCCTTTTTTGCTGTCCGAAGCGAAGAAACGCGATCACGGGAGTTTGGAACCTGACGCTCCGAATTCTCCTTGACAAGTCTGTCTGCGCAAAGTAAAGTATTATAGAGTATTATGAGGCAGGTTTCTGACAGATGAACTGGTATCTGGGATTTGCGGCCGTTCTGTGCATTCTTTTCGCTGCGGCGGCCGCGGCAATTGCAATTTCGCTCGGAAAGCATCGGGGAAGCAGGGTGCTTACGCCGCTCAATATCATATTCGGCGGCGTTTTTCTTTCCGTATTCGTTTGTCTGCTTCCGATCTACAGCGAGATCCTGTCGGGCACGACGGACCGCACGCTGAAGACGATCGCCTTTTCACTGCACAATACATTTCAGGCGTTCACGATCGACGCGGACCGCGAGATCATCATGGAAAGCATACGGTGCCCGAAGGAGTGGCTTTCCGCGTTTTACTCGGCCTATCTGTCCGTCGCGTTCGTGGTCGCACCGATCCTGACATTCGGATTCGTTCTGTCGTTTTTCAAGAACGCGTCCGCGTTTGCAAAGTATCTTCTGCATTTCTTCAGCGACGTTTATGTGTTTTCCGAACTCAATGAAAAATCGCTTTCGCTCGGCGCCGACATCAAGCGAAATCACAAACGCGCGCTGATCGTATACACGGACGTCTTCAAGAATAACGATGAGGTCTCGTATGAACTGGTCGAACGCGCGCGGGAGATCAAGGCGATCCTGTTCAAAAAGGACGTGCTTGCCGTCAACTTCGGCGCGCATTGCAAACGGTCGCAGATCATCTTCTATACGATCGGCGGGGACGAGACCGAGAACATCGACCAGTCGCTGAGACTGATCGAGCGCTACCGGGGGAGAGAAAACACCCGTTTGTTCGTCTTTTCTTCGCGGATCGACGGCGAGCTGCTGCTGACCAGAGCGGACAAGGGAAAGCTCAAGGTCCGCCGGGTGAACGAAGTGCGTTCGCTGGTGAACCGCATCCTGTATGAGAGAGGCGAGAAGCTGTTTGAGAATGCCAAGCAGATGCCGAACGGAGACAGGAAGATCGCCGCGGTGATCGTCGGGCTCGGTCGTTACGGAACCGAAATGCTGAAGGCACTGACCTGGTACTGCCAGATGGACGGTTACCATGTCGAGATCGACGTGTTCGACGCAGACGAGACCGCGGAGGACCGGTTCAGCGCGATCGCTCCGGAGCTGATGTCGGAGCAGTATAACGGCGTGACGATCCCGGAGGAGGCGGAGTATACGATCCGCATCCATTCCGGCGTCGGCGTCGGGACAAAGACCTTTGCGGACGCGATCGCAGAATGTACCGACACAACGTACGCATTCATCTCACTCGGATCGGACGAACGGAATATCGAAGCGGCAGTAGAACTCCGGATGCTCTTTGAGCGCATGCGGATCAAGCCGGTGATCCAGTCGGTCATCTACAGCTCCGACGAGCGCGCGGCGCTGGAGGGCATAACAAACTATCGCGGACAGGCTTACGACATCGGATTTATCGGCGACAGAAAGACCTCTTATTCCGAGGCGGTGATCATGAATTCCGAGCTGGAGGCATTCGCGCTGCGCCGTCACCTGAAATGGGGGAAGGAGGAGGAATTCTGGCAGTACGAGTACAACTACAATTCCTCCGTGGCGTCCGCGATCCATCTCCGCGCGCGCATCGCGTGCGGCGTCCCCGGCGCCGATAAAAAGGAGGAAGATCTGACCGATGCGGAACGACAGACGATCGAGCGCCTCGAGCACCGCAGATGGAACGCGTACATGCGCTCCGAAGGTTATGTCTTCAGCGGCTCGTCCGACAAGCGCAGCCGCAACGATCTTGCGAAGATGCATCACGATCTCGTCGATTATTCTTCGCTGACCGACGAAGAAAAGAGGAAGGACAGCCGCGTCGGGACAAACTAACGGGAGCGTTTGCAAAAAGGAGACGCCAAACGGACGGCGGACCGGAATCGGGAATATGAAAAAGTGACGAGGGGAGTATGTGGAAATGGCGGGAATCAAACCAAGCGGGCTTCTGAACAAGATCATCAGACAGGCTCTGCAGTACGGCGGATCGGGGGAGACGCAGTTGACAGCCGAACGTTTTTTGCTTGCCGTGATCGACGCGATCATTGGAAATACGCCGTTCAGGCTTGATATCGACTGCAGGTCCGAGCTTTTGAACATCCTGGTCGGGGATTTCTTCAACGACACTTTATTTGCGTATACCAAGAACTATCTGGAAATGCACATCGAAGAAAGGGAGGAAGCATCCTTCGACGACATTATGTATATGAAACGTCGTATGGAGATCGCAGAGGAACGGGCAAGCGAAGCGGGAAAGAAGGAGGTGACTCCGGAGATCCTCCTGCAGTGCATTCTGAACAAGCCGAGCGAAAGCATCCGCAGATGCATCGAAACCGTCAAAAACGGCGACGGCTCCGGAAGCAGGAAAAGCGAACAAGCCCCGTCCGGCAACAGCTTCCGGGCTGAAGGGTTCAAAAAACAGGAGCCGGGCGAGCCGGCTAAATTCAGCGTTGCGGAGATCAAAAGCGAACGAACCGAACAGGAGGATCCGCTTGAAGAATTCGAAGATATCGAAGAAGATCGGGAACCGGCGGATCCGAAAGCCGCGGTTGCGCAGCTGACGGAAAAAGTGAGAAAGGTTTACGATACCCTGACGCAAACGGTCTTCGGTCAGGAAAATGCGATCAGCGTTTTCGCGACCGGCTATTTCCAGGCGGAGCTGCTTGCGCTGACCGACAAAAAACGGTCCCGTCCCAGGGCGACCTTCCTGTTTGCAGGCCCTCCGGGCGTCGGCAAGACGTTCCTCGCCGAAACGGCGGCGGAGGCGCTGAAAGAGATCGAAGCGGATGATGAGATCCAGTTCAAACGCTTCGATATGAGCGAATATTCCGATAAGGAAGCCAACATTGAATTCTGCGGCTCCGACAAGGTCTATAAGGACGGAAAAGCGGGCAATGTGACGTCGTTCGTTGCGAAGAACCCCAAATGCGTGATCCTGTTCGACGAGATCGAGAAGGCGCACATCAACGTCATCCATCTGTTCCTGCAGATCCTGGACGCAGGCCATATCCGCGACAACTATACCGATAAAGAGGTCTCGTTCAAGGATTCGATCCTGATCTTCACGACAAACGCCGGGAAACAGCTTTATGAGAATTCCGACGTCACGGATTTCTCCGGCGTCACGCGCAAGGTCATCCTGAGAGCGCTGAGCACAGATGTGAATCCGTCGACGGGCATACCGTGTTTCCCTGCGGCGATCTGTTCCCGCTTCGCGTCCGGCAACGTGGTCATGTTCAACCACGTCACGGCGCATAACCTGCGGGAGATCGCAAAGAAGGAAGTCCAAAAGCACGCATGGAATTTTGAGGAGAACGTTGGGATCAAGGTCGAGATCGACGAGGCGGTCTATACATCGTTGCTCTTTGCCGAGGGCGGCGCCGCCGACGCGAGAATGATCACAAGCAGAGCTGGAACGTTTTTTGACGACGAGCTGTTCGAGCTGTTCCGCCTGCTTGATTCCGAATG
The DNA here is from genome assembly GCA_947166925.1 of uncultured Clostridia bacterium. GTDB lineage: Bacteria > Bacillota > Clostridia > Christensenellales > CAG-138 > UBA3792. Next base: position 30,497 of record CAMVGD010000014.1, on the reverse strand, counting down.
CGCCGAAACGGAGATCCGTGATCTCGAAAAGATCCATATCGGCGTTGAACTGCCACGGGACAACAAGGAGATCCGCGATCTGTTTGAACGCAGGGACGCGTTTGAAGTCCTCGTGTTCGGATCGGATCAGGTTTGCGCCGGCTGCGCCCAAGCAAGCCCCGAAACCGGATTCATCCACGTACAGGACATCGGACCTGCGCAAAAGCTTCTGCACGATCACGACGTCAGTCATGTGTTCATCGACATCACATACGGACAGATCGGCGACAAGCGGTATCTGAACATTGAGGATATCGATTCCAAAGCGAGGGACTTTTTCTGGTTTGTGAGAGAGAAGCATCCCGAGCTGCCGATCTATCTGCTGCAGATGCCGGAGAGAAAGTTGAACGCAGAGGAAAAGCTTTCCTTCCTCCGGCAGGGCGTCAGAGGGGTCATCACGCTTTCGGAGGACAAGGCCGCGTTCGCCGCGGAGATCCGGAAGATCAACGAACAGCTGCACCAGCAAAAGAGCATGGAAACGCTTGCAAAGGCAAACAAGCTCGTGTCCTTTGAAACGGCGCAGTCGATCACGGACGGCGGAAAGACGGCGGAGATCACGCTGTTCGATTTTGATATGTCGGTGGCGATCGACGCCGAGGATTCCGAAAACATTCTGCGCAATGTTTCCAAGCCGAACGTGACCTTTGATCAGGTCATCGGCGCCGCGGATGCGAAGAAGGAACTTCGGTATTTTGTCGACTATCTCAAAAACCCCAAGAAGTATATGGGGACGGGCGTCGGCACGCCGAAGGGCGTTCTGCTCTACGGCCCGCCGGGTACGGGCAAAACGATGCTCGCAAAGGCGATGGCGAACGAATCGGACGTTACGTTCGTTTTCGCGGAAGGAAACCAGTTCATCAACAGGTATCAGGGCGTCGGACGCGACAGAGTCAAGGAGATATTCCGTACGGCGCGGAAATACGCGCCCTCGATCCTGTTCATCGACGAATTCGACGCGATCGCAAAGCCGCGTACCGGAGAGGAGAACAGCGCCGATCGGGAAACGACGCTGACGGCGTTCCTGACGGAGATGGACGGATTCAAGAACGATACGACAAAGCCGGTGTTCGTGCTTGCCGCAACAAACTTCGGTGTGGATCCCTCAAGCGAAAAGAGCCTCGATCCCGCGCTGCTGCGCCGGTTTGACAGAAGACTGTTCATCGGTCTCCCCACAAAGGAGGACCGTATCCGGTACATCCGGGAGAAGCTCAGGGAAAATGCCGTGTTCGCCCTGTCGGAGGAGAAGATCGCGAGCATCGCGATCCGTTCGACCGGGATGAGCCTTGCGCAGCTGGAATCCGTGATCGAGCTCTCCCTGCGCACGGCGATCCGGGACGGCAACCTGAAGGTCACCGACGAGATCTTCGACGAAGCGTTCGAAACCTTCGTCGGAGGAGAATCGAAGCAGTGGGACGAATCCCTGCTGAAGCGCATCGCGCGGCATGAAGCGGGACATACGTTCCTTTGCTGGGAGAGCGGGGAGGTGCCCTCGTACGTCACGATCGTCGCAAGAGGCGATCACGGCGGATATATGCGCCATGACGACGAGGAAGGCAAGATGCTCTATACGAAGGACGAGCTCCTGAAAAAGATCCGCACCGCACTCGGCGGCCGTGCGGCGGAGATCGTCTATTACGGAGACAGGGAGGGCATCTCGACCGGCGCAAGCGGCGATCTGGCGTCTGCAACCAGACTGGCGAAGATGATGCTGTGCTCCTGCGGCATGGACGAGGAGCTCGGTCTTGCCGCGTTCGACGCAAGCGACATGCAGTCCGGAGCGCTGTCCCTCGAAATGCGCAAAGCGGTGAACAGGATCCTGGACATCGAGATGAAGAAAGCGATTCGTCTGATCGGTGAAAACAGAGCCAGCATCGACGCGCTCGTGGAGAAGCTCCTTGTGGAGAACCACCTGACGGGAGAGGAGATCAAGGCTGTTCTGGAGCAGGCGCGCGTATGAACAGCACGACGCATATCCGTCCGGCAGCGGCAGCGGATCTTCGGGAGGAACACGAATGAACAGATTGATCGCAAGGATCGGCGCTGCGATCGTGACGGTCACGGTATTGCTGTTTGCGCTGTGTATGATCGTTGATTTTACATTCGGCTCGTATCTGGTGTGCATGTTTCTGCCGCTGGGATATCTCATGACGGCGGTTGGTTTTCAGCAGGAGAGTGAACAGGACCGGCGTGTCGCGGCGACCGTGGGCGTCGTGCTTGCCGCGGTCTATGCGACGCTGATTTTGCTCGTGTATTATGCGCAGACGACGACCGTGCGGACAGAGACCCTGAACGAACAGGCGACGACGGTTCTCGATTATCGGCGGGGCGGGCTGTTGTTCAATTACGACCTTTTAGGCTACGGTATGATGGCGCTGTCCACGTTTTTCATCGGGCTGTCGATGCGGGCGGAGCGCAAGGCGGACAAGTGGCTCAAGGCGCTGCTGCTGATCCACGGCGTGTTCTTTCTGAGCTGCTTCGTGCTGCCGATGACCGGCATGTTCGGCGCCATGGCGGACGGCGGCGCCGGAAACGGCGGGACGGCTGCGCTTCTTTGCTGGTGTGCGTATTTCCTCCCGATCGGTATTCTGTCCTTTTTACACTTCCGGAAAGCGTGAGGTGATCCCATGACAAACGGCTTTGCAAACATTCGTCCGGCGCGGGCGGAGGACCTTAACAGGATCGCGGAGATCGAGATCTTCAATTACCGGCTGAACTTTTATCCGATCTTCCGGAGCGACGCGTATTATTTCGGCGAAAAGACCGTCCCGAATCTGACAGCGTTCTATTCGGGGGAACCCGGTGTGATCGAAAACACCGTCGTGTATGACGACGGCGTCGTGAAGGGCTTTGTTCGCGTGAAGGACGGGGAGATCCAAAAGCTGTTCGTCGAGCCGGTGCTGCAGAATTGCGGGATCGGCGACGCGCTGTTCCGATACGCTGCGGATACGCTCGGCGGCAGGCGCCTTTGGGTGCTCGAGAAGAACCCGCGCGCGATCCGCTTCTACGAACGGCACGGATTTCATCTGACGGAACAGAAGAAACGCGTGGACGACACAAACGAGCTTCTGATCCGGATGGAGCGGTAACAAAAAAGCAAGCCTTGCCGGGCTTGCTTTTTTCATACGAAAAATCAGGACAGCAGCTCCTTTGCGAGCGTCTTCGCATTTTCGGAATAGACGGAAAAGGTCTCGTCCTTCGGTTCGTCGGGATTTTTGAGATACCAGCTGACGATCATGATCCATTCGTCAAGGACGGCAAGCCGCACGTCGCGGTCGAAAACGCTGCGATCGGGCTTTTCGTGCAGGGCTTCATAGATACGATCGCAGAACAGCGTCTTCTGCGTATCGTTCATGCGGTACGGATACACCGCGTGCTCGCCGCTGTGCGCCAAAAATCGTCCGATGTCGAGCGCGTAGGGCATGAAGCCGCCGTACTCCCAGTCGATCGGATAAACGCGTTTTCCATCGTCAATACAGTTGATCGGCACAAGATCGCCGTTCGCAAGCGTGAGCGGCATCTCTTTCATGCGGTCGAGAAACAGCGTGTACGCGCGGTGCAGCAGCGGTTCTCCCTCAAGGCAAGCGAGCCTTTTGGCGCGGTATACGATCTCCTTTTCGACGATCGTACGATCATAACCGGATCCGAGCGGAAACGCGTTCATGATCTCAGCAACGGAAGCCGCGGCGCGGGAGACGCTGCCGTCCGTCATCTCTTTGAGATCGTTCCCTTCGATGAATTCCGAGACCATGGAATCGGCGGAAAAACCGATCAGGCGCGGCACGGGCAGATCTGCACGGAACAGGGCATAGACCGCTTTTTCGGCGGCGCAGCGATCGGGTCTGTCGAAATGCTTCAGTACGAATACGCCGCGCGGATGGACGATTTTGAATACATCGTAGCGCTTGTGCTCCTCTCCGAAATCGTCGCAGAACCGGTATGCCGAAAATGAGCCGGGCCCGAGGATCGTTCGGACAGCGCCGGCACAGGAAGACGGGTCTTCGAGCTTTTCAAGCGTGATGCTCATGATTTGCTTTCGAGCTTGCTTTCTTCGGATGAGTCCTCGTCCTTTGTATCGCCTTCATAGAAGACGATCGGCTCCTGAACGGACTTCTGTTTGCCGAGACGATACAGATCGACGCCGGGGTCATAGGGATCAACCGGAAGGGGCTTCAGCACGCCGGTTTTGCGGAGGATCAGGAAAACGATCAGCCAAACGACGATCAGGATGCTGACGACCTGCGAGAACGACAGCGGACCGAAGCCGCCGCGAATCGCGTCGCCGCGGAAGAATTCGATGATAAAACGGAAGATTGCATAGGGGAACAGATACAGGTAAATCATGCGGCCGCGGCGTTCGTCCTTCTTTTCCCGCAGGAACAGAACGAGCAGTACGGCGAACAGAATGAAATTGAACGCCGATTCAAAGAGCTGCACAGGGAGCCGGTTGTCCCAGAAATGCGAGCAGAACGCGCTGTCTTCCATCTTGATGCCGTAGCAGCACGGATGCCATACGATCTCGCCGAAGTCGTTATAGTCGCGTCCGAGATAGCAGCCAATGCGCGCGATCGCATGAAACAGCGGCGTGGTGACGGCAACGATGTCCCGCCCGAGCCGCCTTCTCGGCAGGAAAAACTTCGACAGGATCCAGAAGGTCAGAAAGTATCCCAAAAGTCCGCCGTAAAATACGATGCCGGACTGCGTGAAGCAGCCGACGAAGGAGACCGTTTCACCGCGCGCGTAAAGATAGGTCGCGTAGGAGATCGCGCCGAACAGCTTCGCGCCGCCTAAAAGCCCCAGAAGCGAGGCGATCATGATGAACAGCTGCCGCACCCAGTTTTGCTCGCGCCGGACACAGAGCAGCAGCGCGACGCCGAACACGGCGATAATGCCGATCGCCGCCATGACCGAGTAGGTAGCCACATGATCCCAAAGAAATTGTACAAACGTATCCATGCGATTATTATAACGGTATTCCTTTTTCTTGGCAAGTACAAAACTTTCCGTACAATATACACCCGAATTCACGCGGGAAGGCGTTGACAGTTCGCAAGGGTTTTTGTTATAATGCAAATTGGTAGAAAAGGGGGAAACCCCAAAAATAGTAGGAGGAAACAGAATGGCAAAAACCATGACGATCGATGGCAATACCGCTGCTGCGCATGTCGCATACGCATTTTCCGATGTTGCCGCAATTTACCCGATCACGCCGTCCTCTCCGATGGCGGAAGTTGCAGACGAGTGGGCAGCAAACGGCCGCCTGAACCTGTTCGGACAGAAGGTCCGCATTGCGGAGATGCAGTCTGAGGCGGGCGCGGCAGGCGCGGTGCACGGCTCCCTGAAGGCCGGCGCGCTCACGACGACCTTTACGGCGTCGCAGGGTCTGCTCTTGATGATCCCCAACATGTACAAGATCAGCGGCGAGCTGCTCCCCGGCGTGTTCCACGTATCCGCCCGCGCGCTCGCAGCGCACGCGCTCTCCATCTTCGGCGATCACAGCGACGTGATGGCGTGCCGTCAGACGGGCTTCGCGTTCCTCGCATCCGCTTCCGTACAGGAAGTCATGGACCTCGCGCTGGTCGCGCATCTTTCCGCGATCAAGGCGTCCGTTCCGTTCTGCCACTTCTTCGACGGCTTCCGTACGTCCCATGAAGTCCAGAAGATCGAGCTGATCGACTATGCCGACATGGATAAGCTTCTGGACCGCGATGCGGTCGCGGCGTTCCGTGCGCGTGCAATGAACCCGGATCACCCGCACCTCGGCGGTACGGCGCAGAACCCGGACATCTACTTCCAGAACCGTGAAGCGGCGAACAACTACTACGCCAAAATCCCGGCGATCGTCGAGCATTACATGGAAGAAGTCGGCAAGATCACTGGCCGTCACTATCATCTGTTCGACTACGTCGGCGCACCCGACGCGGAGAAGGTCCTCATCGTCATGGGCTCCGGCGCAGACGTTGCGGAAGAAACCATCAACTACCTGAACGGCAAGGGCGAGAAGCTCGGTCTCATCAAGGTCCGTCTGTATCGTCCGTTTGCGGCAGACAAGTTCCTCGAAGCGATCCCGGCGACCTGCAAGAAGATCGCGGTGCTCGACCGCACGAAGGAGCCCGGCTCCCTCGGCGAACCGCTGTATGAGGACGTTATGACCGCGCTTCGCGAAGCGGGCCGCTGCGGCATCAAGGTCGTCGGCGGACGCTACGGTCTCGGCAGCAAGGAATTCACGCCCACGATGGTCAAGGCCTGCTATGACAACCTCGACCTCGACGAGCCCAAGAACCACTTCACGGTCGGCATCGTCGACGACGTGAGCTTCACCAGCCTCCCGATGGGTCCGCTCGTGAACGCCGCGCCGGAAGGCACGATCGCCTGCAAGTTCTTCGGTCTCGGCTCCGACGGTACGGTCGGTGCGAACAAGAACAGCATCAAGATCATCGGCGACCACACCGACATGTATGCGCAGGGTTACTTCGCCTACGACTCCAAGAAGTCCGGCGGCTTCACGGTATCCCACCTGCGCTTCGGCAAGACGCCGATCCAGAGCCCGTACCTCATCGACCAGGCGGACTTTGCGGCATGCCATAACCCGTCCTACGTCACCCGCTACGCGGTGGCAGAGGGCATCAAGGAAGGCGGCACGTTCCTTCTGAACTCGCCGTGGACCCTTGAGGAGATGGAAAAGGAGCTGCCCGCGTCCATGAAGAACGCGATCGCAAAGAACCATCTGAAGTTCTACAACATCGACGCGATCAAGCTCGCGCGCGAAGTCGGCATGGGCGGCCGCATCAACACCATCATGCAGTCCGCGTTCTTCAAGCTCGCGAAGGTCATTCCGGCGGAAGAAGCGCTTGAATACATGAAGGCAGCCGCCAAGAAGTCCTACGCCAAGAAGGGCGACGCGGTCGTCGCGAAGAACTACGCCGCGATCGACGCCGGCATGGACGCGGTCGAGGAGATCCACTATCCGGAATCCTGGGCGACCACGACCGAGGGCGCAAAGCCCATCGCTGTCACCGACGATCCGTACTTCCTCGAATTCATCAAGCCGATCCTCGAGCAGAAGGGCGACGAGCTTCCGGTTTCCAAGATGACTCCGGACGGCACGGTCCCGACCGGCACGACCCGCTACGAGAAGCGCGGCATCGCGGTCGACGTTCCTGCGTGGATCCCCGAAAACTGCATCCAGTGCGGACGCTGCTCGCTGGTCTGCCCGCACGCCTGCATCCGTCCGTTCGTGCTGAACGAACAGGAAGAAGCAAACAAGCCCGAAGGCTTTGTGACGAAGCCCGCAGGCAAGGATATGCCCGGCATGACCTACCGCATGCAGATCAGCCCCTTGGACTGCACCGGCTGCGGCAACTGCATCGATGTCTGCCCGGCGAAGGTCAAGGCGCTCACACTGGAGCCGCTTGAAAAGAGCGTTGCCAAGGAAGAAAAGAACTGGGAGTACGCGATCAACCTGCCCGACAAGAACCTGAACGTCAACCGCAAGACGGTCAAGGGAAGCCAGTTCCTCCGTCCGCTGTTCGAGTTCTCCGGCGCATGCGCAGGCTGCGGCGAGACCCCGTACATCAAGCTCCTTACCCAGCTGTTCGGCGATCGCATGATCATCGCGAACGCGACCGGCTGTACCTCCATCTACGGCGGTTCGGCGCCGACGGCTCCGTACTGCAAGAACGACAAGGGTCAGGGTCCGGCATGGGCGAACTCGCTGTTTGAGGACAACGCAGAGTTCGGCTACGGTATGAACATCGCAGTGAAGCAGCGCCGTGCGCGTCTTGCCGACACCGTGAAGAAGATGATCGAGGTCCCGTATCTCGACGAGGAGATCGCGGCGGCAGGCAAGGAATGGCTCGAAAAGATGAACGACGCGCAGGGTTCCCGCGAAGCTGGCGACAAGCTCGTCGAGCTCATCGAAAAGCATCCGACCGCGACGAAGGGCTGCGAATGCGAAGCCTGCACGCTCGCGCGTGAAGTGCTTGCGCAGAAGGATCAGCTTGTGAAGCCGTCCATCTGGGTATTCGGCGGCGACGGCTGGGCATACGACATCGGCTACGGCGGACTCGATCACGTGCTCGCTATGGACGAAGACGTCAACGTGCTCGTCGTGGACACCGAGGTGTACAGTAACACCGGCGGTCAGTCCTCTAAGGCGACGCCGACCGGTCCGATCGCGAAGTTCGCGGCAGCCGGCAAGCGCACCAAGAAGAAGGACCTCGGTCTCATGGCAATGTCCTACGGCTATGTCTACGTCGCAAAGGTCTGCATGGGTGCCGACCCGAATCAGCTTTTGAAGGCTGTCAACGAGGCGGAAGCGTACAAGGGACCGTCCCTGATCATCGCATACGCGCCCTGCATCAACCACGGCATCAACATGGGTCACAGCCAGGAAGAAGCCAAGAAGGCGGTCGAAGCCGGTTACTGGCCGATGTACCGCTACAACCCGGATCTCGCACTCGAAGGCAAGAACCCGTTCCAGCTGGATTCCAAGGATCCGAAGGCGAGCTACCGCGAGTTCATCATGGGCGAAGCGCGCTACGCGGCTCTGACCAAGCAGTTCCCGGAGGTTGCGGACGAGCTGTTCACCCGCGCCGAGAACGAAGCGAACGAGAAGATCGACTACTACAAGAAACTGAACGACATGTAATCCATATCAACGAAGAACCCCGCCGCAGTTCTGCGGCGGGGTTTTCTATTCATTTTGTTACTCATCGATCGGGCTGTCGTCGCCGATCAGCGAGATCCAATAGTGATAACCTTCCTTTGAGGGGAAGTCAAGAAGCTGCTTTACCGTTGCCGTTCCCTCGATCTGCCGATCCTCGGTCACGCGGAGCGAGAACCCGAGCGCATTCAACCGGTCGCATTCCTGCTGCAAAATCTTCCGGAGCGTTTCCTGCCCGCCTTCGCCGTCCCGCCATTCGGAAAAGGCGTTCAGCGCCTTTTTGCGGGCTGCAAAGGCTTGTTCATATGCGCGGATCTCCTCCTCGGTGTGCTGTTCTCTCCAGTACGCGTCGAACAGCTCTCCCGGAGAATGCTTCTCCCAGCCCGGCGTATCGCGGTTCTGCGCATCCAGCTTACGGTACTCGTTAAAATACCAACCTTCATACTCGTTCGAATACGCGCGAAGCGCGGGCTGATTTCGATACTCCGTCAGCGTCTTTCCGTCATAGAGGAAGGCATCCTCCAGCGCGCTGCCGTAGTCAAACCAGAACTGAATGTTCAAAACCGTTTCCGGCGCTTCCGTCCCAAGAAGCTCGGAAAGCGCCGCCGACCAAGTCACCGGATCGGGATCCGAATAAGAGCTCATTTCCTCATAGATCTCGATATGCGTCACGCCCGGCGTGCTTCGGATCTCGCTGAACTTCTCATACGGCACGCGGATGATGCACATCGCGCTGTAATTGCTCAGAAAGAGAATGTCCTCCTCGTCACAGAGCTTCAGGCAACGCTCGCGGTTTTTCTCGGAATAATACGCCGCGGCGACCTGCCGCCTTGCTTCGATCGCCTGCTGCACCTGCTCGTCGGTCGCGTGATCCGGATCCCGGTGTGCATTGTACAGCTCCGGATACTGCGCCTTGAACTGCTCATTGATCGCATCCTCGGCGTCGCCGTCATAGAAATACACGCAGATCGCGACCTTATCGTCCTGCGGAGCCGCCGGATCGGGCGCTTTGACGCCTGCGTTCGGCGTGGGGGCGTAGAACAAAATATCCTGCGAGGACGAATCGATTTCAACCAGTTCGTTGTACTCGGAATCATACCGTAAAACGCGGCCGTCGAATCGCACGGTATTGCCGTTTTGCGTATAGGGCACGACCTGTTCGGACGGCGCTTTTGTGTCGATGATGCGGACCGTACCGTCGGAGCGGAACACCAGATACCGTTCAAGACCGAGGGCTCTTGCGTCGCCGCTGCTGCCGTCCGGCGCTTCGAGCTCCGCAAGCGTCCATGTCGTGCAGAGCGTCGCTTCGTCGAGCATGGGAACCAGGGTAGGCCCTTCGGTCGGCGGACAGGCGGTCGGCATTGACGCGCTGACCTCCGGCAGAGGGATCGAAAGCGTCGGGAGCTGCCTGCAATCCATGAGCAGACTCGGCAGCGCGCCGTCCGCGCCGAACCAGGACCAGTCTTCGCGCGGCTCGTCGTTTGCTGCACCGACGGCGTAGGACACATTGCCCAAGAAGTTTACGCCCTTTGCTGAGGCGTATTCCGATGGGTCGATTGCGATCAGATACCGCGCAAACCGCGTCGTGCCCCAGAACGTGCGGGAGAGGGGATATACGCGATAGGAAGAATCGGTTTCCCGTGCGTATGCCCAGGGAAGATCGCCCGTTCCGTCCGGACCGCCGGAAAGCGCAAGATACAGCGATTCCTGTTCGACGTCCGAAAGCGCGCCCGCGTCCTTGATCGAAAGGATCACGACGACGCCCTCCACGGTGTAATGGATTTCTGCGTCGAGCGTCACGCCGGAAAGGTCGACGCGCTCATTGTGGAAGCCGTTGTTTTCGTGGATCGAAAGGATGTATTCACCCGAAAGCGGCACGTCGATGTGCGCGGGTTCGGCAATATTCAGAACCACCTCCGCGTCGAAGGTAAACGTGTGTTCGACCGTGCCGAGCAGCGCGGCGGAAACCTCGTCGGTCGTTCCGTCTTCCTTTGTGACCTGCACGGTAAACTCACCCGCTTCGCCCGCGCGATCCAGTATCTGCATCGTATTTCGGATCGTCACCTCGCCGGTGGGCGGGAGCGCCGCGGGAAACTGATCGTACACCTGCGGCATGGCGCAGACCTCGGGGATCAGAACGATCCAGTCATAGCCGTCATCTCCAAACCTGATTTCACCCGGCGACGCAAATTCTGTAAGCTCGGCGCCGACGTCCGGCGTGTCAAGCCCGGAACCGGCATAAAAGAAGCACAGCGGCATGCCGCGGGTCACATCGACAAGCGTTTCGAACGGGTTTTCGGCATGATCATCCTTCGACACGCGCAGCTCCGTTGTCCAGCGGATCGTAGACGCCGTTGCGGAAAGGTCGTTCACGGACGCTCTCGCTTTCCGAAGCCATTCCCAGTCTGCTTCAATATACGCGGGAATGTGCAGATCGTTTGCCCGTGCCTGTTCAAACAGCCCTTCCGTGTCGATCTCGCTGAGCAATCGTACCTCGGTGTTGTTCGAAAGGATGATCGGTCTCGGTATTTCGACAGGCGTTTGGTCCGCGATCGGCTGACCCGCCTGATGCTGTTCGTTGCGAAACCCGCGCACGATCACGACCGAGCCGATCGCGACGGTCAGCACGAGCAGCACGGCGACGGCGGGGATATAGATCCAGCGCTTCAAAGCGCTTTCCTTCTGTACATTTGTGCGCATCGGCGCGGCGGTTGCAGATGCAGCCCTTGTTCTGCCGAGCGCGGCGTCCAGCCTGCGTTTCTGGACCCTGCCGCTCAAAAGATCGCTTTCGAGCGCGTTATGGAAAAATCGTTTCTCATTCATAGTCGTTTCCTCGTGATTGATCGGTTTTCTGCATCAGCTGACGCCGGACGGCGTTTCTGCCACGATGCAGCCGGCTTTTGACAGCTTCCGTACCGAGCTGCATCTCCTTCGCGATCTCGGCGACGGACAGCTCAAAGCCGTAATACAGCACAAAGACGCGGTAAGAGTCCTTTGAGAGCGTCCTTGCGGCTTCCATGACCTGATTCGCCATCAGGCGCGTTTCGACCGCGTCCTCAAACGACAGCGGATCGGCGGCGGTATCGTCTTCGAGAGGCGACGTCTCGTGCGCGCTGCGTTCGGCGTAGTTTCGGATGATCTCGCGCTTCAGCATCTTCAACAGGAACAGCTGCGGGGCGAGAATGTCCGCATGTCCGCGCGCTTCGATGCGCCGGTAGAAGTCGATGAACACGTTCTGCAGCGCGTCCTCGGCGTCGAGCGGATCGGATAGGTGCACAATCGCGTAGCGCAGGAGCGGGCGATAGGTCTTTTCGTAGATTTTGTCGAAATAATCCTGATTCATAAGCTCCAACCTTTTTCGTAAGTCCTTACACTCCAAAAGAGGGGCGTTTTGAAAACAAGGTTGCGTTTTTTCTTTTATCATATCATAGATTTGCGTCAAATCTGTCAAAATCCGGTAAAGAAACGGAGAATAACAAAAGCCTCCCCCGCAAAGAGGGAGGCGGATCGGTCATGCGCTGTACGTTCTCACCATGCGTTGTACAGGGTGAACGTGTCCTTTTCCGCGTCGCGATAGTAGTTGTAGTCGTTGAGGTACGGAGAGTAGGTCGTGACCGCAATATTGCGCGTACTCGGATTGAACATCAGGATGCGTGCGTAGCCGAGACCGTATTTCTTATCGTCCTGGAAATTGTACATGATCGCGTTGACGACGTGTCCGTTCGGATAGGTCTTTGACCAGCGCGCCGAACCGTCGTTGTGTCCGCAGAGCACGAGGCGTACGGAGGGGGAGACGCGAAGAACCTCCTTTTCGACGCGCTTGCCGTTGGTGGACAGCGATCCGTCGTCGTTCAGAAAGCTGTGCACGAGCAGCACGGCGGGCAGATCGCCGTACGCCTGAATACGATTGTTCAGCCAGTCGGCGTACGCGGCGTCTTTGCTCCAGCCGATCCCGCAGAGCAGGATACCCTGCTCATACAGGGGCAGCACCCAGCAGCGGCGGTCCTCCGAGAACTCCATGCTCTCCGGCGCGGAGCAGAAATCATAGGAAAGGTACGTATCGTATTCGACCTTGTCCGCGCCGACGTCGTGATTGCCCGCAATGCAGTAGAACGGCATAGCTTCGGAGATCACGGAGATCGCCGCCTCCGCGTTCGTCCAGTGCCGCGTATAGTTGCGGTTGTCGACGATGTCGCCGGTACAGACGACGGCAGCGGCGTTGTACTCGTTTCTGATGCGAACCGCCCAGTTTGCCATCGAAAGGAAGATGTCCGGCCGCTTATAGGCGTAGTACTGCGTGTCGGAAAACCAGATCAGCGAGAATGGCTTCGGCGTTTCGGGGACCTCGGTCGGCGCGGGCGTCGGTTCGGGCGTGGCGGGCGGCGTCGCGGTCGGCGGCAGCGTAGGCGGGACGGGCGAGGGCGTATAGAGAAGCGGAATAAAGACCTCGGTCACCTCGTACACGGTCGGTTCGGGCGTGGGCGTATCGGTCGGGAGCGGCAGCGGCGTGCGTTCCTCGACCGTCGCCGCTGCAACGGCGTCCTCGCCGTAATACCGTTCCTGCGGGGACTTTGTGGATTCACGGCGGTAGTAGAACATCAGCACGCATATGAGTGAGAGAAGCAAAAGCCACAGCGCCTGAAACATGCGGGTCTTGGACATAGGATCGCCTCCGGATCGGTTTTTCGGGAGCATAGCACGCGAAACGGGACGAATGGTGTTTTCGACAAACAAAGTACCGGCGGGGAGGGATTCGTATCGTCTCGCATGCATATGCGAATCAGGCTGCCTTTTCGGAAGTCAGAAAAAAACCTTTTCAAACGGCGCGGTTTGTGGCATAATATAAAGAACAGATCGATCGGAGGGCAATACGATGCAGAGCGGAGCCATACGCCGCACGGAACAGTTTATCGAGAACAGGCGCAGGATCGAGCACGCGTTCCGGATGTCTACGCCGCAGGTGCACTGCCTGTGCGCGCTGCTTCTGGGGATCGACGACCGCGATGCGGACCTTCAGTCGATCCGCCGCGGCAAGAAGATCCTGAAACGGAACACCGGGATCTTTTCGGCATTCCGGGGTCTGGGCATGGCGCCCGCTGCGATCAAGCTCGGCGAGTATGAGGACGGCGTACAGCGGCTGAATTTTGCAAAGGATAACCTGCGCAGGCTCAAGGCGGCGGGGTTCGCGCCGACCGACTATCTCTGCCCGGCGGCGTTTCTGATGGCAAAGGCGCACGACCGCGCCGATGCGGTGGCGAAGAATGCGTACGCGCATTATCTGGAGATGCGGCACGCGCACCGGATCCTGACCGGCGGTGAAGACGTGATGTTTGGCGTGCTGTTTGCAATGTACGACGCGAACAGGGAAACGCTGTCCCCGCGCGCGGACACGGCGATGGACCTCCTGTCGGAACGCTTCGGACGCAGCAACGCCTCGCAGATGGCAAGCTTTGCGATCGCGTTTTCGGAACAGCCGGCGGACATGCTTGCGCTGAAGACCGAGCGGCTCTATGACGCGGTGCGCGAGACGGGCGAAAAGAACCGCGAAATGCTCGATCTGCCGCTTCTGGCGTTTCTTGCGGGACTGGATGTGCCCGAAAAGGAGACAGCCGCGCTGATCGTGGAGCTTTCCGCGTATCTCAGGGAGCAGAAGGGCTTTTCGCCGATGCGTATCGGGCGAAGCCAAAGGCTCGTCTATTCGACGGCGCTCGCGGCGATCGACGCGCTTGACAGCGCGCCTTTGCAGGAAGGCGAATATGCAAAGAAGCGCGATCTTCTGCAGACGCTTCTGATGTCAGGGATCCTGCTGTTCGTCGTCGTTTCGATGGCGGCGTCGGCACATTAAATACGGCAATAAAGAAAGGAAACGAGGATGGAGAAGAAGCTCAAAGAGTATGCAAAGCTGTTGGTCGAAGTCGGCGTCAACATTCAGAAGGGACAGACGCTTTTGCTGTTTGCGCCGGTCGATCAGGCGCCGTTTGCGCGGATGTGCGCGGACGTCGCGTATGAGAACGGATGCCGCGAGGTCGTGATGATGTGGAACGACGACCACATGACCCGCGCCAAATTTCTGTATGCCGACGACGCGGTGTTTGACGAATTCCCGCAGTTCCGCGCGGACCTCTATACGCATTATTCCCGGGAAGGCGCGGCGTTCCTGCATCTGATCTCGGACGATCCGGAAAACCTCTTGGGCGTGGACAGCGGACGCATCCTGCGCTCGCACAAGGCGTCCGGCGAGAAGCTCAAGGAATACCGCCGCTATCAGGATCAGAACATCTTCCCGTGGGGCATCGGCGCGCTTTCGAGTCCCAAGTGGGCAAAGAAGGTCTTCCCGGGCATGAGCGAAGCGGACGCGGTCAACGCGCTGTGGGACAAGATCTTCATGGCATGCCGCGTCAAGGGCGACGGCACTGCGGTCGAGGCGTGGAAGCAGCATGCAAAAACGCTCAAGGAGCATGTCCGCATCCTGAACGAGTATCATTTTGAAAAGCTGCATTACGAGAACGCACTCGGCACCGATCTCTGGGTCGAGCTTGCCGATACGCACGTCTGGGAAGCGGGCGGCGACTGCACCGCGTCGGGACAGGAATACATGCCGAACATTCCGACGGAGGAATGCTTCACCGCGAACAAAAAGACGGGGATCAACGGCGTCGTCTGCGCGTCGCTGCCGCTGTGCCGCGACGGCAACGTCATCGAGAACATTCGCTTCACCATGAAGGACGGCAGGATCGTCAAGGCGGAAGCGACGAAGGGCGAGGATGTACTGAAAGCCGCGATCAGCGTCGACGAAGGCGCGTCGTATTTCGGCGAGGTCGCGCTCGTGCCGTACGATTCCCCGATCAGCAACAGTAAGACGCTCTATTACGAGACCCTGTTCGACGAGAACGCCGCCTGCCACTTCGCGTTCGGCAAGGCGTACGCTTCGAACGTCGAGGGCGGCGCGAACATGAGCAAGGAAGAGCTTGCCGTCGCGGGCATCAACGACTCCATCACGCACGTCGACTTCATGGTGGGAACCTCGGACCTCAAGGTCACGGGCTACACGCATGACGGCCGCGAGATCCCGGTCTTTGTCGACGGCAACTTCGCGTTCTGAACAATTCTATCGGTAAAACCTTCCCCGCGGGGCGTCCGGACCGACGCCCTGCTTTTCTTTTGCCGAAACGTGAAAAGTTTACAAAAAAAGCGTCACATTTTGGCACGCTGAAGAGTCTAATAAACAGAGAATTGTTGCGGACAGGATTTTGATTGACAAATGAGTCTGTATGCGATACGATATAAAAAAGAAACGGAGGCTGCTTATGCGTAATCTCTTCAAAAAACTTTTTGCGCTTTTGCTCTGTACGGCAATGCTGTTTGCGCTGCTTCCCGCATTTGCAACGGCGGAGGATGGGGAAAACGATGATCCGGCGATCGAGCTGCCGGAGGTTGACGACGCCGAACCGGCGGAGGAAGAACCGCTGCCCTTCGAACCGGAGGAGGAACCGACGGAGGAGCCTGCGGAGAACGGGGAATCGCCGGTAATAATGGAATATGAGTCCGAAGATGAAGCTAATGAACTGCTCGTTTCTGCGCCGATTGGGGAGGTGAAAGGCACACCGCCCGAAAACAGCACGGTGATCGAAGAGGAGTTTGCATTCAACCTGAACTGCCTTTATGAGATCACCACGCCGGGAGAAACCGTTTTTCGACCTGTTACGGCAGAAGATGACGGCTATTTCAATTTTCATATTAAATCGGACCATGTGCGCTTGCTGTTTACGGACAGCGAATTCAACGTGCTTCTGGAAGCAGAGACCGAAGTGGATTATGCGCAGGAACTGCAAGCGCTCACTTATCGCGATGGCGGACAAAAATATTATGTCGGCGTTTCGTTTCAGGATCCCGAGCGTACCGGCAGCTTCAACGTGGTGGTTCATCAGTATTCCGCAAACGCATGCGGCAATAATATGACGTGGTCGTTTGATGAGGAGACCGGAGAACTGAGCATAGGCGCCGGTACCATGTGGAATTTTACACCGGAGACGGTGCCTTGGAGAGCATACCGGGAGCAGATCAAAACGCTTCGGATCTCAAGCAACGGCAGTACTATTATCGGTCAGTATGCGTTTTACGAATGCTCCAATCTGGAATCCATTAGCAATGTAAACAAAATCGCTGCTATCGCCTCTTACGCATTCTACGGAACGGCATTGCGGGAAATGATATGGCCTGACCATTGCAGTCTTGGCACTTACGGGGGCGTTGGATCTTATGCGTTTGCCAACTGCAAGGAGCTGAAAACGTTCACCGTGGGAAAGTCTAATAACAGCTACGGGATCGGAGATTATGCCTTTTACAACAGCGGTCTCGAAACCGCAATGTTTGTCAGTAATCTGCATGAAATCAAATCATATGCGTTTGCGGAGTGCAAAAACCTTGTAGCGGTTTCTCTTCCGAATGAAAAAACAATGCACGGTTACGGGGTGACGATCGGAGATTTTGTATTTCAGAACTGCGGACTGCAGTCGCTGTGGATCCCGAAGAGCGTGACAGAGATCGGCGTCGGCGTGCTTGCGGGCTGTACACAGCTTGCGCCGAATGCGCTAAAAGTTTCGGATTACAGCGAGACATTCAAGGCAAAGGACGGACTGCTGCTTACGAAGGACGGAAAAACGCTTCTTGCCGCAGTTTATCAGACGGCAAGCGGCGCATATACGACGCCGACCGGCATCTGCAACATTGCGAGCGGTGCGTTCTATGGCTGTCCGGCGCTTTCTGAACTGACGCTGTCGCCCGGCGTCAAGATGGTCGGAGAACTTGCATTTACAGACTGCACGTCGCTGAATACGATTACAATTCCGCTGACACTGCAGGAAATCAAAAAGAACTCGTGTACAAACTGCGATGCGCTCATGGACGTGTACTACCTTGGCACGGAGGAGGAGCGCGATGCGAAACTGACGATCGGGGACGACAACGACGCACTGCTTTATGCCGAGTGGCATTATCAGGAGCCGTGCAGCTTCGACGGTACGATCGAGTGGAACGCGGAAGACGTGCAGATGAAGGGCACGACGCCGTACGTCGTCTGGAACGGCGACGCGTTTACGCCGCGCTTTACGCTGAAAACCGCAGCGGGCGAACCGGTCGATCCCGCGACGTATTCCGTCGAATACCGCGAGAACGTGAACGCGGGCACGGCGTATATCTTCGTGACGTTCTCCGAGGGATACGCGGGCACGATGCGCCTGTTCTTCAAGATCTATCTGCCTGCCACGACCGAGACCTCGATCTGGAACATCAAGGACGGGATCAAACTGAGCTGGAAGCCGGTCGAGGGCGCCGCGGGCTACGTCATCTATCGCCGCGCATGGAATCTGCAGAGCGCGGGCTGGACGACCTTTGAACGCTGGAACAACACGACCGCTACGACGTGGACGGACACGACGGTCTATGCCGGAACGCGTTATCAGTACGGCGTCAAAGCGTATTTCAACCGCCGCATGGATCCGGTGACCGGCGCGGAGGTCGGCGGCAACGTCGGCGACAACTTCAATCTCGGCATGGTGGGACCGCTGAAGACCACCGTGCGGATCACGACGCGGCATTTGAATCAGCTGCAGGCGGGATACCGTTCGATCACCGCAAACTGGGACGGGTCCAAGGTCTTTACAGGCTATCAGATCAAGTATGCGACGGATGCGGCGTTCACGAAAGACGTGAAGTCCGTCAAGATCAGCGATTCCAAGGCGCAGTCGACCGTATTGAGTTCGTTAACGAACGGAACGGCGTATTATGTCTGCATTCGTTCGTTCCATAACTTTGAGGGCATGACCTATTTCGGAGAATGGTCGAACGTGATCCATGCCAGACCCGGCAGCGGGGAGACTGTCTACGACGTCATGTACCGCGCGCTGCTGATCGGCGAGAACAATTATAAAAACAATCAAGCTTTGAAGGGCCCCGTCAACGATATGAAAGCGATGGAGGGGATGCTGAAAGGGCTGAAGCGTCCGTTTGTCGTCAAGACGCTGCCGAACAGCAAGCGGGCTGCGTTCATGAGCGCGATCAAATCGACTTATGCGGATGCGGACGACAATGATATCTCGCTGTTCTACTATTCGGGTCACGGCGTGGACGCGGGCGGAAACGACACATATCAGGGCGCACTGGTGCCGATCGACGAGAACTATATTACGATGAACGATCTGGCGAAGGAGCTCAGCAAGGTCAAGGGACGCGTCATCGTCATTCTCGACAGCTGCATGAGCGGCGCCGCGATCCAGCCGAAGTCGGCACATAGCACGGCAAACGGTGCGGATCCGATAGAGGACGTGTCGGAAGCGTTCTATGAGAGCGCGGTCGAAGCGTTTTCCGGGTATTATCTTGACGCGGAGGACGGCGAGCCCGCGTCCAATACGAGGATGGGCGAGTTCAGAAAGAGCAAGTTCATCGTCATCACGGCAGCAACGGCATACCGTTCCTCTTACGAAGGAAAGTTCGACGGTACGGGTTATTATCAGGGCGCGTTTACGGCGGCGCTCATCAAGGGCATGGGCTGCAAATATTTGACGGGCTCGTATACGGGTTCGATGCCTGCCGATACGAATAAAAACAAGCAGGTCACATTGTATGAGATCTATTCCTATGCGCAAAACCAAGCATACAACTGGACCAGGCAGACGGCCAGGTATTTCGGACCGGACAATGAAGTCCTGTTCCGCAGATAAGCACGGCAATACAAGAGCCGCGGGAGCGATCCCGCGGCTCTTTTGCATCTTATGGCGTGAAAATGCATCTTATCCTCCGGGATGTTGCAAAGGAAAACGGCAGCGGTTACAATACAGCCGAATCAAAGAAGTGAGGTAAAAAACAATGCGTATGGGTCCGGTTCTGTTTCTGCTGACGGCGGCGCTTGAGATCGCGCTCGTCATCGTCACCTGCCGTAAGTCGACGTCATCCTCCGGAATCAGGGCGTTCTGCTCCTGTCGCCGGACGCGTCAAGGGAGGAACAGGAGCGGATCCGAAGATCCCCGCTGTTCTATCTGACGTTCACGGAAAAGCTGAAAAATATGGAATAAGAACCGATGAAAGGACGTCGCTTGTAAACGGCGTTCTTTTGCGCGGCGGCGGAGACCGGAGAACCGCCGCGGGAGGAACGTCTGATTCCGCTTTGCGTGCGGAGCGAAAAAAAGGAAAATGCAACCAAACGGCGCGCAGCGCGGTATTTCGTACAGAGAGGGCGGAAGCCCCTTGCAAGGCGGCGAAAGTATGCTATACTGTTGTATATGAAGACGGAACGCGGAGAGCGGAAACGGGTATTGGACAAGCGCCTTGCATGGATCCTTTCGGGGATCGTGCTGGGCTTATCGGTTTTGATCGCCGTTCTTTCGATCGTACGCGGGCACAGGACCGTGGTCGATCTTGAAAACTATGTGAACGTCGGCACGGACGCGGGCGGGAATCCCGCGGTGCTGCTGGACGTCGACGCGATCCTGAACGATCTGCGCCTGCCGAATCCGAACCGTCCCGGCGTGAACGCGAAGGACTACCCGGAAGTATACGCCCTCTGCACGGCAAAGATGCATCTCGTGCCGATCGACGCGGAGCATATGCGGGTGACGATCGAGGCAGACACGGAAACGCTTTCCCGCTACGGGATCTCGTTCCGCTCGACGTCGTGGGAGCAGCCGGTCAAGGGCTTTGTCGCAGGCGCGACGCCGACGCCGGTGCCGATCCCGCAGGAGACGCCGACGCCCGCTCCGACGCAGGACGAAACGGAGCCGGACGGCTATCTGGAAGCGCTCGTAGACGCGAACGGAAACGGTCTGAACCTGCGCGCCGTGTGCGAAGCGGTACAAAATGAACGCGATTTGCTGTGTAAAGAGATATTCGGAAACAATTATGACACAACTAAGACACAAGTCGCGTTTATAGTATTTACAGAGGGACGCTATCATAATCTGTACCGCGCAAGCTACACGGTGACCTACCGCCCGGAGGACGGTTCGTCCCCGCCTCCCGGATCGACGCTCTGGTTCACGGTCGACGTTTACGACCTGCACCGCACGGAGGGCAGGATCGCATACGGACGGGTCGACGTCTCGCTTTGCGAGAGCGAGCAGGAGAGCAAGCGCCTGCCGGGCAACGGCAGCGTCACGCGGCTCTCGGGCGGCGGCGTCCGCGTGGAGGGCAAGAGCGGGTTTGATCTGAACGGCTTCGTCCGGTTCCCCGGACAGCCGACCAGCTATCGGATGGCGAACGGCGTCTACTGGTCGCCGACCTACGACGCGCTGGACGAGGATACGATCTGGGGGCTGACCGCCGTTGAGGGTCATTCGCTTGCGAACCTGCTGCGCTATGCGCGGAAGGAGATCTACGCGCGCTACTATGTGCCGTTCGATCCGAAGACGGAACGGGAGTTCAACGAGCATTACTGCTCGTACGACTGGTATGAACCGCGTGTGCCGGATCTGATGGGGCGCATGACGGAGACGGAGCGAAGCAACATGCGGCTGCTTCGCGAGATACAATCTTTGATCGAAAAATAAGGAGAACCGTATGAAAACCATTCGAACCATTCTTGCGACCTTCGGGGTCACAACCGCACTGTACGGCGTGTTCGCACTGATCTCGGTCCGGCTGAATCCGGCGTTTACCGGGCGGTCGGTGTATCAGCTGTTCCGCGATACGGGCTTTGTCGCGCTGGTGATCGGCATCGGCTGCGTGCTTTCGTTCGTGATCATGACGATCGCGATCGCTTCGTTCCGCGACGACGGCGGACGCAAAAAGCACGAGAGTGAGGAGGACGATCTGTTTGACGATTTCATCGAGGAGGAGACCGTCCCCGAGGAGCGCGCAGAGGAAGCGGACGAGAGCTGGTCGCCGGAGATCAAGCGCAAGCAGCGCAGAGCCCTGCGTCACACGGACGAGGAGCCGACGCCGGATCTGTTCGCGGATGACGACGATGACGGGGAGGATGGGGGTTCCCCGCAGCGGTTCCGGCGGCAGGAACGGGAGGAGACGTCTGCCGAAGCGGAGACGCCGATCCCGCTGCGCGGCATGACCGAAACGGAGGACGACGCGGCGTTCCGCCCCGTGCGGGAAGAACCCGCCGAGGAAGCGCCGGAAGCGGAGAAGGCGGCTGAAAAGCCCGCCGCCACAAAACGGTGCGTTTACTGCGGAGAGACGATCGACGCGGATTCCGCGTTCTGCATCTTCTGCGGCAAGCGCGTGTAAAGGAGGGACGGAAGATGTCGAATGCATCGATTCGCAGACTGATCGCAGGGATCGGCACCGCCTTGATCTTTCTGATCTGCGCCGTGGTGATCGGCGCACACTTTCTGACCGGACGCAGCCTGCAGCGCATTGATATATCCGATTACGCGACCGTACAGAGCGACGGCGCAGGCGGATATACGGCGGCGCTGGATGTCGACCGGCTGATCACGAAGGAACGCCTGCACAATCCGACGGAGACCGAAAAGGATCAGTATCCGGAGATCACCGCGCTGAAAGGGCTTCAGATCCGCGTAACGCCGCGCGGCGACGCGTTCGAGCTCGAAACGGTCACGAGCGGCGAGGACCCGACCGCGCTCCTGAAAAAGCACGGGATCCGCCTCATCAACACGAAGTGGACGATGAGCAGGACGGAGATCGAAGCCGCCGCAGGGCAGAAGCCGGCGGAGACAAAGGAGCTGGATTTTACAAAGTATGTGCGTACGAGCCGCACGGCGGACGGTGAATTTGCCGTTGCGCTGGATCTTCGGAGCATGCTCGCCGACGCGGGCGTCGATCCGAACGCGGATCCTGCGACCGATCTCGGCGCGCGTACGCTGAGAAGCCTCGACGTGGCGTGCCAGAAGACGGACGATGGCTATCGGATGCAGACCACGAGCACGCTTCCGACGGTCATGGACGATCTGAAGACTGCGGGGATCCAAATCACAAACACGCAGTGGACGTGGACTGCGGCGGAGATGGAGAAGCATCTCGGAACGGTCACGCCGCTCGATCCGCCCGCAACGCAGATTCCGGAAACGTCCCAGCCGCAGGCGGAAGCGTCCGAAACGCCCGCCCCGGAAACGACCGCGCCGGCAAATACCGACCACGATGTACCCGGGACCCCGTCCGCCGCACCTGCGCGGAGCGAGAACGCAATCACGACGCTTCTGGGCTTCGACCAGACCGAGGTCCGCAAGGCGATCCGCGCGGCGAAGGAGCTGCATTACGGCGCAAAGCTGGATTCGAGCGAGGTACGCTACAATTACTTCGCGGTCGGCAGCGATCAGACGCCGCACGCAAACGTGTTCCGCCTCGTGTATAAGATCACGACGTCTGCGGGCACGGAGTACCTGATCGCCGACGTGTACGATCTGGAGCTCGAGACCGGCTATCGCGCGGAAGATGTGAAGCTGACCGTTGAAAAGGACCGCAACACCGCAAGGAGCAAGGACGATCTCAAGGATTACAGGGTCTACGAGCTCAGCGAGGGCAGCATGGTATTCCTGGAGAACAAGGACAAGAGCCCGTTCGACAAGGACGGTCTTGTCATGGCCAAGAGCATCAAGGACGAGCTGACGTACGACGAGCTGTGGGACATCCCCGCGACCGACGAAATGACGCTTCTGAAGCTTTTGGGCTATGCGCGCAACGAGATGTTTGCCCGCGGCGGACATAAGTTCAACGACACGAGCAATTATTATAAGTACTTCAAGCAGTTTTCCTGGTACAAGCCGACCGGAAAGGTCACGGCGGATGAGCTTGCAAAGATCTACCCTGCGACCAAGAAGAACATCACCACGATCAAGTTCCTCGAGAATCTGATCAAGGAAGGATAAGCAATCAACGCATTGGAAAAGGTCCTCCGGAAAGGGAGGACCTTTTGCTGTATCAAGGGGATGCCGGCCGCAGAATATGCTGCCGACGGTCCGGTTACGATTCAAGCATTTCCAAAGCGTCTCTGAGGAAGGACATGGAAACAGCGTACCGGACGATGGACAGGACCAATGCGCCGACAGCAATGAACGGCATCGTCTGATAGCTCTGCGGGATCACGCCGAGAACGATCGAAAGAATGAAGATCGCGATCAGGATGCGCATCACAGTATTGCCGCGGTTGACACAATAGAAGCTTTTGCACTGCTCCGCAAGCGACCGGATCCCGAGAATGATGAGGATGGTCGCGCCGAAGCTGAAGGAGATCTCTCCGATCGAAAGGATGATTTTTGCAATAACGCTGTTCGGGAAAAACACTTGGAAAAGCGAACAGAGAAATGAAAACACGACAAAGATCAGCGCCTTGCTGAACGATCTCTCGTCCGCTTCCGCGCGGACGATGCCGATGATGTACAGGATCATGCCGGCAAGCAAGAAAGCCAGACCTGCGACTGTCAGGACGGTAACCGCAACGGGATTGCGACGCGTAATGCAACTCGCTGCCGCAAGAAAGGACGCAAAGAGCGTCAGGATCAGGGACGTGCGGATATTCCTGATGCCTTGATACGCATGTGGAAATGTCATAACGGGAAACCTCTCTAAAAAACAACGGATGATCGCAGTATAGCATCTTTTTCCCAGTTGTCAATCGCTGCCAGTGCGCGGAGCTATGACCGGAGAACGGGCTGTCAGCATCCGGAAACGGCTTTTTCGATCGCTTCGATGCGCTGCGAAAGCGTCGGATGCGAATAGGTCAGCGCGACAAGCAGCGGAGCGGGGGAGAGATCGCCGTAATTTTGCCGTGCAAGCTTTTTCAGAGAGGAGATCAGCGCTTCGCCGCAGCCCTCCCGAACCGCATGCGCGTCTGCGCGGTATTCGGCGCGGCGGGAGAACCAGTTGCTGACAAGCCCCATCAGCGGCAACAGCAGCTCAACGCCCGCGCTGAAGATCACGATCAGGGCGAAGCCGTAGTTGATCTCCGGAAATCCGAATGCGGCAAACAGCGCGGGAAGCTTCAGAACGCCCCATGCGAGAACGCCGATGACCAGCATCTCGAAGAACAGCAAAATATGATTCCGCAGCGTGTCCCTGTGCAGCCCGTGACCGAGCTCATGCGCGAAGACGGCGACGATCTCGTCGGTCGTCATGATCTCCAGAAGCGTGTCGTAGAGCACGATCGTTTTCATCCTGCCGAAGCCCGCGAAGTATGCGTTCGCCTTCGTGGACCGGCGCGAGGCGTCCATCACACGGATCGCGCGGACGCGGTAGCCGTTCTTTTGGAGAAGCGCGGTGAGCTTGTCCTTGAGCTCGCCGTCTTCCAAAGGCTTGAATTTGTTGAACAGCTTCGTGAACAGCGGATAAATGAAGGTGAAGAACAGGAGGATCAGCGTCGCGAACGCGGCGAACAGCAGGATCATCCAGTCGCCGAAGCTTTGGTGCAGGCCCATGAGCATCGAACCGAGACCGAGGAGCAGACCGAACCGCAGCACAAGCTCCTTGACGCGGTCGGCGACAAATGTTCCGGCCTTTGTGCGGTTGAAACCGTATTTCTGCTCGATCCGCATCGTGTCGTACCAGTCGAACGGAATCGAAACGAGCGAGCCGATCAGAAACAGCAGCATCACGCGGAACATCTGCGGCCACGGATCGGGATCAAACAGCGCCGCAAAGGCAGCGTAGACGTTGAAGACCAGAAGTACGAGATCGACAGCGAAGCCCGCGGTGGCTTTCATCATGCCGAGGCGGTTCTTTTCCACACTGTACAGAAGACGCCTCCGGTTCGTTTCTCCGTCATAAACGTCCCTGACGTTTTCCGGAATCGGGCGGTCCTTCGACCGCATGGACAGCCGCGCAAGAAACAGCTGCCAAACCCAGACAAGAACGGCTGCAGCGATCACAACGATTTTCCAGATCATATTTGCGTCCCTTTCGATTCTCTGCGATACGAAAAGCATACCACACTTTCCCGCACAGGGCAAGAGACGGATGTTTACCGGTACAAACCATGCAAAAAGCGAGGTTTCAGGTCTTTACAAGCGGATCGCTTTCGGATATGAAAAAGCTCTCCGAAATGATCGGAGAGCCTTTTGCTGCTTGTCGGTTTTGTTTATGCTTCGAGCATTTTGGCGGATCTCTTGAGATAGACCAGATAAACGATGTACTGGACGATGCTCAGGATCGAAGCAATGATGGTGATGATGCCCGCTGCCATCATAACTGCCGTATTCTTCGCAAAGATCGCGGCAAGAAGGCTTGCAACGATGATCGCTGCATAGATGGCAACGAGGATGTACAACGTGGTCTTGCCGTGGTTGACAATATCTTCGCGGTTGAGCTGTTTTGCAAGCTGCTGGATACCGAGGATGATAAAGACGGTCGCGGCGAGGTTCGCAAGGTTCTGGACGATCTGCAGAATGTTCTTTACGACCGCGTTGCTGGAGAAGATCGCGCCAATCACGGCACAGACGAGCGAAACGATGACGCAGATCAGCGCCTTGGTGAATGAAGGCTCATCCGCCTTTGCACGGTTGATACCGATGATATAGAGGATGAGACCGATGACCATCAGGACAGCGCCGCCGATTGAGAACAGCACAAGTGCAATGCCCATGCCGCCGGCAAGCCCCATATTGCCTTTCAGAGTCGCCGCGGTCATGATCGCGGCGAAGATCGCCGCAAGAACCAGCAGCGCAGCGCCGATCAAGGCAAGGATCTGAGACTTGTAAATCTTCTTTACGCCTTCGTGTGCATTTGGAAACATCATAATATATTACCTCCCTTTCCTTTATGCATCATATATTATAGTACACTCGAATGGGTGTTTTCAATAGAAAAGAATGAACGAATTATGAATTCGACAAAAACCGCGCGCCGAAAAACCGCGTAAAATCGGGTCTTTACAAACCGCGACGTTTCGGATATAATAATTCGGAAATCGTTGATCGGGACGAGTAGCGCTTCGGAAAACCCACAGCGAGCCGCGTACGGTGCAAGGCGGCGGCGGAACGAGCGTGAAGATCACCCGGGAGTGGAACTGCGAAAGGCTGCGGCAAAGTAGTCGTTCCCGTATCCCCGCGTTAAGGGGCGATGAGCGGGCAGGGGGATTCCTGTCAACTGAGGTGGTACCGCGGAGTTTCGCTTCGTCCTCTTTTGGGACGGAGTATTTTATTTTTGGAGGAAAGCATGTATAAGAAGGTAAGTACGGACATGGATTTCGTTTCCCGCGAGAAGGAAACGCTGGCGTTCTGGAAGGAGAACCGCGTCTTTGAAAAGAGCGTGGAATGGCGTAAGGGCAGCCCCGCCTTTACGTTCTTCGACGGCCCGCCGACGGCGAACGGCAAGCCGCACATCGGGCACGTCCTGACGAGAAGCATCAAGGACCTGATCCCGCGCTACAAGACCATGAAGGGCTTCGACGTTCTCCGCAAAGCAGGCTGGGATACGCACGGTCTTCCGGTCGAGCTGGAGGTCGAAAAGCAGCTCGGGCTCGACGGCAAGGAGCAGATCGAAGGATACGGCGTCGAGCCGTTCATTTCGGCATGCAAGCAGTCCGTCTGGAAGTATGAATCCCAGTGGCGCGAGATGTCCGACCGCGTCGGCTTCTGGTGCGACATGGACAATCCTTACGTCACCTATAAGGACGACTATATCGAGTCCGAGTGGTGGGCGCTGAAGACGATCCACGAGAAAGGGCTCCTCTATAAGGGGCACAAGATCGTTCCGTACTGCCCGCGCTGCGGCACGGCGCTGAGCTCGCATGAGGTCGCACAGGGCTATCACGACGTCAAGGAGGTCTCTGCGATCGCGCGCTTCTATCTCAAAGACGGAAGCGGCACGGCGATCCTTGCGTGGACGACCACGCCCTGGACGCTGCCCTCGAACGTCGCGCTGTGCGTCAATGCGCACGAAACGTACTGTAAGGTCGTCAGCGAAGGCAAGACCTACATCATGGCGGAGGCGCTGGTTCCTTCCGTTCTGGGCGAAAACGCTGAGATCGTCGAGACCTTCTCCGGCGAATCCCTGGTCGGTACGGAATACGAGCCGCTGTTCGAGCTGCCTGTGAATTTCCGCGGCAAGAAGGGCTATCGCGTGGTCGCGGACGATTACGTCACGCTGACCGACGGCACCGGCGTCGTCCACATCGCGCCTGCGTTCGGCGAGGACGACAACCGCGTCGGCAAGACCTGGGATCTGCCGTTTTTGCAGCTGGTCAACACGTCCGGGCATATGTGCGGCGGCACGCCGTGGGACGGTCTGTTTGTGAAGGACGCGGACAAGCCGATCCTCGAAGCGCTGAAAGAAAGCGGCAAGCTCTTTGCGGCGCTTCCGTTCGAGCACAGCTACCCGTTCTGCTGGCGCTGCGATACGCCGCTGATCTATTACGCCCGTGAGAGCTGGTTCATCAAGATGACTGCGGTTAAGGACAAGCTGATCGCGTTCAACAGATCGGTCAACTGGATCCCCGAGACGATCGGCGAGGGCCGTATGGGCAACTTCCTCGAGAACGTCATCGACTGGGGTATTTCGCGTGAGCGTTACTGGGGCACGCCGCTGCCCGTGTGGATGTGCGACTGCGGTCACGTACACGTGATCGGCAGCCGTGCGGAGCTGAAGGCGATGAGCCGCAACTGCCCCGAAAACATCGAGCTGCACAAGCCCTACATCGATCAGGTCGAGGTCGTGTGCCCGGTCTGCGGCAAGGTGATGAAGCGCGAGCCGGTCGTCATCGACTGCTGGTTTGACAGCGGCTCCATGCCGTTTGCACAGTGGCACTATCCCTTCGAGAACAAGGAGGAATTCGAGCGCCGCTATCCCGCCGCGTTCATCTCCGAGGCGGTCGATCAGACGCGCGGCTGGTTCTATACGCTGATGGCGGTCGCCGCCTGCCTGTTCGACAGGGCGCCGTTTGAAAACTGCGTCGTGCTCGGGCTCGTGTGCGATAAGGACGGCAAGAAGATGTCCAAGCACATCGGAAACGTCATCGCGCCGGCAGATGTGCTTGACAAGCAGGGCGCGGACGCGGTCCGCTGGTATTTCTACACCGGCTCCGCACCGTGGCTCCCGTCGCGC
The DNA here is from genome assembly GCA_947166925.1 of uncultured Clostridia bacterium. Lineage (GTDB taxonomy): Bacteria > Bacillota > Clostridia > Christensenellales > CAG-138 > UBA3792. Next base: position 1,801 of record CAMVGD010000014.1, on the reverse strand, counting down.
TTCTCGGGCGAGGCGGTCAGCGAATATCAGCGCAAATTCCTGAGCACCCTCTGGAACACCTACGCGTTCTATGTGCTGTATGCCGACATCGACGGGTTCGATCCGACGAAGCACAGCCTGAAGCGCGAAAACCTGTCCCTGATGGATCGCTGGATCCTGTCCCGGCTGCAGACGCTGGTCAAGGGCGTCGACGGCAATCTCGAGGCGTTCCGCATCACCGAGGCGGGCAGACTGCTCATCGACTTTGCGGACGAGCTTTCGAACTGGTACGTGCGCCGCTGCCGCGACCGGTACTGGGGCGCGGACATGACGGACGACAAGGAAGCCGCATACATGACGCTCTATACTGTTCTGAAAACCGTGACGCTGCTCACCGCGCCGTTCTGCCCGTTCATGACGGAGGCGATCTATCAGAACATCGTGCGCAGCGTCGATGCGGACGCGCCGGTTTCTGTGCATCTGAACGACTATCCCGTCGCGGACGATTCGTTTGTAGACGCCGCGCTCGAAGATGAGATGGCGAAGGTCCTGAACATCGTGACCGTCGGCAGAAGCGCCAGAAGCAGCGCGGGACAGAAGACGCGTCAGCCGCTTGCCAGAATGTATGTGCAGGGCGAAGCGCTTTCGGAACGCGCGGCTGCGATCGCGAAGGAGGAGCTGAACGTCAAGGAGATCGAATTCATCGAGAACGCCGACGCGCTGATGAGCTATAAGGTCAAGCCGCAGCTTCGCACCCTCGGACCGCGCTACGGAAAGCTTCTGGGCAAGATCTCCGCACACCTTGCGGAAAACGGCGACGCGATCGTCCGGGCGCACCATGCGGGCGAGAACTACACCTTCGAGGTCGACGGCACGGAAGTCGTGCTTTCGCCCGACGACGTGCTCGTTTCGACGCAGCAGAAGGAAGGGCTTGTCTCCGAACAGGGCGGCGGCGTGACCGTCGTGCTCGACACGAATCTGACGCCGGAGCTTCGCGAGGAAGGTCTCATGCGCGAGCTGGTCTCCAAGCTGCAGACGATGCGCAAGGAGGCAGGATTTGAGGTCGCCGATCATATCCGCATCGGTTATGTAAACGGCGGAGAGGCCGCGCGCGTGCTGCTGAAGTTCGCGGACAGCGTCAAAGCGGATACGCTTGCCGAGCGCGTTGAGGAAGGCGTGTTCGGTTATACGAAGGAATGGGATCTGAACGGAAACGCGATCACGCTTTCCGTCGAACGGATCTGACGATACGGGAAAGGAAACGGAAATGCGCGTACTGATCGTCGAGGATGAACGAAACCTTGCGGAGACACTTCGGGAGATGCTGAAGCAGAACCGCTTCGACAGCGACGTCTGCCTTGACGGCGAGACGGGGCTTGCCTATGCGCGGGAGAACGCATACGATCTCATCATCCTTGACGTCATGCTGCCGAAGCGCAGCGGATTTTCGGTCGTGGAGGAGCTCAGAAAGGAGGGCAGCGCGACGCCGGTCCTGCTGCTCACGGCAAAATCGGGGGTGGAGGACTACGTGCGCGGGCTCGATCTCGGCGCGGATTACTACCTCACGAAGCCGTTCGAGATGCAGGAGCTTCTGGCGTGCGTACGCGCGCTCACCCGACGCCGCGGCGAGGTCGTGATGGATACGCTCGCGTTCGGAGATCTTGTGCTGAACAAATCGACCTGCGAGCTCTCGTGCGGCGAACGGTCGATCCGGCTCGGCAAAAAGGAGTTCTCGATCATGTATATCCTGATGGTGAACGGCAGCGTCGTCGTCAGCAAGGAGGCGCTTCTGAAGCGCGCGTGGGGTGTCGATTCCGACGCG
>CAMVGD010000013.1 GCA_947166925.1 uncultured Clostridia bacterium | reverse complement strand
ATCTTCAAAATACAGGAGTTTTAGCCAGACACTAAAAAGGTAAACAAAAAAACGCTTTTCAGTTTGTAGTAGTTGCTACGAAGCTGAAAGGCGTTTTTCTTTTCCAGCGATTCCGTTTTCGCTTTTCAAAATAAAGTAGTTGCGGGCAAATTGTAAAAATGCGTTGGCACTTTTGCGCCGGTAACCCGCCCGTCGGGCAAATGAAAAGGCCGCTGCTGAAAGTGGCCGTAATCATCGGGTTGTTGTTCGCGCGGCTTCCCGTCGACGTGCTGATGGCGCGCGGACACAAGCACGTATCCGGGCGCAGCGCAAACGACCGCATTGACGACGAGGTCATTACAAGCGGCTCGCTGCTGTCCGTTGCGGACGGGCAGGCGCTCGTCGTCGTCTCGCACCAGAAGGTCGTCGACGTCGTGACCGAGCCCGGCGAGCACATCTTTGTCGATCCGGACCGTCCCGCAGGACCGGTCGGCTACTTCCGCGACGTCCTGGACCGCGTCGGCTTCGGCGGCGGCGATATCCAGCCGCACCGCCATCGGGTCTATTACATCAATACAAAGGAATGCCACGGCAACGCATTTGAAACGCCCGCGCCGGTGCTGATCCGCGTACGCGACGACAACATGGACGCAGACTTCGACCTGTCCGTTTCGCTTGCGGGCGTGTATTCCTACCGTGTCGAGGATCCCGCCGTGCTGTACCGTGCGATCGGCAACGTCGCGGAACGCTTTGAACGGAAGGACCTCGCGCCGCAGCTTGACGCGGAGATCGTTGCCGCGCTTTCGACCGCCGTCGGCACACTGTTTCAAAGCGGGATCCGCCCGCACGAGCTGCCAAAGCACACGAACGACCTTGCGGCGGCAGCGGCGGACGCGGTGCGGGACTCGTTTCTTCGCCGCTTCGGGCTCTCTTTGCTCTCGATCGCGTTCGATAAGCTGCAGGTCGAGGAGATCTGGATGCTCAAAAACGCGCAGCGCGCCGCGATCCTCCGGGATCCCGCGATGGCGGCAGCGACGCTCGTCGACGCGGCTGCGGAAGCATTAAGGGACGTCGCGGGACGCGAGTGATCCGAACAGCAAAAGACCTCCCCGCGGGGAGGTCTTTTTTATCAGTCCTTATACTTTGCCCGGATCCGGTTCAGCTTGATCCCGCTGTAGATGATCATGAACAGATAGATCCCGAACATGACGCCGAAAAAGAAGCCGAAAAACGTGCTGAGTCTGCCCATGACGCCGTTCATCGCGTTGATCAGATTCGGGATCACGCAGCAGAGAAAGATCACCATGAGCGGGATCAGTCTGGTCCGCGTGACATGCTCCGCCATGTCCACGCGGGAAGTGTTGTCACTGAACAGCTCCTCCTCCCCCTCCGTCTTCGCCGCGCTTGCGGGTTTCCGGAAATACAGCCAGCCGAACAAGTGGAAAAAGTATTCCCAGCCGAAGTCCTGCAGCATCTGCAGGTATTCCTCGGTCTGTTCGCCGTTTTTGAAATCCAGCCGGTAAACGACGTCCTCCGGTTCACATTCTTCAAACGTATAGAAACACGGCGACGTCATCTTGACGAGCTTCCAGCCGTTCTGATGCTGTTTCCTCAGCCACAGTTCTTCGTCCTCATAATCTGCGATCGTGAAAAAACGGATCTTTGTTTTACGCATCGATGTTCTCCCCTTTGCTGTTTTTGTACAATCTTTCGATCCTTTTGATTTCGGTTTCCAAGACTTCTCTGCCAAGTTCGGTGATCCGATACAGCCTTCGCTTGTCCTCCTCGCTGTAAAAGCGGATCAGACCGTCCTTTTCCATCTTGGAAAGCGTGCCGTACATGGTGCCCGCGCCGATGGTGACCGCGCCGCCGGTCAGCCTTCTCACTTGCTGACTGATCCCGTATCCGTGCTGCGGCGTTTGTAAACAAAACAGAATATAGAAGGCGGATTCGGTCATCGGAACGTAGACCTTTTTGATTTTACCGTTCATAGGTCCTCCTTGCCTATCTCAGTTCGATATATCGAGCTTCGATGTACATACTATATCGTACCTCGATATATTTGTCAAGTACTAATTATAAAAAAAGAGACACTCCTTTTTTGAAGTGCCTCTGTGAAATCGCTGCGGCTTATAATGCCGCCATGCGGAAGATGTTCGCCATGTCCTCCTCATGCAGCACCATCGCGCTGCCGACCTTGCCGCCGGTCGCGACCGCGCAGTTGTGCGCAAGCAGTTTGATATCGTCTTCGGAAGGATTTACGCCGAGCTCATTTAGATTCGTCGGCATGCCGATGCTGCGGAAGAAGTCCTCCGTCGCCTCAATGCCCCGCAAAGCCGTTTCCTCGTCGGTCGCGCAGGGCTTGATCCCGTGGACGTACATGGCAAAGCGGACGAAGCGCGTCAGGCAGTTTTTCATGACGTAGCGCGCCCAGCTGCCCCACACCGCGGTAAGCCCCGCGCCGTGCGTGACGTCGTACAGCGCGCTGAGCTCGTGCTCGAGCCGGTGGCACGCCCAGTCACCCGCGTCGTTGCCGCAGCCGGTGAGCCCGTTGTGCGAGAGCGAACCCGCCCACATGATCTCCGCACGGGCTTCATAGTTTTCGGGATCGTCGCGCAGAACCCTTGCATAGCGCATGACGGTCTTCAAAAGTCCCTCCGCGATCGCGTCGGTGATCTCCATGCGGTGTCCGTTGACGAAGTACCGCTCCATCGTGTGCATCAGGATGTCCGAGCAGCCCGCCGCGGTCTGATACGCGGGGAGCGTCTTGGTGAGCGCCGGATCCATCAGCGCGAACTTCGGACGGCACAGGTCGCTGTTCACGCCGCGCTTCTTATTCTCATACGAGATGACGCTGCTGTCGCTCATCTCGCTGCCGGACGCCGCAAGCGTCAGTACGACGCCGAGCGGGAAACACGCCTTCGGCGTGCGCGTGTGTTCATAAAGCTCCCGGACGTCGCGCTCCGGCTCGCCGAGCGCGTACGCGATCGCCTTTGCCGAGTCGATGACGCTGCCGCCGCCGACCGCAAGGATGAAGTCGACGCCGTACGCCTTGCACATCTTCACGCCCTCATAGACCTTTTCAAGACGCGGATTCGGGACCACGCCGCCGAGCGATACGTAATCGATATCCTCCGCGGTCAGCGAATCCTGCACGCGCTTCAAAAGGCCCGACCGGACCGCGCTTTTGCCGCCGTAGTGGATCAGGACCTTCTTGCCGCCGAACGCCTTGACCATGGCGCCCGCGTTTTTTTCCACGCCGTGTCCGAACACGACCTTCGTGGGGGTATACAGGGTAAAATCTCCGTTCATAGCTGCCTCCTGTTGTATTATTCAAAATGATTGAATGACCGATTGATTGAGCGCGCGGATCAGCGCAAGCGCAAGCTCCACCGTCGCGTCGTAATCCGCTTCCGCGGCGATGCACGCGGGCGTGTGGATGTAGCGTACCGGCACGCCGAGCACGATCGCGGGCGCGCCCAGTAGCTGCGACTGAATGATCGCCGCGTCGTTGCCGCCGCCCTCGCGGACCGCCGCCTGCGCGGGAATGCGCTCCCGTTCCGCAAGATCCAGCGCGTACCGCACAAACCGCGGGTTACAGATGACTGACGTGTCCATAAACCGGATCATCGGTCCGTTTTTGAGCTTTGTCTGCATGGCGTACGGCTCGCCGAAGGTGTCGTCCGCGGGACAGCCCTCGAACACGAGCGCCGCGTCGGGACGGATGCGGTTGGTCGTGACCTTGCAGCCGCGCTCGCCGACCTCCTCCTGCACGGACAGCGCGCCGACGACGTCGACATTGAGGTCCTCATCCGCAATGCGCCGCATGACCTCCAGAAGCGCCGCGCAGCCGATCCGGCAATCGAACGCCTTGCCGAAGAACAGTCCGTGTTCCGCGTCGTACTGAAACGGCGCGTCCGGCACGACCGGCTCGCCGATGCGGATCCCGAAAACGCTCTCCGCTTCCTCCGCGCTCTTTGCGCCGATGTCGATCGCAAGATCGCGGATCTCGGGCGTCCCCTGCCGCTCCTTTTCCGCCGCGCTCATGAAATGCGGGGGCTTTGCGGCGATCACGCCGGGGATCCAGCGTCCGTCGCGGTTGCGGACCAGCACCCTTGTGCCGGGCAGCGTCGCGCGGTTCCATCCGCCGAGCGGCACGACCCGCAGCGTGCCTGTCGGACGGATCGAATGCACCATGAAGCCGACCTCGTCGCTGTGCGCGTCGAGCATCAGAACGGGCTTGTCGCCGGTGTTCTTTTTGCGGTACAGATACAGATTGCGAAGATGATCCTCCGTTACGTCGCAGATCTCCTGCATCGCCGCGCGCGCGACGTTCGCCGTTTCGTCCTCAAATCCGCTCGGCGCATTCGCTTCGCACAGCGCTTGGAGTATAGCTCGTTCTCGTTCCGTCATACGCGTCCTCCGTTCGTGTTTTCCTGTATACAGTATACCATGCCCGCCGCGTTCCGTAAAGAGAAACAACGGGAAATCCAAGGTTGTCATGCCGTTTTCTTTATGATATACTAAAACATTACAAAGACGACAGCGGAGCGTTCTCCGTTGAAATGAAAGGAGCAGCGATCCATGAAACGGTTTCTTTTAACTCCCCATTGATTTGCGCCGGGCGGACCGAAAAGCGCTTGTGATACAGCGCTGTATTGTCTTGTACGCATATCACGAAAAAGGAGAACATACTGCATGAAATATACGGAAGAAAACGAACGGATCATTGATTCGTGGAAAGAAAAATACGGATTGCCGTGGATGGAACCGATCTCGCATAAAGACTTTCTGCGCGCGGCAAACCATGAGAAGCTCCTGACGTTGACGCCGCTCAGAAAGGTCCCGTTCTCATGGTACGGCAGCTGCAAAGGGAAACTGGTCCTCGGGCTCGCCTCCGGCGGCGGGCAGCAAATGGCGATCCTGTCGGCGCTCGGCGCGGAGTGCACCTTGTTTGATATCTCGGACCGGCAGATCGAGTCGGACCGCCTCGTCAGCGAAAGAGAGCATTATCCGATCACGCTGATCAAAGGAGACATGACAGAACCGCTCCCCTTTGCGGACAACAGCTTCGATTTCGTCGTCAACCCTGTTTCTAATCACTATATCGAGGATGTGTACCCGGTTTTCCGGGAGATCTACCGCGTGCTGAAGCCTGGCGGAACGCTCCTTGCCGGACTCGACACGGGCGTCTTCTGGGCGTTCTGGGGCGACGAGGCCGTGCTCCAAAACCCGCTGCCGTTCAATCCGCTCAAGGATGAAAACGTCAAAAGGCGGCTGATGGAGCAGGATATGTCCCTTGTTTTCTCGCATACGATGGAAGAACAGATCGGCGGTCAGCTGAAGGCGGGCTTCATCCTGAAAGATCTGCTGGAGGACACGAACGAAGCCGGACCGTTTTATGATTACAACGTTCCGACATTCATCCTGACCCGCGCGATCAAGTAATGGGTTTGCATCAAAAAACCACCCGTTTATGCGGGTGGTTCTTTTCATTATCCGAGCATCTTGTTTAGCTGCTGCCTGTCGGCGTGCGGAAGAAGCGCGGAAAGATGATCAAAGATGCGCTCGCGCGATTCCGAAGGCGTGCGCGGGCAGGAGGCGATCTCTTCCCCGAACTGCGCCTCGGGCGTGGTATACAGCGCGACGCCCCAGCCGTATTCCTTTCCTAACCGGTCGAGCCGATAGACAAAATCCGAAATGCAGAGCCACCCCTGCATCTGAAGCCTGGTCACGACAGTTTCGAAGCCGGTGTTGCCGTCCTTTCGGTAGTTGCACTGCATCTTGAGGTGCGGCGTGAGGATCGAACCGTAGGTGCGCACGGTGTCAAGAAGCGCTTTATCCTTATAAAAGATCAGCCCTTCTTCGTACCATTCGTCGAAGGTCATGCCGTTTCGGCGCACGTTCAGAAAATCCGGGATCCATTCCCTGCCGATAAACCCCGCCTTCTTCTGAAAGAACTTGCCGTACATGCAGCTGCCCGAGCTTGCCACGGGTCCTTTCCAGTCCCACACCGGCCAGTCGTCCCGCCCGTCGACGGAGCCGTTGTACCAGAGCTCCGCGGGCGTCAATTCCTCGATCGAAAAACCGTGGATCCCGTTTTCAAAGAACGGCAGAAACCCGAAGCTTATAATCTGCCGCTCCATGTCCTCTTTCGAGCGAATCTGCTGCCGCATAGTTCAGTTTCCCGAGCTCGAGGAAGACGAGGACGAAGCCGCCGCCGCATTTTCACGGTCGCGGATCATGTGCTGCAGCGTGATGAGGATCGCAATGACCTTCTGCTCATGCTCCGGCTTGTAGATATCGATGCAGTACTTGTCGTGGAGCGAGAACATCTTCTGCCCGATCACCGCAATGACGCTGCCGTCGGCGTCGTACAGTTCGAAGTTGAGCGCCATGATGTTGCCTCTGAGCTGCCAGCCGAGCCCCTCGACGTTCGTGACGTCCTTGATGAGATGCCAGAGCTCGTTACTGAGCTGGAAATTCGTGCCGTCCGCCATCTCGATGAAGTGACGCTCGTGCAGGGTAAAGAGCTTCTTCCACATCTTTGCGACAAGGTTGTCCTGCGCGTCAAAGATCTGCGTGCGGTCATGCAGGGAGATCGCCTTGCTCTCGGCGCGGTATACGACCTGCCCGGCGTCGTCTGTCACCTCGATGCGATGATGCAGCGAAAAGACCTTCGAAGATGTGTACAGCGAACGTGCCGGCTCGCCGAACCGTTCCACATTGTTGACATTTGCCTGCTCGCCCTCTTCATGAAAGCGATGATACTTGGAAAATACGCCCATAGAATCCTCCCGTGCATGTTTTTCTGTGTTCAGTATAGCACTTCCGCCGCACTGCTTGCAAGTTGAATAGCAACATTTTCACGGCAATTTGAAAGAATTGTGACACGAAAGCAAACTCGTTCCGAGACGTATTGCATTTTGCATAAACTGTGCTATGATAGGTTTAGCACTCAAGGATGGAGAGTGCTAAAAATACGGAAAGAACACGATCCCTCAGTCACATCGTGACGGCGCCCCTCACCGGGGGACGTCAAAGAGGAATCCTGAACAGGAGGCGAGGCATATGAATGCCAACCGATTTACACAAAAATCCATTGAAGCGATCCAGAACGCGCAAAGTTACGCGGACGTGAACCGCAACACGGAAGTCACGCAGCTTCATCTTCTGAAAGCGCTGATCGACGAAAGCGACGATCTCAACGCACAGCTTTTATCCTCAATGCAGATCGACGTACCTGCGCTGCGCGCGGCGGTCGACCGTGCGATCGGCGGCCTTCTCACCTACTCCGGCGACGGACAGCAGGCAGGCGCAACGGCGGGGATCTCGCGCGTGATCGCGGAGGCGGACACGCAGGCGAAGCGCATGGGCGACGCGTACGTTTCGGTCGAACACCTGATGCTGGGGCTTTTAGAAAAGCCGGACGAAACGCTTCGGAAGCTGTTCCGCCAGTTCAACGTCGCGAAGGACGCGTATCTTGCGGCATTGAAGGCGGTGCGCGGAAACCGGCAGGTCAACACCGACAATCCCGAGGGCACCTACGACGTGCTGAAAAAGTACGGACAGGACCTTGTGGAGCTTGCGAAAGCGCATAAGCTCGATCCGGTCATCGGCCGCGACAGCGAGATCCGCAGCGTGATCCGCATCCTCTCCCGCAAGACGAAGAACAACCCGTGCCTGATCGGCGAGCCGGGCGTCGGCAAGACGGCGATCGTCGAAGGGCTTGCCCTGCGTATCGTACGCGGCGACGTGCCCGATAACCTGAAGGACCGGAGCCTGTTCTCGCTTGATATGGGCGCGCTCGTCGCGGGCGCGAAGTACCGCGGCGAATTTGAGGAGCGTCTGAAGGCGGTCCTCGAGGAGATCAAAAAAAGTGACGGCAAGATCATTCTGTTCATCGACGAGCTGCACACCATCGTCGGCGCGGGCAAGACCGAGGGCGCGATGGACGCGGGCAATCTCTTAAAGCCGATGCTTGCGCGCGGCGAGCTGCACTGCATCGGCGCGACGACGCTCGACGAGTACCGGAAGTACATCGAAAAGGACGCGGCGCTCGAACGCCGGTTCCAGCCGGTCATGGTCGAGGAGCCGAGCGTCGAAGACACGATCTCGATCCTTCGCGGACTGGAGGAGCGCTATGAGGTCTTCCACGGCGTGAAGATCCACGACGCGGCGCTGATCGCGGCGGCGACGCTTTCCGATCGGTATATCTCCGACCGGTTCCTGCCGGACAAGGCGATCGACCTTGTGGACGAGGCGTGCGCGATGATCAAGACCGAGATGAACTCCATGCCGAGCGAGATGGACGAAAAGATGCGCCGCATCATGCAGCTGGAGATCGAGGAAACGTCCTTAAAGCAGGACGACGATCCGAAATCGCAGGCGCACCTCGAGGAGATACGCAGACAACTCTCTGAACAGCGCGACGAATTCAACGCCATGAAGGCGAAATGGGAAGCCGAAAAGACCGAAATCGCAAAAGTGCAGGCGCTGCGCTCCGAGATCGAAGCCGTCAGCAACGAGATCACCGCAGCGGAAAACGCCTACGATCTCAACAAGGCGGCGGAGCTGAAATACGGCAAGCTCCCGCAGCTGCAAAAGGAGCTTGCGGAAGCCGAAGCAAAGAACGCGAACCGCGAAAACACGCTGCTCCGCGATCATGTGACCGAGGAGGAGATCGCCGAGATCGTGGCGCGCTGGACCGGCATTCCGGTCAGTAAGCTATTGGAAAGCGAGCGGAAGAAGCTTCTGCATCTCGACGAAGTGCTGCATCAGCGCATCGTCGGACAGGACGACGCGGTACAGCGCGTGTGCGACGCGATCCTTCGCTCCCGCGCGGGCATTCAGAACCCGAACCGCCCCATCGGTTCGTTCCTGTTCCTCGGTCCCACCGGCGTCGGCAAGACGGAGCTCTGCAAAGCGCTTGCCGAAGCGCTGTTCGACAGCGAGCGCAATATGGTGCGTATCGACATGAGCGAGTACATGGAGCAATACTCCGTGTCGCGTCTCGTCGGGGCGCCTCCGGGCTACGTTGGCTACGACGAGGGCGGTCAGCTCACCGAAGCGGTCCGCAGAAAGCCGTATGCGGTGGTCCTGTTCGACGAGGTTGAAAAGGCGCATCCGGACGTGCTGAACGTGCTGCTGCAGGTGCTCGACGACGGCCGCATCACCGACGGACAGGGCCGCACGGTCGATTTCAAGAACACGATCATCATCCTGACCTCGAACATCGGCTCCGATACGCTCCTCGAAGGCATGGACGCCGAAGGACGGCTCCGTCCCGGCGTCGAGGACTGGGTGCGCAACGAGCTCAAGACGCGCTTCCGTCCGGAGTTCATCAACCGCCTCGACGAGATCGCGTTCTTTAAGCCGCTCACCGGCGAGAACCTCAAAAACATCGTGGAGCTTCTCTTTAAGGACCTCGAGAAACGCCTCGAATCGAGAAGCTATCACCTTAACGTCACCGACGCGGCGAAGGCGTACATCGTCGAAAACGGCAGCGATCCGCAATTCGGCGCGCGTCCTTTGAAGCGGTTCATCCAGTCGCATGCGGAATCGCTCCTTGCCCGCTACATCATCCGCGAATCCCCCGCCGAGGGCACGACCTTGACCCTCGACGCGGACGGGAACGGGCTGATCGTGCGGTAACTTGACACAAAACAGGAGCTGCAGATTCATGCAGCTCCTGTTTTCTTTTTCGTCTTATTGTACCTTCAGCGTGATCGCCCATTCGGGATGCGCAGTCTGCTCGTTATGATAGAGGACCGGCGTGCCGCGTTCGAGCGTGCGCGTGTCGAAGGTCCCATCCTCCCCGATCGGCACGGTCCGGACGGTTTCATGGGCGCCGTCCGGCAGCGTTCTCTGAACGATTGCTTCCGTGCAGTACTGCAGCGTCGGCGTCAGCGTGATCGTCTGCATCGTGTTGATGCGGTCGAACGGAATATCTTCGAGACCGATCTTGATGAGCCAGTCGCCGCTGCTTCTGCGCTCCCAGCTGAGCGAAGCGCCGCTGAAGACGACTTCCCCGTCGATCTCAACGTCGAAGCTGAGGTTTCTCGCAAAGATCTCCTTCTGCTCCGCACTCCAGTCCTTCGGCGTCGATACGAGCACGCCAAGGTTATGCACGCCGAGCATGTCGACCATGCCGGGCTGCGTGACCCTAAGCGTAACGCCGTCGAGGTGCATCGGGTAATTCGTAACGGAGAAATAATGGTCCGCATCGAAAGCGCTCCCGCCGATCACCGCGTCGCCGGACAGCGCGATCTCGCTCTGCTCCGCTTCGACGCTGCGCTGCTTCATATCCTTGTACGCCGTCATGTTGACGACGACGGTGCCGAGATCGACGTCAAGCTTCGTTTCGGTTTCCTCGCCGTGGTCGATCGAGACGATATACCGAACGTGCAGCTTCAGATTGCCGTTTTCGTCGAGATAATCGGCGAGCTTTTTATTGCTGTCCGGCTCGAAGGCGTCTTCGTCCGGATTCGGCAGGTACACGTTTGCGACGGCGCGCAGCCCGTTTGCCTTGATGTACTCCCAGACGCTTGTGCGAAGCAGCTCCGCCTCCTCCTCGGTCCAGACGTCGTCCTTATAGATGACGTCATGAATGGATGCGTAGAACGCCTCGTCGCCCGGACGGTCCTTCTGATATACGTCGTTCCATGTACGGCTGAACCGCGTACCGTCCTCCAGCGTCAGCTCCACCCTGCTTTCCGGTCCGTTCCACTGCTCCATCGTGCCGTCGAGATACATGGAGACGTCGGCGTAATCCTCGCGGAAGCACTTCACCATTTCGGGATCGAGCTTTTCCGCAAGGAGCGTCGGCAGCGCCGTACCGGCAGGAACGTCCGGCGTGTACCGACCTTCATAGACCGGGTAGCCGGACAGCCCGTCGAAGTCGATCACGATGGAAATATTCTCGCCGTCGTAGATCGTTTCGCCGAACGACGCGGAGAAGTTCTCGCCGATCTCACGCCAGTACGGCTCGTCGGCGACGTAGTTGACCTTGATATCGACAACCGAGGTCTCCGGCGGCATGATCATGTTGTCAATTTCTTCGATCGGCTCGCGGTTCTCGGGGTCTGCCGCAACGTAATCGCTCGTATTTCTCGGCGTGAACCACGAAAACACCTCCGCCCGTGCCGAGGGGATCAGAAACACCGTGCCGACGAGAACCGCAAGGGATGCCGCCGCGATCGCAAGCGGCTTTCTCCACGGAGCTGTTCTTTTCGTCTGCATCTTTGCCTTTGCCTTGACCGCCGCGTCGTTGACAGCGCGGTCGTGAATCATCTGTTTAAAAAAATCATGTTCGTTCATGCCTGTCTCCTTTCCTGTTCCTTGTGTTCCAGCATCCTGCGAATCCGCTCCCGCGTGCGATACAGCCGCTGCCGCACCGCTTCCTCGCTGATGCCGAGCGCTTCCGCGATCTCCTTTTGTGAGCGATCATACCCGTAATAAAGCACGAACGCCCTTTGGTTCAGCTCCGGCTCGGATTTCAAAAGCCGCCAGATCTCGTCCGTCCGCTCCTGTTTTAAGAGCTGCTCATCGATCGGCGTTTCGTCCGACACGACGTCGAAATCCTCGGGCATCGGCTGCTCCGTCTCTTTGCGCTTCGCCGCGGTGCGATAGTATCGCGCGAGCAGCTTTTTCGCGATCGAAAAAAGGTATCGCCGCGGATTGAGGATCGGCAGCGCGCCGCGGATCAGCCTTGCGTAAAACAGCCGGTAGACCTCCTGAAAGAGATCCTCCGCCTCCGGCGCTGCGTTGGTGCGCAGCATCAGATACCGCAGCAGATCGTCGCGCGTTTCGCTGTAGACGCGATCGAATCGTTCGTTTTGTTCCATAAGCATGTTTCCTTTTCAAAACCGGTTTCACCTATGAAGAGCATCGGCAAGCATAAAACATAACAGAAAAAGGAGCGGAAAATTTCCTCTCCTTTGCATATGCGGTTGTTATGGCTCCTCCGCAGCGAGCCATTCGTTCTGCGGATCGGAAAGGAACGCGTCCTTTTCGGTGCGGAAGACGGCGGAATGCGCCGAGACACGCCCGACGCCCGCGATCAGCGGATCGATATAGCGTTTCTTCGCCGCGATCCTGCGCCACTGCCCTTCACCTTCCGGCGCCTGGACGCGGCGCATCGCATGATATTCGCGGCAGCGGTTCCATGCCGCGGCGGTCCGTTCGTTTTGCAAAAGCTTTGCGATGACCTCCGGCTCGGTCGTGCTGAGGTCCGCTTCGGTCAGCACGCCGAGACCGATCGCGTCCTTCAAAAGCTCGGACAGCATCTGCATCGCGTAGCGGTCCTCGTCGGAAACATAGATCCGCGAGCACGCAAGCGACGCGAACGCAAAGTCCTCCGCCTTCCGCGCGTCCGAAAACACGAGCTCCGGCGCGCCTTCCTCGTTCGTGCCGACGGAGAGATCGCCGTAAAACGCTCCGACCTCGCCGATCGTGCGGATGCGGTAGTTCAGGAGATTGCCAAGCGTGTACTCGAGCCGGTCGGCGGAAAGCCGCGGCGAATCGTTGTCCGCGATCGGATAGATGTGATAATCGCAGACATCGTCGGTCACGAGCCCGTGCGCGGAAAGGACGCGCTGCAGCGCTTCGTCGTCCCCGATGATCGCGCGCGTGCCGTCCTCGGTCGATTCCTGTACGAGATAGTCGCCTTTTAGAAAGTCCACGACGTGCGCGAACACGGGCGAAGCGACGTCATGCAAAAGCCCCGCGACCGCCTGTTTTTCGTCGTGCGTGAAATGCCATACGATCAGCGCGACGCCGACGCTGTGATCGAACCGCGAATACGGCTCTAAACCCGCAAAGCGCGGAAAGGACGTGTATTCGCAGCCGCAGTTCATGCCGACGTGCCTGAGCCGCTGCATACAGGGCGTTTCCATGCACGCGCGGATGAGCGCGGGGACGTTATCGTGATAGATCGCGGCGTGCTCCATACTCATTTCCCGTCCGGAAAGCTTGTAAACGAACCGCGTTCGACCGCAGGCAGACCGGTCTTCGACTTTTCCGCCGCGATCGCGCGGATCAGGAACGCCGCGTTTCTGGCGAGGTTCCGCATGGTCTGCAAGCCTTCCGCATCCTTTTCAACGTCCTCAGCGGTGAAGCCGTGGACCTGATTCCAGTAGGTCGAGCTCACGACAGGCATCGACGAGATCGTAAAATACTTGTTCAGCACGTCGAACGACGCTGTGTTGCCGCCCCTGCGGCAGCTGACGACAGCCGCGCCGACCTTCATATGCTTCGGAAACGACGTGCTGTAAAAAAGCCGGTCGAGAAACGAAAGCAGCGTTCCGTTCGGCGAACCGTAATAGACGGGGCTTCCGACGATCAGCCCGTCCGCCCGCTCAAACAGCGGGGCGGTCTCGTTGACCTTGTCGTCGAATACGCAGCGTCCCTTCTTCCCGCAGGTCCCGCAGCTCAGACAGCCGCGCACGTCGGCGTTTCCGACGTGAACGAGATCCGTTTCGATCCCCTCCGCGTGCAGCGTGTCCGCAATCTCCCTGAGCGCTCTTGCCGTGCAGCCGTTTGCGCGCGGACTTCCGTTGATCAGCAATACCCGATATGCCATAAGCCTACTCCTTTTCCGAAACGGAAACGACAAGATCGACAGCCGTTCGCACGCAGTCGTCGCAGGAACAAAGCACCGTTCCGGTGTCCCTGCCCTTCAGATCCCTGCACAGCGAAGCGCCGCAGGTCTCCGTGAACGCGCGGTGCAGCGCCCTTGCGTCCCGCATGACGGGCGATCCGTCCTTTATGATTCCGAGCAGCATCCCCGCGCCGACCAAAGCGCCGCAGGTGCCCTCCATGCCGCCCATGCCGGCGCCGAACGCCGCGCCGAGCGCATAAAGCTGCTCCTCCGTGTACGGCGTCAGATCCTGAAACGCGCACAGCACCGCCTGACAGCAGTTATACCCGCCGTGCTTCCGTTCGATCGCTTCCTGTCTCCTTTCCGTCGTTTCCATCGTCTTCTCCTTTTTCTTTTGATTATACCGCACGACCCGCCTGCGCTTCAACCGTTTTGAACAAAAAAGCCGCCGTACAGGCGGCGGTATGAATCCACGTATGAACGGACCTGCGTCAGGCTTCATCCGATCCTGCAGTCTCCTTCGCCTTCCGCTCGACCGGATCGTAGGTCCAGACCGTGAAGGATGAAGGGTAAAGCGCGATCTTCCATCCGTGAACGCGTTTGACCAGTTCATGATACGCCGCATGCCAGCCGGGACGGTTGTAAACGTAACGAACAAGATTTTGATCGTACCACGAAACGAGCGTGATCGGATGGGTCAGCGTTTCCTCCAGCTTTTCGATAAACTGACAGAACGTGACCGGCAGAAAAGGCCGCGCAAGCGTCAGCACCGTATAGTCGTTGTAGTCCAGCTGAAACGCATCGCCGATCAGGACCTCTGCCTGCTCGTACTTTGCCGTCCATTCCTGTGCGATCTTTCCGACTGCTTCATTGTACTCGATCCCGCAGATCCTGCACGGATACTTCTCCTTGATGAGAAACGCGAGGACCCTGCCTTTTCCGCAGCCGACGTCGATCAGCGTATCCGATTCGGTGAGACTGACATGCGAGAAAATATACTTCAGAAAGAGATAGTGCGTGGACTGCGAAGCGGTCCCGCCGATCCCTTTTTTCTTGTCTTCGGAAATGCCCGCCACCGTTTTGACCAGGCTCTGTCCGCAGATCCGCCGGTCCGTGATCCGGTCATAAAGGCGCAGGACCCTGCCGCTGACCGCCCGTTCGATTCTTCCGATCAGTTTTTTCATATGCCGCTCCGTTTATCGCAATTGTTCCGCATCGGTGTTCTTCCGCTCGGCCGGATCGCAGGTCCAGACCGTAAAGGGTTGCGGGCAATTCCTCAGATACAGTCCGTGGATGCGGTTTGTAAACTCGTGATGCACGATATGCCAGCCCGGACGGACCTTGATGAAGTCTCTGACACGCGGATCCTCATGCCAGGAAAGCATCGCGATCGGATGGGTCAGCTTTTCCTCCAGCTTCTCCACAAATTCGCAGTACGTGTGCCAGAAGAACGGACGCGAAAGCGTCAGGACCGTATACTGATTAAAGTCTGCTAAAAATGCGTCGCCGACGATGACGCGAATCTGCGGATACTTCGCCGTCCATTCCTGCGCGACCTTCGCAACGTCCGCGTTATGCTCGATCCCGTCGATCCTGCAGGGATATTTTTCTTTGATAAAGAAGGCAAAGACCCTGCCTTTTCCGCAGCCAATGTCCAGGACCTTGTCCGTTTCATCCAAACGGATGTATGAAAAGATGCGTTTCAGATAGACATAGTGAGACGACTCCGTCCCGGTCCCGCCGATCTGGTTCTTTTCATCTCCGCACATGTCCAGGATGATCTTGCCGAGGCTCCGCCCGCAAATCCGGCGATCTATGATCCAATCCTGTATGAGCAAAACGCGTCTGCTGAATGCAACATACGCCTTTCTGAGCTTTCTTTTGGCAAACCGGAATCCTTTTTTGATCAATGCAGTCATCTTACTCATCCAAAGCACCGATCCCGCGCAGCTTTTCAAGGATCATCTCCACGTCGGTCTCGATCCGTTCCCGGGGCGCGTCGTATTTTTTGCACATCGCGTCGACGATCTGTTCCTTGGTCGTTTCGGTTTTCAGGCAATCCACGATGAACGCGGCAGTCTTATTGCTGCGCACGATCCCGGTGAAGGAAGTCTCGCCGACGGCGACCATAAACTGTGTGCCGTCGATGTCCTGCGTGATAAAACTGTCCTTGAGCTTCATGCCAAACCCTCTTTTCCTTTCATTTCGTTATCGATCATTTTTCTCAATGCGTCCAACGTCAGAAGTGTATAGCCTTCCCGACACAGAAGTCCGAATTTGGGACAGGTCGGAAACGGCATGCAGATCGGGAGAAACTTGCAATCCTCACATTTCCCCGGAACCGGCCGAATCCGCGCAAACGCTTTGCGAGCGTCTGGGTCTTTTATGCCGTCGCGGACCGTTCCGATCACGGAACCCTCCGCAAGTTCTTCGCAGCAATGCAGCTTTCCGTCCGGGGCGATCACGATCCCGTTTGCATCCGATAAGCAATGAAAAGCGGAAAGCGCAAAACTGATCCGTTCAAATGAAACGGAAAATCCCGCCGCTTCGATCCTGTTCTCCATTGCAAGAATATCGGACCAAAGCTTCATGCTGTTTTTTTTCTGCAGTTCCTGATACACCGGCGAGAGATATACGCTGACATTCTTTTTATTCCCGATCCCCGCGGAAAGATCCTCCAAAAAACGCGGTACGCCCGGAAGATTGTTTTCGTCCACATTACAGCGAACCATTACCTGGATATCCGCATCCGACATACGCTGAATCGCGTCAATCACAATATGGTAGTCGTCGCGATACGTGAGATACCGTTTGCGGGCAATATAATCCCGTTCCGCGCCGTCCATCGAGATCTGAATCGACTGAACACGCCAAAGATCGACCATTTTCCCGATCGTTGCCGGTGTGATCAGACTGCCGTTGCTGATCATCAGGCTCTTAAATTCGACGCCTGCTTCCTTTACGCCGCTTGTAATCCGATCGATCACGTCCTCGCGTAAAAGCGGCTCTCCGCCGAACCAGCTCAACGTAATCTCTTTTCCGCCGCAGTCGTTCAGGATAAAACGCAGCGCATCCTCGACCGTTTCATGCGTCATGCCGATCTGCTGCATACCCTCCTGAAAGCAATATACGCAGCGCGCATTGCAGCCGAGCGTCGGCAGGATCGTATATCCCTTTTTCAGATTCTTTTGCTCATATGCCTTCAAAAAAGAAATAATGGATCGATAGTATACAAGCTCATCCGTTCCTTTCGGCACCAGAAAACGTCCCTTGATCAACTCGTCAAAATCTCCGTTCGTCGTCGCGGAAGCCGGGAGCTCCGCTTCCACACATTGCTTGGTCATCGTGTTGAATACATAAGACTTTCCGCGATGGATAAACGGCAGAGAAAACTGTGACGGAACGTAAAAAATCCCAGACCGCGGTGTCTGTGCCGGAAATATCTTTCCGAACATCTCATCCGGTCTGTGTAATTCTTTCATAATTATCCTGTTTTAGAACATTCTTCGCGGATCGGCGAAAGCCGCAAAATAGCTTCGCCGATCCATTTCAAGGTTTAGCAAGCGTTCTGGTTTCCGGAAGCGCCATGACCACTGTCAGGCAAGCCGGGAATACCGAACGTCACGATGCTGCCTTCCAGCTCAACGATTTCCATCGAGGGGGCTTCGTACTTTTCCATAGTCGAGTTTCCTTTCTGTAGCTTCTATCCTTATATGTGTTTATCCGATTTTACCGGAGTTCACCGTATTTCATGCCGCGCAGGGCAATTTCCGCCGCTTCCGGCGCCATGTTGCAGCGGAGTCGATAAAACGGGATCCTGTCGAGAACCGTTTTGATCTGTCCCATCATACGCGCCCACCACGCTTTGTCCGGCAGCCGAAACGTTTCTTTCATCACGACCGCGAACGCCGTTTCCTTCGGCAGCGGTTCGATGTGGTTTTCGTCGTCCCGCCGAAGATACGCGATCGCTTTGATCGGCGCAGAGCCGTTGCAGCCAAGGCGGTGCTTGCCGTTCCAAGGCGTTCCGTACGCGCGGACACAGTCGTCGAAGATCCGAAGGTACGGCATGTCGTCGTTGATCATCCAGACGCGGTCGCCGAACCGTTCGCGCCAAAGCCTTGTGTGCGTGCTCTTGCCGGTTCCGCTCGGCGCGGTGAAGATGTACGCTTCCCCGTCAAGACAAATCGCTGATCCGTGGAACTGGAACACGCCGTAGGGACTGAGCTTTTGATCAAGCATCCAATGGAAGGTTTCTTCCTCGATGTAAGCTGCTTTATCGGTTCTTCCGTAGGCTGCAAACGGATCCGGTTGTTTGTCCCAGTGCTCAGTGAGCAGCTTCCGCACCCCGTCGCACTCGCCGTCCGCAAGGTCGATCACGAATTCCGGCGCTTTGTCCGACCGGTAGTCCCGTAAAAGCGCCTCGGTCTCCGGGCAGAAGCAGCGCACCTCAAACGGCACATCCGCCATCTCCGCCGTAAAGCGGATCGGGGCTTTTTCCATCGGGACATTCCTTTCCGTGCATTTCGGAGCAAATCCGGACGATCCTGCATCAGTGAATGCCGAAACACACTTTCGCATTTTCAGCATTCACTTTAGGTTATTATAATGCACTTTTTCATTGGAATCAAGCCCCAATATCCGCAAAAATACGTGAAATTGTGAATTTTGCATTCTGCCGCACGCAAAACCACGCGGCAAAGCGCTTGACAGTAAGGGGAATTTCGTATATAATGCCTTTCAATTATCGGGCGGCGTTTTTGCCGCCGGAAGGATCATTTCGGTCCGGCGGAACGCGAAGCTGCCGGGCTTACACAGGAGGAACACCATGCAGATTTATGAGGAATTGAAGGCGCGCGGACTGATCGCGCAGGTCACGGACGAAGCGGAGATCCGCGATCTGATCAACAACGGCGGAGCAAAGTTCTACATCGGCTTCGACTGCACCGCGGACAGCCTGACGGCGGGACACTTCATGGCGCTGACGCTGATGAAGCGTCTGCAGATGGCGGGCAACAAGCCGGTCGCTTTGATCGGCGGCGGCACGACCATGATCGGCGACCCCTCGGGCAGAACCGACATGCGCAAGATGCTGACGAAGGAAGACATCGACCACAACGCGGAATGCTTCAAGCGGCAGATGGAGCGCTTCATCGAGTTCGGCGAGGGCAAGGCGGAGATGGTCAACAACGCCGACTGGCTTTTAAAGCTCAACTATGTGGACATGCTGCGCGAGGTCGGCACCTGCTTCTCGGTCAACAACATGCTCCGCGCGGAGTGCTATAAGCAGCGCATGGAAAAGGGTCTCAGCTTCCTCGAGTTCAACTACATGATCATGCAGTCCTACGACTTCTACTATCTGTACATGAACCACGGCTGCAACATGCAGTTCGGCGGCGACGATCAGTGGTCGAACATGCTCGGCGGCACGGAGCTGATCCGCAAGAAGCTCGGCAAGGACGCGTACGCGATGACGATCACGCTTTTAACCGACTCGCAGGGCAAGAAGATGGGCAAAACCGCCGGCAACGCGGTCTGGCTCGATCCGAACAAAACCACGCCGTTCGAGTTCTATCAGTACTGGCGCAACGTCGGCGACGCGGACGTCATGAAGTGCATCCGCATGCTGACCTTCATCCCGATCGAACAGATCGACGAGATGGATCACTGGGACGAAAGCCGCATCAACGAAAAGAAGGAGATCCTCGCGTTTGAGCTCACGAAGCTCGTGCACGGCGAGGAGGAAGCGCAAAAGGCGCAGACTGCGGCGCGCGCGCTGTTTTCCGGCGCGGGCGACGACGCGAACATGCCTTCGTTCGCCGTTCCCGCAGATGCGATCAGGGACGGTAAGATCAACATCGTCGACATGCTGCTTCTGGGCGGGATCGAAAAGTCCAAGGGCAAGGTGAGAACGCTGATCGAGCAGGGATCCATTTCGCTCGACGGCGAACGCGTCGACGACACGTGGATGGACGTCACCGAAGAACAGCTCAAAGCAGGCGTGAAGATCAAAAAGGGCAAGAAGACCTACGTAAAGTTCACGCTGTAAATCACACAACGCAAAACCGGGACGGGCGTCAGCCTGTCCCGGTTATTTTATTACAGCTTCAGTACGGTTTTTTCCCGGTCGCGTATTCGCCGAGACGGTCGGCGCCGTGTTCCGGAAACCGGTCGGTATAATTGACGCCGCGACCGCGATAGACCGAACGCCGTTTGTTGTACCGATGCATCCAGATGCAGGAGGGCAGCCCGACGACAAAGAGATACAGCGGACCGAGAATCAGCGACTGAACGGTATGACCGTACTCATGCACGACGATGTGTTCCTTATCATACGCCGACCATGTCTCCGGAATAAAGATAAACGAACCAAGCGAAAAACCGGAGCGGTTTTTCGTAAAGCGCAGCCGCCGGTACACGGTCACGAGCGCGCCGTGATAGCGGTGTCGTTCTCCCCGCAAAAGCGGCAGGAGCAGCAGCCCGACAAGGTTCTGCGGCAGTCCCCAGGTCCACTGGATGAGATGAAAGAGCACGGCGCGAAGCGGCTTTGGAATTCTCTGAAACGCTTTCATGTCTTTATTATAGGACCGCGCCGACCGTCTGTCAATCGCGGAGACTTTCGGACATCGATTTCGTTTTACGGCTTGCTTTTTTGCGCAGGCTGTGTTATGATGCAATGCGTCCCGCTGCGGACGCAAACGGTGTCTCTTGCTAACCACCGTAAAAAAACAAGGAGCTTTTTTCCCATGAAAAAAACGATCGCGGAATTCCGCGAAATGCTGAAAACCGTTCCCCCGCTTCTTCTGACGCTGACCGTTCTGTCCATTGTCGGCATGAACCTTTTAGCAAACAAGAGCATCGACACCGGGCTTTCCTGGCTTGCGCTCGACTGCGGCATCGTCCTTTCGTGGCTGACGTTCCTCACCATGGATATTCTCACGCACTGCTACGGTCCGCGCGCCGCGACGCTGTTCTCGGTCTTTGCGCTCGCGCTGAACCTCTTTATGGCGGGGATCTTCTTTCTCGCAAGCCGCATCCCCGGCGTGTGGGGCGAAAGCTTCGTCGAAGGCAGCGAAGCCGTGATCAACGCCGCGCTCGACAACACGTTTTCCGGCACATGGTTCATCATTCTCGGCAGCTCCGTTGCGTTTCTCGTCTCCGCGTTTGTCAACAATTTCTTAAACTACGGCATCGGAAGACTGCTCAGAAAGAGAGAGGGCTTCGGGCGCTTCGCGCTGCGCTCGTACGTGTCCACGTTTGTCGGACAGTTCGTCGACAACCTCGTCTTTGCGCTGCTCGTGAGCCGGATCTTCTTCGGCTGGACCACGCTGCAGTGCCTTACCTGCGCGCTCACCGGCGCCGTGTGCGAGCTGCTCTTTGAGGTCGTGTTCTCGCCGTTCGGCTACCGCATTGCAAAGCGGATCACGGAACGGCAGACCCTGATCCCGGAAGGAGCGGCGGCATGAACGTACTCGTTACCGGCACAAGCCAGGGCATTGGCAAGGCGATCGCCGCGCGGTTTCTCAAAGAAGGTCATGCGGTCTTCGGCGTGGACCTCCGCCCCGCCGCGATCGAACATCCGGATTATACGCATTTTGAGCGCGATATCCGCGACGAGCGTCCGCTCGACGTCCCCGCGCCGGAGATCCTCATCAACAACGCCGGCACGCTCGAAGAAGCCGACGCGATCGGCGTAAATCTGACCGGCACGATCCGCTTCACCGAGCGGTTTCTGGATTCCCCCGCGCTCCGGTCAATCCTGTTTATCGCGTCCGCGTCGGCGCGAAACGGCGCGGAGTTTCCGTACTATGTCGCGAGCAAAGCCGGGATCGTGGGCTATATGAAATACCTTGCGAATGCGCTCGGCAGGCGCGGGATCACGGTGAACAGCATCTCCCCCGGCGGCGTGATCACGCCCGCAAACGCACACATTCTCGAAAGCGAAACACTGTATACGGCAGTCAAAGCCGAAACGCTGCTCCGTAAATGGGCGGATCCGCACGAGATCGCGGCGCTGAGCTTTACGCTGACCGCCGAAAACTGCTCGATCACCGGCGAGGACGTTCTCGTCGACAACGGCGAGATGCTGAAGTCGAATTTCATCTGGTGAGAATGCCTCGAAGCGTCAATTCACGGAGAAGCCAATTCATGACCGTCAGGTCAATTCATGTGCATCGCGCAATTCATTGCCCCGCATACGGAGCGGGTATGATACAAGAAAAACAGGAGGCTGCTATGAAAAAGCCCGAACGGGACGCATTCGTCGGATTCTATGACAACGGGACCTATCGCGTCGGCTGCAGCGGAGCGACGGTGTACGTCTTTGACCGCGACGGAAACGAGCGCGGCAGGTTCCGGGATTTTCCGTACGCCTATCATGCCACGTTTATGCCGGGTCGGAATATCATCGCGGTCAAGTCGACCGGAAACGCGCTCGGCTTCTACGATCTGGATTCCATGACCCTGCTGAAACGGCACCGCATGGCGTTCAACGGCTGTCAGGACGACGGCTTTGCGTTCTCTCCCGACGGGACGCGGTTCTACAACATCGAGCGCGTCAAAACGAGCCTGCGCACGCAGCTCTGTGTCTTTGAAACCGAGGGGTTCACGAAAATCTGCACGCTGTTTGCGGACGACGTCAACATGGTCCTTGCGGATATCGAGATCGATCCCGAAACCGGCGTCCCGTACCTTCTCGGCTTCATGCACGATCCGGAGAAGGGCTTTCCCGATCACAGGTTCATTGCGATCCTTGACGAGAGCGCGCACAAGATCGCAGACCCCCGCACGATCTCCAAAGCGGATTACGACCGTTTATCCGGATTCAAGGATTGGGAGCGCGCCGGTTTTACGGAGAAGGCAAGCCGGTTCAATTTTGCGATCCGGGATATCGAACCGATCCTTTTGCTTGCGGCAGAACACAAACTATCGAGCGATTCGCTCAAAAAGCTGCTGCCGCCCATGGACCGGAACGCGGTTCGCCCGGTCTCGATCAAAGAGCTCTACGAAGCGTATGGATCGCCCGCGCGGTGAATTGCTCAAACCAAAAGCCTTCCCCCTTGGGTGGGGAAGGTGGCGAAGCGTGAGCGGAGCCGGATAAGGGGGACACGCAGAAAAGCGGGACGCTTTTTGCGGATGAATGAATTGACGCATAGCCGTCGTGAATTGTGCTACGCACATGGACTACCCCTCAGTCGGCTTTGCCGCCAGCTCCCCTCACAAGGGGAGCTCCAAAATTGCGCCAACGCCGACCTTTCTCTGATGAGGAAGGCGTCACCGCAAGGTGACGAAAGGAGAGATGAATTGCGCCTGCGGCGCATGAAGAATAGGAGGAAAACATGGATTACAGGAGATTCAACGATACGATCCTTTTGCGGATCGACCGCGGCGAGGAGATCATCGAAACGGTGAAGAAGGTCGCGGAGCAGGAACACATCCGTCTTGCGAGCGTCGAAGCGCTCGGCGCGACGGACGATTTTACGGTCGGCGTATACGATACCGCGGCAAAGAAATACGATTCAAAAACCTTCACCGGTCCGCACGAGATCGTTTCCCTGACGGGCACGATCACCGAAAAGGACGGCGCGTTCTATCAGCACCTGCACATGAGCGCGGGCAACAAAGCCTGCGAGGTCTTCGGCGGGCATCTGAACCGCGCGAAGGTCTCCGTGACCTGCGAGATGGTGATCCGCATCCTCTCCGGCGCGGTCGACCGCAGCCCGGACCCGGAGACCGGCGTCAACCTCCTGCGGTTTTAAGCGCAGCAAAAAACGGACCTGTACGGCAGGTCCGTTTTGTTGTTTCCGGAATGCGGTCAGTCGCCCGCGATGTCTTCCCAGTAGATGAGCTTGATATCCGGACGGATTTCCCAGATCATGGCCTTGACCGCGTTCTCGATGTCCTTGTCTTCCTTGGAGATGACGATCTCGCGCAGCGTCTTGCAGCCGGAAATGTCGTAATAGTCGTAGAAATCGATGTATTCCGTGTTGTAGATCCGGAGCGTCTCCAGCCGCTTGAAATCGTTGACCCAGATATAATTGTCGATCGGGCAGTAGCTGACGTCGAGGACCTTCAGATACGGAAGCGCGGAAAGCGATTCGATCCCCTTGATCCGCCTGTTTCCGCCGATATGCAGCAGCTCGAGCGAAGTGATTTTCGAAAGCGTTGTCACATCTCGAAGCGAGGTGTTGCAGTACAGAAACAGTTCTTCGAGGTCCAGCCCGGTGAGCCAGCGGAGCTCGTCGTCGGTCAGATCGTTCCAGCCGAGGTTCAGCGATCTCAGCTCGGTCAGTTCAGACAGCGCTTCGATGTCGTTGATCTTGTTGTACGTCAGCGAAAGCTTGCGCAGGTTTGTCAGCGACGCGACCCAGTCGATGTTGACGAGCGGGATCCCCGGATCCTTTTCGTGCGTCGTCGTCGAGATCGTAAGACGCTTCAGGTTCGTCAGCTCGCCGATCCGGCTGTAATCCCCCATGCAGCAGTAGCACAGCGTGAGATCGGTCAGGTTCGGACACAGCCGTACCAGCAGGTCCATTTCTTCCGGCGTGATGCGGATGATGGCGTCCTTTGCGCCCTTCACGCTCACCGCGGTCTGTCCCGCCATGACCTCCACGCCGCCGAACAGGAAGGACGACGGCAGCGGCTCCTCCTCGGGCTCCTCCGGTTCTTCGGGTTCTTCGGGCTCCTCCGGTTCTTCCGGCTCGATCGGCTCCGCCGGTTCTTCCGGCTCAATCGGCTCCGCCGGTTCTTCCGGCTCATCCGGTTCGCCCACGATCCCCTGCGGCTCCTGTACCGGCGTCTCATCCTCCTTGATCGTGGGAATGGAGCCTTCCGACGGGATCAGGCTCTGGCAGCTTTTCAGATCCGGGATCAACGTGCACCCGGACAGCAGCGTAACGACGAATGCGGCAAGCAGGATCGCCGCGATCGGTTTGATCAAACGCTTCATAAAAATCTCCTTCCTTTGGTTTTGTTCTCTATAAAAGTATTGCATCACGATCTTCGATCTGTCAATAGGCGTTTTTCGTTTTTCGGCACGTCGTCCGGCTCTGACCGCGATTTTGATCCGGTCCGTTTCCGCGGCGCAGGCGTTGCATTTCCGGCGCGGCGATGCTATACTGAAACCGGCAAACGACGCCTTCGGGAGGGACACATGGAACAGAGAGAGTATATCGCCCGCACCAGCGGACTGAAGTTCAGAGACTACGCCGGCTACGGACTGATCGACACCGCGGGATGTCTGATCTTCAGCCTCGTCACGACGCTGCTGCAGAAGTACTATACCGACATTCTGCATTTAAGCCCGCTGTTCATCATGCTGATGTTCATCGGCGCGCGCATTTGGGACGCGATCAACGACCCGATCATGGGCCGCATCGCCGACACCGCAAAGCCCAAAAGATCCGGCCGCTACCGCCCGTGGGTGCTGTACGCCGCCGTGCCGCTTGCGGTCTTCGGCGTGCTGATGTTCGTGAAGCTGCCCGGCATGGGCGAACCGCAGAGCATGCTGTTCACCTGCATCTTCGCGACCGTAACCTACGTGTTGTTCGGCATGGCGTACACGATGCTGCAGATCCCCTACGGCTCGCTGGCGTCCGTCGTCACGACAGACGACAAGGAGCGCAATAAGCTCTCCGTGTTCCGCTCGATCGGCGCGGCGCTCGGCTCGATCCCGGTGCTGCTGATTGCAAGCTTCGCCTACGCAAAGCGGCTCGACGCGTCCGGCGCGATCGTGATCGGCGAAAACGGCAAGGCGATCACCGATATGCAGTACAAACCGGTCATCGTCGGCGTGGTCGTCATGGCGATCGTGTCCGCGGCGCTTCTGATTCTTGCCTATACGATGAACCGCGAGCGCGTCAAAACGAAGCCGCAGCCGAAGGAAAAGGGCGCGACGAAGAAGGCGATCGCGCTGCTGTTTCGTAACCGCGCGTTTGTCGCGATCAGCCTCGTTTCGATGCTGCTGCTTTCCGGGCAGATGTTCACGCAGAGCTTCTATACCTACCTCTTTGACGACTACTTCCACGCAAACTGGATGAACCTCGCGACGCAGGCGTGCACCTATTCGCCGATGCTGATCTTCATGTTCTTCCTGCCGAAGGCGGCGAAGAAGATCGGCAAGAAGGAGATCACCGCCGTAGGGCTTTCGCTTGCGGCTGTTTCCAACCTGCTTCTGTTCTTCCTGCGCGGGATGGCGCCATCTAAGCTCATGTGGATCTTCCTTGCGCTGAACTTTTTGAGCGGCTGCGGGCTCACGACGCTCGTCATGCAGCTGTGGGCGATGGTGACCGATTCGACCGACGACATCGAGGTCAGGACCGGCTCCCGCGATACCGGCACCGCGTACTCGGTGTTCAACTTCTTCCGTAAGCTCGGACAGGTGCTCTCCGCAATCTGCGTAAACGGCGCGTTGCTCGGCATGCACTACCGCTATGAAAAGGGCGCGGTGCAGACGCCGGAGAACCTTCGGATCATGTACGATCTTGCCACGCTGATCCCCGCCGTGCTGTTCGGCGTGATGGCGATTCTGCTGTTTATCGTGTACCCGCTTTCCATGCGCCGCGTCGCCGAGCTGCAGGAGCAGAAGGATCGGAACCTGAAAGAATCCTACGAGCAGAACATCATTGATATCTGAGCTGAAAGCATTGCGCCCGACCGGAGAAACGATCGGGCGTTTTCTTATGCTTCTTTTTCAAACCATACCGGAAGATCGGTCATTTTACACGGCACGGTCAGCGTTTCGCCGCCGGGATGCGCTTCCCCTTCCCCGCGCAGGCGCCAGCTTCCGAAGCCCGGCAGCGTCACGGTCACGTCCGCTGCGTCTTCGTCAAACACGGGACAGACAAGGATCGTTTCCCCGCAGAGGAAGCAGTCGCTTTCGACGTCATAGGCGGGATCGTGCAGAAACACCGGTCGGAGCAGCGGTTCGTTCGCTTTGCGGCAGCGCTCGGCTTCGGCGTACAGGACCGGCACGAGCCGCTCTCTGAGATCGAACAGCCGTTTGACCGCGTCCATCCGATCGGGATACAGCCACGGCATCGTCGAAGGCGCATTCGGCTTCCACGAATGCAGGGTGAATCGCGGCAGGAACACGCCGTACTGGAGCCAGCGCAAAAAGAGTTCTTCGTTTGGCTTCGGTCCCGCGAACCCGCCGATGTCCGGTCCGAAGAACAGGAATCCCGAGAGAGCCATCGTCATCGCTTGCTTGTGGTTTGCGCGAAGCTCGGAAAAGCTCGTAAAATTGTCGCCGGTCCAGGTCGACGCGACCCGCTGCGTCCCCGCGATCGCGCAGCGCGAAACGTTGAACGGCTCCTTTACGCCCGCTTCGAGGCACGCCTCTCTGCTTGCCCGCGCCATCAGGTACGAAAACAGCGGACGGATGCGCGCGGCGGGTACGGGACGGCCGAAGCCGTTGCATAGCACGCTTTCGTCCTGCACGTCGTATTCGTTGTTGTCGTTCCAGATATGCCGGTACCCTTTTGCGATCAGCTGCGTTTTCACGCAGTCCTTCCAGAACGCGTACGCGCCGGGGTTCGTGAAATCGAGCCAGCTCGCCATGCCGCCCCAGAACGGAAACCGCGCGGGCGTGCCGTCGGCGTAATGCAAAAACCAGCCGTTCTGCGCGATCGTTTCATACATCGGATGCGACGATAAAAACGCGGGCTTGACGTTCGGGATCAACGCGGCGTCCTGCGCGCCGAAGGCGTCGGCAAGCGCTTCGGGCGAGGGGATCTTTTCGGTGTTCCAGCAGAAGACGCAGCGCTGTCCGCCGCGCTCGGTATACCCGCTCGAAAGGTAAAACCCGCCGGGACGGATGCCGTATTCTTCGCACTGCGTCAAAAACCCTCTTAAGCGCGCGTCGGCGTCCGGCGCGTCGGTATACTCCATCGTGCTGCCGGCGTAGCGGAACGCCCATTCCGGCACGGGCGCGGTCCCGCCGCACAGGGCGCTGAACCGCCGGATGATCTCCATCGGCGTGCCGAGGATCAAATAGAAGACGAGGTTTTCTTCGTCGAAGCGAACGGAATTGAACGGCTCGAAATAGTTGTCGTGTCCGACGCCGAGATCGACGCTGCCATTCGAGTACGTATCGTAATAGAGCCCGTAGCTGCCGCCCTCGTGCTGACAGATGAAAAACGGGATCTGCTTATACAGCGGGTCGCTGTACGCCGCGGAAAAGCCCATCGAATCGGTCGCGGCAAGCTGAAATCTTTTGTTTGCTTTATTGACCGGACCGCACTTGTCCCCGAGCCCGAAGACGCGCTGATCCGGAAAGCGGTCGGTGTAATGCGCGCTGCCCCTGCCGAGCTCGCCCGCGAAGTTGTACGCAAGCCCGCTCCGGTCACGGTACAGCACACCGCGGTCGGAACGCGCCGTGATGCGGAAATTCTTTTTTTCTATGGAAAAGCGCACGCCGGAAAGCGTGAAGGAAATCGTTTCGTCCGTTTCTTCGACCGCGGGCGATTCGGGCGTGAAGCCCTCTATGGAGAGCTTGTCGCGTCCGCAAAGCGGCATATTCCCGTCCGGGCAGACGCTCCACGTCGGCAGAAGCGGAACGTCCCGCTGAAGGACCGCCGCGCGCAGGATATGATCGAAGAAGTCGAGCCGTACGATGACGCCGTCCGCTTCATAGACCCGCATCGAAGGTCCCGCTTCGGTCAGAACAAACCGATGGTCGAATTTCATGCCTTCGGATCCCCCTTTGTCAGCATGTTGATGAGCATGGTCCCGTAGTGCGCATGCTCCATCCCCGTACGTCCGGACGCAATGCGCAGCACGCGCGTGCGCAGACCGCCTCCCGCCTTCTTCCAAACGGGCAGCCCCGCGCCGTTCGGATCGCCGGTTTTTGCGAAGTTTGCAAGATACCCGAGCATCTGCTCCGACGCCTCGCGATCGCGGTCGCCGTACGGACGCCAGCTTTTCTCCAGCGTGCCGAACACGTACCTGAGATCGGAGGAATGGAACGCGCGGTTGTCGTCGCCCGGCGCGTTGCGGTCGAAATAATAGACGTACGCGCCGTTTTTTCGCCCGTAGCGATTGCCGATCCATGCCATGACCGGCGCGAACATATCGTTGTTGGTATAGCCGATGAGATAGTCGAGCCTGAGCGGCGTCCGGATGAGCCGGTCCACCGCGTCCGGAAGCAGCACGCCGTCGATCACCGGCATCGTGTAGTAGATCGCATCCTTGCGGACGTCCTTCATCTTTTCGACCGTGTCGAACAGCGCGTCGGTCGAAGCGTTTTTCAGCGCGTCAAAGTCGGAAAACCCGCCGACCTCCATAAACTGCAGCCAGTAGCTTCGCGCTTCTTCCGCAGGCTTTGGCAGCGAAAACTTCGGGAAAAGCCCCGCGCCGCTTAGCATGACCGCGCGGCGGAACAGCCCCTCGTTGCGGGGATTCAGACACAGGTACTGGACCGAGATCGCGCCGGCGCTCTGTCCCATCAGCGTGATGTTGTCGGGATCGCCGCCGAAATCCCCGATATGCGCTCTGACCCAGCGGATCGCCTGAAGCTGATCGTCGAGCCCGAAGTTGCCCTCGCGTCCGTACCGCGCCTTCAGTTCCTCGTGGCAGAGATAGCCGAGGATCCCCACGCGGTAGTTTGCGAACACCGTGACGATCCCGCGCGCCGCAAGCGCCGTACCGTCGAACGGGCTCTCCCAGTTGATGCCCGAATCGAACCCTCCGCCGTAAAAATACACGATGACCGGCGCACGCTCCGCGTCCTTCGGCGCGTAGATGTTCAGGTTCAGGCAGTCCTCGTCATAGGTGAAGCCGAGTCCCTCGCGGTATTCGCGCTTATAGAACAGGCGGGTGGGATGCTCGAGATGCTCGTGCACCGCGCGGTTCTGCGGACAGGCGGGTCCGGGCTTCGTCGCGTCGAGCACGCCGTCCCATTTGTCGATCGTCTCCGCATAGGCGAACCGCTCCGCCTTTGCAAACGGTACGCCCAGATACCGTCTGCAGCGCGCGTTTTCCGTACCGCGCAGCGTTCCGCACGATGTATTCAGCAGGATCTCCTTTTCTGCATCCGTTTGCATGCGCGTCTCCTCCGTCCCCGTTTTGAAAAAGTATACCACAGATCGTTCCGCTTTTCCATAGACAAATCCGCATTCACCCCCGAACCGGCCCTCATCGAACCGACGCTGACGCGCCGATTTGATCGTGGGAGTGACACAGCCAAATAATGATCCACCGGCATAGCCGGTGGTATTTCATTTTCGGGCATAGCCCTAATACTACTGGCTGCCCACACGTGGGCATAAGGTGCCTGCCAGCATGCACCTATTACTTGCCACCCGTAAACGGGTCTTTCGGATCGAATAACGCGAGTTGATCCGCTTCCTTATCAGCTTTTAATTGGTTTTGGATGTAGGTTTTTATTGCAGCTGTGTTTTTGCCTGCCGTGTCTACATAGTAGCCACGGCACCAAAATTCGCGGTTTCGGTATGCGAACTTCATATTCCCAAATTTCTCGAATATCATCAGACTACTTTTCCCCTTCAGATATCCCATAAATCCCGAAACGCTCATTTTGGGTGGTATGCTCACCAATAGGTGCACGTGATCGGGGCATATCTCGCTTTCGATTATCTCGACGCCCTTCCACCGGCATAGTTCCCTAAGAATCTCGCGTACTTCCAACCGTTTTTCTTCGTAGAATACTTTTCTCCGGTACTTCGGTGCAAATACTATATGGTATTTGCAATTCCATTTTGTGTGTGCTAAAGTGTTACTGTCATTATCTTGCTTTGGCATTTTAATGTCCTCCTGATGTGTTATTTCGGTGTAACTGGCAGGTCACACTTGTACTATAACACATCAGGAGTTCTTTGACTGTCTCATCGGTAAACCTCTACTGAACCCCGCCACTATGGCGGGGTTTTCGGAATACAAGAAAACAGCACCCGAAGGTGCTGTTTTCTTTGGAGGCGCCACCCGGAATCGAATTGCTCTTTTGGGTGATAAACCACAATATCTTGTTATATTTAATTCATTTTGATACTACATATGGACATAAAAATCCATTAAATCCATATGAAAAAGACAAACTGTGTCCACTTTGTGTCCACAAATCCTAAGCTTTGATTTATTACTTTATAGAAATTCTTCTAATATCGATTCCTTTCCTTTGCTATGTTATAAATATACCATATCATTGTAAGTCAAACAAGACAGAATATGGGAACGGGATCGGAGGTGTGAAATTCGCATCTTATAGTTACTTTCCCTGTATGTGGTGTAGCAGTATGCTACACAATATGGAGCGGAAAGTTATGGAGCATGCAAAAGAGTTATTGATGAACTATTGAAATGTGGTAGTATGATATTCATAATAAGTGAAATATATGGAGGGATATATAAGGGTAAAAAATACACATATTATCGAGATAGTATAAAGAGAAATTCCAAAGGAAAAATCGAAGAACCATCCATCTCATTAGTGAAATTTTATACAGCGGTGAAAAATGGGTTAAAATACTATGTGTTTCTTTCTGAAGATCTTTACAAAAGAATTATACACAATGAAGAAATAGCTAAATCTGATCAAATAGATGAAAGAATCGTATCCCTATACAAATTCATAAATCATCTTAAGGGCAAACAGGGTATTGTAGGCAATTGGATATCAATATATAAGAATGAAGAAGACCTAAAACGTAGAGCTATTAATCTGAGGTTTGAGTAACAAATGGAGGACTCCCAAGGACATAGACTATTAAGGAAGAACCCTCCTTTCATTTTTAATTTGCACGTGAAGCACATTCCGGGGGTTAGGGGGTGTTCCCTTAAAGCAGGAAAGGCGATCTGCGGCAACGGCGCTTATGACCGCCTTTCGGCATTTGTCCGGACAAATGCCCTGCTTGCTAACGTATGCGACAGAAAAAAAAGCGTGCGACAACGGGACCCGAATGCCCATCGCCGCACACAGTCACGAAACCTTTCCGCCGTATCACACAGCGGTGCAAAACATCATGTTTTTTTCATCATCTCCTTCCGAACAAATAAAAAAGAGACCTGCTGTGCAGGCTGTTGATAAGGGAGACAGAATTCGCGTTTTCACGAAGGAGCTATACTAAAGTATGCGACCGAGTGGAAACGCGGATAGTTTGCGGCGAAATTATGAAAAGAAAAGGCATTTTTGCCTTTTCCTCCGACAAGTATTCTTTTATAATCCCTCGCCGCAAACGGTCTGACCCCTTTTGCGACAGCCTGAGAGAAGATCTCTCTACCGTCCCAAAAAGTGGGCGCAGTATTCATTTATTGATGTTTGAAGTTTCCGACTGTGATGCCTGCAACTCCCGAAGCTGTTTCAGGACGGACGCCCGGTCGGATTTGCTTTGCAGCTGATTGGCGATCGCGTCCACGTTCGACTGCTTCATGACGCCCGGCGCACATTTCTCGTATTCAGTCAGCAGCGTTTTCGTTTCCTGTTCGCTGTGCTGAACCGTTGCAAACAATGCTTCAAAGTCGCCGTTATCCATCACATTGCCGATGAAGTTCCGGGAGGATTCGGGCAATGCGTTCCAATCTTCGTAAAGCTCGACAACTGCCGTTTGGATCCGCTCCATCGAAATGGGCGAACCCTTCTTTTCATGTTCCGCAAGAATGCCGAGTACGTCACTTAGGTCGCTTTTATACTGCCTGCCCGAACGCAGCTTCATGGCGATCAGGTATTCCGCAGATACGGTATAGAGCTCCAGCACATTGGAAAACGTCCTATAGTGCTTCGCGTGTTCCGCAAGCTTCGGCGAGTAGGATTCCGTATGCATGAAATCCGCGTTCAGCCAACCGTTCGGCAGATTGTACTTGTCCCCGACGGCGTTGATCGCATCCTTCATTGCGGAAGCGCCCTTGATCAGAGCGTCCACATCCGTCGTCATATTGCGGAAACCGTAGTTGATCAGCACGGAAGCGCCGCCGATCAGAACCAGTTCGGCAGGCATCCCTTTTCCCACCTGCTTCCGATACGCCTTTGCAAGCTCTTTGAGATACAAGTCGATGTTCTCTTTGGTAAACTCAAATGACATTTCTTACCTCGCTCTCCATGATGTTGAATCTCGAAAACTCCGGAATCGCCGCTTGTTCCGCTTCCTTCAACGCGGCGTCGCTGTTCGCTGCAGCGGCGATCGCGCGGATGCTTGCCGGATAGACCGGCTTTTCCAGCCGGAGCACACGCAGATCGTCATATTCCGTGTCCACCGGGATCTGATTCTCGCGGCTCAGATAGTCCACCATGGCAAGCAGATAGAGACATTCCGGATACCACTTACGCGCATAGTAGGTACGGATCTCGTCACTCTCCAAGGTATGCAGAAGAAACGCGATGTCGCCCGATTCCTTGACGCGGTGGCAGACCGCGCTCTTGAAGTTTTCAAAGCTGCTTCGCATTAAGAAGCACGGTGCAAGCAGGTCTTCCATCGGAATCTCCAACGCATGGGCGATCCGGTAGATCGTCTCCGCGCTGCACTTCTCGAGCCGCACCTTGCCGTTGCAGATATCGTTCAGCGTCGCATACGGAACCCGGCTTGCCTTGCTGAGCCGGTAGATCGTCATATTCTTTTCTTTTAATCTTGTCTGAATCGTCATTTCCGTTCACCTCTGCAATTCATATTATAACGGTACACCGTTATACTGTCAATAAGAGGATATGAAGAAATGGCGTTCTTTATTCAGTTTTCAATGGTTTTGACCCGCTTTGCGATATTCTCGAAGATACAGTACCGCGAGACGCCGCAGTGCCCGTCCGCCTTTTGCCCGAACTTCTGGAAGAACTCCTTCTGGTATTTGTGTGTCAGGTTCGTGTTTCCGAAATACGCCTCAAAAGCGGTGCTCGGATACAGCGCCCAATCGGTGCCCTCCATTCGGTTTATGTTGTAGTATGCGATCACCTCGATCGCTTCGGACAGATTCGTGTTCCCGGGCAGAAGACTTTGGATATACGCCGCGTCCTGTTCCGAAACCTCGGCGCGGAACGAGCGCAGCGGTCCCAGTTCCTGTGCGTCTGCAAGAACGTCGTCGAACAGAAGCAGCCAATCGCTTCTTGTGCTCTCCGTAAACAATGGGATCTGAAACTGTATAACCTTTTTCTTCCACATCGCTTCAAACGTATCTGCCACCGCTTCCATGTTTGACACGATATGACCGTTGACCGGATCGGTACTGGATCGAACGAACGCAATCAGGTTGCGGACATGGCGAACAAGCCACCCGTTGCCCTGTTCGTCGACAAGCTCCGGGAACTCCTCATGCAATTCGGAGAAGCAGGTATCGAACTGCCATTCTTCTTCCTTCTCGGCAGGTATGCTGCACCATGTGCAAAGCGCGCGGCGCGCATATTCGACATCGGGAATCTCTTTTTTATAGAGATACCCTCTTGCAACGATCGTCAGCACGCGCGAAAAGCCGGTCATTTTCAACAGCATCGGCATGGAGATACAGCTTAAGAACGCTTTGTCCTTTTTGTTTGCCGCGCGGTAGACAGGAAACTCCGTACAGCATTGAAACTCTTTCCGCTCGTCAATCATAGCTCCGTCCTCTCCCATGCGTTCTCATATACTTCCCTGTCCAGAACGTCCAGCGCAAACCTGCGCTTTCCGAGCGCGATTGCACAGCGCAGCGCAAGATTCGCGTCCATGCGACACCGAATCCTCTCCCGACAGCGGTGGCGAACTTTCTCTTTATAATTCGATCGGTACAGAAGATCGTTGCCGTCCAGCAGTGCGCGCAGATCGGCGCTGTCGTCCTCCCGCCGCATCCGTTCCTGCCGTACGCCGCGGTTCCGGAAGAAATCGTCGTAGTCGCAGATAATGTCTCCGAAAATGCGATAGCCGCCGCAGCGGAAGTCGGTCAGAATCGGCGAGGCATCGATAAACGAGGTACGACGGAACAGCTCATACAGGAATACTTCCCGTTGGAACCGATCCCGCATGAGATGCCATTGCCGCTCCCGGATCGCTGCGCGCGCGTTTCGGAAATCCTCCGCACCGTAATCCACGAACAGCGCATACAGCGATTCGATCGACACGTCCGTCTGCGCGCGGGAAAAGAGGATTCGTCCGATGTCCTTCTTGCGCGTCATATAGTTCAGGTTCATCCGTTCCAGACGGATGCGCTTCAGCGCCGTTTCGTAGTCGACAATCATGCCGCGCATGTATTCCATGGCTTCGGAGGGAATCTGCTCTTTCCAGTCATGATCCCTCGCAAACACAAACAGATCGCGGTCCGGCGCGGGCTTCGGCTTGATTTTGACCGTATGCTTTCGCATCTGCTCGGTCAAATACGGCAGCCGTTCCGTGTTGGACGTCACGCGCTCCCATAGGATATCGTCGTAAAACTTTTTCAGCTTGCGGCCCTTTCGCCTGCCGCCGCGTTTGCCTTCGATCAGATCCTTGTAATCGAGGAAAAGACTGCGCCCGACGGATTCATCGTTCAGGTACTGCGAAATATCCGGCTTGACGCCGTTCTTTGCGGCGTCGATCTCATGCCCCGTCAGGATCGCCAGCAGTTCCGTTTCCTCCCGCTCCTTTATAAAGATGAAATCGTGTTTTTAAAAACTGTGTCCACTTTGTGTCCAGTTTGGCAAATGAGCACAAGCCGAGATAGAAAAAAGCCCCAAAACACTGAGGTTTTTGGGGCTTGTTTTGGAGGCGCTTGCACCTTTGGGCTCGGCCACGGTTCGGCTCTGAAGCCCCACCGGGGCTTCATTCACCCCCGAACCGGCCCTCATCGAACCGACGCTGACGCGCCGGTTTGATCGTGGGAGTACCATCTCCAAAACAAAAGCACCCGCTTTGGGGTGCTTTTATTTTGGAGGCGCCACCCGGAATCGAACCGGGGATGAGGGTTTTGCAGACCCGTGCCTTACCGCTTGGCCATGGCGCCGAAACTTGTATGAAAAAGCGGCTGCAGCCGCCTTGTATTTGTGGAGCGGGAAACGGGGCTCGAACCCGCCACCTCAGCCTTGGCAAGGCTGCGCTCTACCAAATGAGCTATTCCCGCAGGATGGTGCCTCAGAGTGGACTTGAACCACCGACACAGGGATTTTCAGTCCCTTGCTCTACCAACTGAGCTACCGAGGCATATTGGCGACCCGAAGGGGGCTCGAACCCCTGACCTCCAGCGTGACAGGCTGGCATTC
>CAMVGD010000012.1 GCA_947166925.1 uncultured Clostridia bacterium | reverse complement strand
GTCGTACTGGTGCGGGAGATATCGGGACTGTTCGAGCTCGTGCAGTCGCTTTTCCCATTTCGCCGTCAGCGCGGGCGATTTGATTGATTCCACCGTCAGCCCCTGGATCAGCCCGATGCCCTTGTCCGTGGCGGAAAGCGTCTTCTTGCTGCGCTCCGCATAGCCGCGTTTCAGCAGCGTTTCGATGATCGCGTCACGCGTCGCCGGCGTGCCGATGCCTGCCACGCTCGGATCGGCGAGGATCTTTTTGAGCTCCTCGTCTTCGAGGTCCTTGCCTGCGGAAATCATTGCCGCAAGCATCGTTTTGTCCGTATAGCGCTTCGGCGGCTCGGTTTCTTTCTCTTTGACTTCGTATGTGCCGGACACCGTTTCACCCTTTGTCAGCATCGGCAGATAGTTTTCCTTGTCCTTTCCGGTTACCGCCATAAAGCCGGGATCAAGGATCGTGCTGCCGCTCGAGCTGAACGCCTCTCCCTCCACCGTCGTGGTGACGTTGGTCCGGCTGATGACGGCGTCTCCGTACAGCATACAGATGACGCTTCTCACGATCAGGTCGTAAATTTTCGCCTGATAGCCCGTAAGCCCCTTGGGCTTGCTCGTCGTGGGGATAATGGCAAAGTGGCTTTCCACTTTCTTGTCGTCGAAATAACGCCATTTTGTGAAGCTGCGCTTGCGTCCGTCGATCAGCGCCGTATAGTCCGGATTTTCCGCAAGTATGTCGAGCACGCGGTTCACAGTCGGTACCATGTCCTCGGTGAGATAGCGCGAGTCGGTACGCGGATACGTCGTCAGACCCGCGTCATAGAGCGCTTGCGCCGCGTCGAGCGTTTGCTTCAGCGTCATACCGAACTTGGCGTTTGCGTCCATCTGGAGAGCCGAGAGGCTATAAAGCTGCGGCGGATGCTTTTCCTCTTTCTTCTCGGTGATCTCGGAAACTGTGCCGTTCTTGCCGTTGATCTTTTTCAGAATATCTGCAACGGCGTTATTATCGTTGAATCGCTTGCCCTTATGCGTCGCGGCATACGTTTCGCCCTTAGGGGTTTTGAACGTCGCTTCGAGTGTCCAGTATTTTTCCGGTTTGAAGTTGCGGATCGCAAGCTCGCGATCGACGAGCATCTTGAGCGTCGGCGTCTGCACCCGCCCGATGCTGAGTACCTCGCCTTTGGCATGCTGGTGCAGCGTCATGGCAACTGTCAGATTGATGCCGACCACCCAGTCGGCGATCCCGCGCATCCGTCCGGCAGTCTCGATATTCTTCACTTCCTCATACGTTTTGAGCTTTGAAAACGCGTCAAGAATGCCCTCCTTGGTCTGTGACGCAAAGCAGACGCGCTTCACCGGCGCCTTGCTTCCCGTGAGTT
Organism: uncultured Clostridia bacterium; assembly: GCA_947166925.1. Classification (GTDB taxonomy): domain Bacteria; phylum Bacillota; class Clostridia; order Christensenellales; family CAG-138; genus UBA3792. Next base: position 34,779 of record CAMVGD010000012.1, on the reverse strand, counting down.
CATAAATGTATGAAAAGATGACTTCGCCCTCTCGATCGAAGTCCGTTGCGTTGATGATATAGTCGCTTTTCAGGAACATCCGCCTGATCAGCTCGAACTGTTTTTTTGTGCGCGCGTCAAACGACGAGCCGTCCGTCCGCAGCCGCAGCTCGTACGGGTTCGGGAGAAACGGCAGCGGCATCTTTCGCCAGTTCTTGTAATCCGGATTGTAATCCGCCGCGTCCTTGAGCTGTCCGAGGTGCCCGAAGCCCCACGTCACGAAGCAATCCTCTCCGGCATAACGGATCCGCAAAAATCCGTCCTTTGCCTGCTGTGCCTTGACTGCCTTTTCATTCGACTTGAGTGCGGCGAACGTGATTTCCTTTCCGTTCGCCAGCGTGATCTTATCCAGCGCCGCCGCGATCTTATTGCCGACATCCGGCTTTTCCGCAAGTATCGTGATCATTTCCTGTTCCTGTCCGCTTATGAAATCTGTGCTGTTATTGTATCATATCAAACGCCGCTTGAAAAGCCGAATAGAAACATCACTTTGACATTCTGACTTTTCACCATCTCTGTACTTGTATTACAGCACAGTATCTGTCCCATAAATCGGATCGGATTGTATTGATACTATTCCATACACAAATAACGCTTCGTGTGTATGAACTTCTATAATCGAGATTCCATGTTTTAGCAGAGATCGTTGGTTCCCCCTCATGCAGATCAAAAACGAGTAGTAAAAAAGCACGATGCTGTCATCGTGCTTTGCTTTATTATGAGGAAATCATAGAAATAACCGCACTTCCCTGCCCAGCAGTAGCGGGAAGTTCTCTTCGGTGTAACGGACAAAAATCTCCCCCTCAACTACGTTGCTGCAGGTTTATAAACCGCTCCTCGCCGGTATCAGGTCTTAAACCGCGTCAGCATTGGATTCGCTGCGCCGCGCAGCGGTCGTTCTGATTACAGTTCGATCGTGATCACGTTGAGACCCAAAGCGCTGTTATAATACATCTTCTTTGCGTACTGCTGCACGATGCGCAGACCGATGTTGTGTGTGAGGTCCTTCGGATCCATCAGCTCCATCGCCTCCTGCGGGTTGAACGCGCGGCAGTCGTCCTTGATGCGCAGCAACAATCCGCCGTCCTTCTGCACGACGCGGATCTCCGCCGTGTGTGGCTTTCCGTCGTTGAATCCGTGTTCCGTGATGTTTGCCGCCAGCTCCTCCATGCACAACCCCGCATAATACGCATGCTTCCGATCGATCCCCCGCGCGCTGCAGAATGCCATGATCCGTTCGGACGCATTGGTCACCGCCTGCGCGTCGCGGATCGGGATCGAAAGTCTCCGCTCGTCCGGCACGCCGAAGCCGTCAGGAATCGCGATCAGATCCTCCGTCGACCGCGGGAAGCGCTTCCGCAAAAGGATCGCATAAACGACGACGGCGATCGTGGTGAACACGCCGTTCAGCACATGTGCGATCCATACGCCGATTGCGCCGCACAGCGGTGCAAGCACCAGCGACGCAAGGCATGTGCCGAATAGTCCGTCCATGACGGACAGTACATGCACGATCTTCATGCGCGCCATACTTTGATTGTAATTGGTGAAGATCACACAGATTGCGGACAGCGGCATGCACAGCGGATAGATCCGGAACAGCCATTTTGTCAGGAAAAAGACGTTGCTGCCGGGATCCTGAAAGAACATACGGGTAAGCGGGACCGCAAGGCAGGCGGTCAGCAGCGCGACGCCGCACACGAGCGGAACGCCCTTGTACAGCGCAGCCTTCATGATCCTTAAAATGCCGTCGCGATCCTCCTCGCCCGCATATACGCTGACCAACAGCCGCGTCGTCGCCGCAAGTCCGCCCGATACCGCGTACAAAAGCCCGCCGAACGTGTTCAGCGCGGCAAGCGCCGCAACGCCGTCGCCGCCGGAAGCGTTCAGCAGCAGCGCGTTCAGAACGAACCCGCGGATCGACAGGCACAGCGTTGTGATCGCGCCCGGAATGCCGATGCGAACGATCGACCGGAGATCCGACCGCTTAAGACCGCGCGGTGAAAAAAGGATGACCGCTTTCTTTTGGAAATAATACGAACCGAGCACAAGGAAGAATGCCCAGTAGCTGATCGATGTGGAAAGCCCGAGCCCGAACATTCCCATATGCAGCACGACGATGAAGAGATAATCGAGCGCGGCGTTGACGAGCATCATCAGACCGATCCCGACATAGGTGCGCTTCTGCTGCTGTTCGAGCTGCAGAAACGCGGTCAGCTGCGTACCGAGCATCTGCGGCAGAACGCCGATCGACATTCCGAGGATATAGTCTTTGAGCCCCTCTGCGCTTTGCGCGTCCGCGCCGACCGCGCAGGCAAGACGCATCGGAAAAAGCAAGGAAATCAGCGTAAAGAGGACGGAGACCGACACGATCAGGATCATGTCGAGCGAAAACACCTTCCGCGTGCGATCGACCTGATTCTTTCCGAGAAACTGCCCGCACAGGATCTGCGAACCGCCCAGCAGCACGATGTTGATCGTTTCCGCGACCTTGATGAGCGGCATATAGAGACCGGTCACGGTCATGGCGTTTGCGCCGATGAAGTTGCTTGCCATGACGCCGTCGATCACGGAATTGATGCTCCCGATGGCAAGCAGAAGGATCTGCACCGGAAGCAGCCGGAAAAACAGGTTTGTGATCATGTCGGAACGTTTTTTCATTGCACATCTCCTATTACCATTACCATAATACGGCGGTTCGGCGCAGAATTCAAGAAAAAGCCTTCGAAAAGGCTTTTCTGAAGATCACAGATACCGCAGCAGTTTTTCCCGCACGGCGTCCATGCGCGCATCGGAGATGCCGAAGTCCATTTCACGGTAGCTCCATGCGGCGCGACCGATGCCGTACTTTTCAAATGCCGTGTGTATCATACGGAACCATTCGACGGCGTCCTCCGGTTTTGCGCGGTCGATCACGCCGTATTCGCCGCAGTACAGCGGCACGTTCTTTCGTTCAGCCACCGACACGGCTTCCGCCATAAACGCTTCAAAATATGCGGGCGAAAGCACCGTATCGAGCGGAAACCGGTCGTACCCCGCGCAGGACAGCGTTCCCATGCGAACATCCGCCTCCGCCATTTCCGCAAAGGTTGCCGTAACCGGAATGCGGAACGCGGGATCCATTGTGGGAATCCAGTCCGCACCCTGGTGTGTGAAGATCAGCGGCTCGTAGCAATGGAAGTTATAAACGATGCGGTCGTCATACGGCACGTCGATATCCTTGACCGCAACGGCGCTGTTGTGATAATAGCCGCCGACGAGAATCCATACGTTCGGCGCAATCGCACGGATGCGGCGGATACAGGTCGCTGCGATCCGGTTCCACGTATCGCAATACTCCCTGTCCGTCACCTCGTTCAGAAGCTCGAACGCCAACATATCCGCATCGCTTCCGAAACGCGCTGCAATACGTTCCCACAGTCGATAAAACCGTTCCTGATACGCTTCGTTATCGAAGAATCCCGCTTCACCCTCGTTTGCGTCGAAGGAAAAGCCCGCCGTTTTATGCAGATCGAGAACCATATGGAGCCCGTTTTGCCTGCAGAGATCGATCGCCTTTTCGAGGCGCCGGTAGCCGTCCTCTTGCGGCGCGCCGTTCTTATCCTCCAGGAGTTCATAATCGATCGGTACGCGCACGTGATCCGCGCCCCAGCTTTTGATCACCGCGAAATCCGCATTACGAACGAAACCGTCGTACCGCTCCTTCGTGTGATCGCATTGAGAAAACCATCCGCCGAGGTTGACGCCTTTTTGATAACCGTTCCAAACTCTCATTTGCCTGCTCCTATTCTGCAATATTGCTTTTTTCGAAAGAAACCGCTCTGCGTTCCAGAGCGGTTATCAGGAAGGAAAGGGAATGAAGAAATTACCCTTTTACACTACCGGCAGTAACGCCTTTGATGATCGACTTGGACAGGATGATGTAAACGATCATGACCGGCAGAATCGCCAACAGAATGAACATATACACCTTGCCCATATCGAACTTCGAGTAGTCCGCGCTTCTCAGCTGCGCGATCATGATCGGGACGGTCTTGAGCTCCGCCTTGTTCAGCAGCAGCGCGGGAATGAAGTAGTTGTTCCAGGAGCTTACGAACGAGAAGATCATCTGCACCGCGATCGCGGGTTTGATCATCGGCAGCACGATCGTGTTGAACGTGCGAAACTCATTCGAGCCGTCCACGCGCGCCGCATCGATGACGTCGAGCGGCAGCACGCTTTCCATGTACTGCTTCATGTAGAAGAATACGACCGGCGCCGCAATACCCGGCACGATCAGCGGAATATAGCTGTCCGTAAAATTCCACTTGGTCATGAGCTGCAAAAAGCCGAGTGCGGAAACCTGTGACGGGATCATCATGATCGCCATGATAAACGTGAACACGAACTTCTTTCCGCGGAAATTGTATGCGTGAATGCCGTACGCGGTCAAAGCGGAGAAGTACGTCGTAATGAGCGCGCTGCTCACCGCAATGATCAGGCTGTTCAGCATGCCGCGCGGAATGTTGATCGAAGCGTCGTTCCACGCGTTCTTCAGGTTGACGAAGAAATTTCCCTTCGGCAGGATCGAAAAGCCGGTTGCAAGCTCCGCGTTCGAACGCGATGCGTTGACGATCATCAGATAGAAGAAGAACAGGCACAGGAACGTCAGAAACACGAGGATCGCATACACGATCACACGAAGAATGATCAGCTTGATCTTCCCGAGGGTATTGTCGCTGATTCTCTTTTTCATAGGACGTTCCCCTTCCTCTCTCTGTGCTTACGGTTCTGATCTTTATACGGCGCGGAAAGCATCTTGTACACGATCGCACCGAGTCCGCCCGTGATGACGAACATGATCACGGAGATCGCGCCGGACATGCCGAGGTTTTTGGTCTTCAGATACCCGTTCAGATACATGACGAGCGTTCTCGTCGTACCGTTCGGCACGCCGTCTCCCTTGCTTAGAACCTGCGGCACGTCGAACATCTGAATACCGCCGATCATCGCCGTGATCAGGCAGTAGACGAAGATCGGCATCAAAAGCGGCATCGTGACCTTGAAGAACACCTGCACGGAGTTCGCGCCGTCGATCGTCGCGGATTCAAACAGGCTTTGGTCGATGCCCATGATGCCCGCCATCAGCACGATCGTCGTATTGCCGAACCACATGAGGAAGTTCATCAGCGCGATCATGCCGCGTACGCTGACGCGGATGGCAAAGAAGTCAAAGGTGTGATCGATGACGCCCCAGTTTTCGAGCAGCGCCTGGATCGGTCCGACGCGGGAAAACAGCGTGTAAAACAGCATCGAGAACGCTGCCGCCATGATGAGGTTCGGCATGTAGATGACCGTTTTGAAGAAGCTCTGTCCCTTGATATTGAGACGTGTGCTCGTGAAAAACAATGCGAGCAGCATCGCGATGACAAACTGCGGCACCGCGCCGGCGATCCAGAGGATCATCGTGTTCAGCGCGTACTTTAGGATCAGGATCGTGCCGTTCGCGTCGGGCTGAAACAGCGCAATGTAGTTATCCAGTCCGACGAAGTTCGGTCCGACCTGCTGAAGGCCGATTCGATACGTCTCAAAAAAACTGTTGTAGATGGTCAATAACTGCGGGACGAGCGTAAAGATGATATAGGCAATGAAGAACGGCGCTATGAAAATGTACCCCCATTTTGCATAGCTCACGGACTTCAGCTTTTTGCCGGTTCCCGTTTGGATCTTTTCCATAGGATTCTCCTCCGAGAAGTTCATGCTGATTTGTGTCTGAAACGCTTTCGGATGTAAATCAAGATTCGCCGAAGCCAAAGCGACGGAAAAGATGCCGCAAGACGGAAGTGTTTTTAGGCGCAAAGCAGTTTCAGATGAAACACTGCGGCAGGGGAAGCCCCTGCCGCAGTATGCTGTCAGATTATGCCGCAGGCAGCTTGATGTTCGGATAGGTTTCCTTGATCAGCTGATAGAAGTTGTTCATCGCGGTCTCGTAATCGATGGAACCGTTGAAGTACTCCTGCAGTTTGTTCTGCAGACCCTCGTTCAGGATCTGGTCGTAGTTGGTGTGGTTCTCCCACTTGATGTCCTTCGCAAGCTCTGCAAAGATCGCAGTGTCGTTCTGACCATCGAGGATCATGGTATTGCCCCAATTCGGATCGTTTGCAAACTTCTCCGCAACCTTGGTGTTGTTCGGATACTGACCTTCGTTCTCAACGAGCTTCGTGCAGACGTCCTCATTCTTGGTGAATGTCTCGAAGATGTCCTTCAGCATTTCGGTGTTGTCGGAACCGGTTGCTGCCAGCAGCCACGTGCCGCCCCAGAAGTATGCCTGCGGGCCCTTGACGATGCACCAGTCACCGACGCAGCCCTTTTCGGGATCCATTGCGTTGGTCATGCTGAAGTTGTAGTACCATGCCGGTCCGAAGAAGCACATGGTCTTGCCTTCTGCGAACATCTGGTTGGTCTTTTCCGCATCCCAAACGCCTGCAGTCAGGGTGTAGCCGTTCTTGATGTATTTGTCGGTCTGCTCGATCCACTTGGTGATCTGCGGGTCAAACTGGAGGTTGTCGTTTGCATCAACCCACGGCATGGTGCAGTTGTTGGAGAACGCGCGGAAGGTCTCTGCGAAGGAAGCGGTCATGTAGTAACCCTTTTCCTTTGCCTGTGCTGCAACAGCATCAAACTTCTCCCAGGAATCGATCGCCGCCTGGACTTCTGCAGGATCATCGGTGCCGAGAACGTCCTTGGCGATGCTCTTGCGGTAGATGACCGCCGCCGGGCAACACTGGAAGGAAACGCCCTTGCAGACGCCGTTGACGTCGGAAGCCGCCTTGATGGTGTACTCATACATCGTGTCGGCATTGGTGAAGCCGATCTTGCTGATATCCATCGTGTAGTCGGAATCGACATACTTGCCGATGTAGTCCGCTTCCGCGAGGAATAGGTCGATCTTGTCGTCATCCGACGCGTTCGCCTGGTTCAGGAGCGCTTCGTCGAGCTTCTGCTGATAAGCGCCGTTGTCGCTCGGAGTGATGATCCAGTTGACGGTGACGCCTTCCGGAACGGTGTAATACTTTTCAAAGAATCCCTTGAATTCTTCATTCCAGGCATAGATATTGAATACCTTGCCCTGTGCAACAGTGGTGTCTGCAGGCTCCTCAGCCGGCTTGTCTGCAGGCTTCGCGGTGCACGCGACGATGCCGACGAGCATCAGCGCTGCCATCAGGATTGCGCCCAGTTTTTTCATGATTGTTACTCCTTTTTTATTCTGTTTTTTTGAAACCTCTTCGGCTCCTCTTTCCTATATCAAAACGCTTACGCGTTTCAACCGATGTTTCGCACGGTGCTTCCCGGCAAGAGTTCGCCTTCCACCATGATGCTCTGCGGCAGCCAGGTGTCCGGATGCTCGATCTGTTCGATCAGCAGTCTCGCCGCCTCGGTCCCCATCTCCGTCGCCCCCTGCCGGTAGGTCGTGAGCTTCGGACGAAGCACCTGTGAAAGCGGGATGCCGTCGTATCCGACGACGCTCATGTCCTGCGGCACCGAAATGCCGTGGCGCTCGAGTTCGCTCATTCCTCCGAGGAACGACAGATCATCCGGATAGAAAATACAGGTGGGCTTTTCCGGAAGTTCCAGAAGCGCCCTTGTCGCAAGACCGCTCGACCTCGGATCGTGATACACCGCCGGTCGGATGTATTCCGGCGGAATCGAAATCTTCAGCTCCGCGCAGGTCTTCTTGAAGCTTGCGATACGCTTCTGTGTGACCGAGGTCATCTCGCCGTGAATGAACGCCAGTTTCCGGTGCCCGTTCTCATATACGAACCGTACCAGCGCTTCCATGCCGCGAACGTTGTCCGAAAGGATCGACGTACGGCTGTCGAACAGATAGTCCAGCGTGACCGTCGGGATCTCGCTCATCGCGAGACGAATGATTGCGGGATCCTGAAAATCCGCCGATGCAATGACCACGCCGTCGCAGCTGCGGTATTTCGCGTGCTCGTAGTAGTCCATCGACATTGCGCCGATATCCTTGCTGATAAACGTGATGTCGTATCCCAGCCGCTCCGCTTCGGCTTTCACGCTCTCGAGGATTTGCGAAAAATACTCGTGCGTGATGCCGCCGCCCGTCGTGTCCGAAAACAAAACGCCGATGTTGTAGCTTCTGCCGACCTTCAACGCTCTTGCCGTCGCGTTCGGCAGATACCCGAGCGCTTTCGCTTGCTCACGGATCCGCTCCGCCGTCTTCGGTGCAATGTCCGGCGCGCCGTTAAGCGCCTTGCTGACCGTTGCGCGGGATACGCCGCACGCTTTGGAAATATCCGTTATGGTGACCATGCGCCGTCCCCTTTCGAAAAGATATAATCTTAATCGATTTCGTCGCGTTCATTATAACGCCGTACCGTACGTTCGTCAAGGGGTTTTTCATACTTTTTTTCAATGATTTTCAACGTCGAAACGCGAGTTCTACCCCGATTTCCGGAAAAAATGCAGAATTCTCAAATTACCTCTTGCCTTTTTGCGATCCTTTGCGTATAATGGACTTAATCGATTAAGTAATCATTTGGACGAGGTGATCGTATGCAGTACGGGTATTTTGACGACGCTGCAAAGGAATACGTGATTACGCGTGCGGATACGCCGCGTCCCTGGATCAACTATCTCGGGAGCGACGGGTTCTTCTCGCTGATCAGCAACACCTGCGGCGGCTACAGTTTTTATAAGGATGCAAAGCTCCGGCGCATTACGCGGTTCCGGTACAACAACGTTCCGCACGACGAGGGCGGACGATGCTTCTACGTCTGCGACGGCGAAACGGTCTGGAGCCCTGCATTTTTGCCGGCAAAAACCGCGCTTGATTTCTATCGCTGCCGTCACGGGCTCGGATACTCCGTGTTCGAAGGCAGGAAAAACGGCGTCTCCGCTTCGCTGACGGTGACCGTGCCGATGCACACCGATATGGAAGTGCAGAAGCTCGTGCTGAAAAACGAGGGCGATTCGGAAAAACGGCTGATCCTGTACAGCGTAACCGAATGGTGTCTTTGGAACGCGGTCGACGATTCGACGAACTTCCAGCGCAACTGGAACATCGGCGAAGTCGAAATCGAAGGCGGCACGGTCTATCACAAAACCGAATACCGCGAGCGCCGCAACCATTACGCCTTCTATTCCGTCAACGCGCCGATCGATGGGTTCGATACCGATCGGGATACGTTCCTCGGGCGCTTCCGCGGCTGGAGCGAGCCGCAGGCGGTCGAAAGCCGTACCTCCTTCATGAGCGTTGCCGCGGGTTGGGCGCCGATCGCCGCACTGCGCCTCTCCCTCACCCTCGCCCCCGGCGAATCGAAGACACTGCTCTTCCGACTCGGTTACGTCGAAAACCCGGAAGACAAAAAGTTTACAGCGCTGAACGTAATCAATAAGGAAAAAGCGCACGTCATGCTCGCCTCGTTCGAAACCGAAGCGCAGTTTGACGCCGCGATAGATGCGCTCAAAGCATACTGGGCTTCTCTGCTGTCCCGATTTACGGTGCAAAGCAGCGAGGAAAAGCTCGATCGCATGGTCAACATCTGGAACCAATATCAGTGTATGGTCACGTTCAATATGTCACGCAGCGCTTCCTATTATGAAAGCGGGACCGGTCGCGGCATGGGCTTTCGTGACAGCTGCCAGGACCTCCTCGGTTTTGTGCATCTGATTCCGGAGCGCGCGCGCGAGCGCATCATCGACATCGCGTCGATCCAATTTGCGGACGGCAGCACCTATCATCAATATCAGCCGCTGACCAAGCGCGGCAACGCCGACATCGGTTCCGGTTTCAACGACGATCCGCTGTGGCTGATCGCCTGCACCTGCGCGTATATCCGCGAGACCGGCGATTTCTCGATTCTTGACGAGCCGACGCCGTTCAACAACGAAGCGGGTACCGAGGTGCCGCTCATGGAGCATTTGCGCCGCAGCCTCAACTATACGGTCACGCATCGCGGTCCGCACGGACTTCCGCTGATCGGACGCGCCGACTGGAACGATTGCCTGAATCTCAACTGCTTCAGTCTGACGCCGGGCGAGAGCTTCCAGACCTGCTCCAATTTCGAGAGCGGCAAGGCGGAAAGCGTCTTCATCGCGGGAATGTTTGTGAAATACGGCACGGAATACGCCGCGTTGTGCGATCGGATCGGTTTGTCCGAAGAGGCGGCGGGCATCCGCGCAGCCGTCGAAGAGATCGAGCAGGCTACGCTGAAATCCGGCTGGGACGGCGAATGGTTCCGCCGCGCATACGACGCGTTTGAGCGCCCGATCGGCAGCTGTGAAAACGACGAGGGCAAGATCTTCATCGAACCGCAGGGCTTCTGCGTGATGGCGGGCATCGGCGGACCGGATTACGGCAAGCGCGCGCTTGCGTCCACCGAAGCGCTGCTCGGCAACGAATTCGGCATCGAAGTGCTGCACCCCTGCTATACGGAGTATCACGACTATCTCGGCGAAATCTCCTCGTATCCCCCGGGCTATAAGGAGAACGGCTCCGTCTTTTGCCACAACAATCCGTGGATCATGCTGGCGTACTGCACCGTGAAGGATGGCAACGGCGCATTCGATCTCTACAGGCGCAACGCGCCCGCCTACATTGAGGACAAGAGCGAGATCCACCGCACCGAACCCTACTGCTACAGTCAGACCATTGCGGGGCGCGATGCGAAAACCTACGGCGAAGCGAAGAACGCATGGCTGACCGGAACGGCGGCGTGGTCGTTCGTCGCAGTGAGCCAGGGCATCCTCGGCATTCGTCCGGATTATGACGGATTGATCGTCGATCCCTGCCTGCCGGACACGATGGGCGGCTATCGTCTCTCTCGCTTATTCCGCGGCACGCGTTATGACGTCACGGTGCGCCGCGGCGAACAAAAGGGACTTCTTGTGAATGGCAAGCCGGTTCCCGGCAATACCGTTCCGCTGACCGACGCGCCTGTCTGCGCCGTTGAACTGACCATCTGATCCCTTCCCCTTGACAATCTCTTTATTTCCTTCCTAATAAAAGAAAGAACCTTGCTTGAAAAGCAAGGTTCTTTCTGAATTGCCGTCTCAGATCAGATTGTTCTGCGTCTCCGCGGAGAACAGGTGCATCAGATCGCTGTCAAACACAAAGCTGATCGATTCGCCGTACTCGAAACCTGCGCGCTTCTCCAACGGAAGATCGACCGTCTGCAGGACGATCACGACGTCCTTTCCGTCCGCGTTGACGTGCAGATGCATCGAGGAGCCCATCATCTCGCAGACGTCAACGACCGCATTGAGATGCGGGATCGGCTCGTCTGCCGCGCAAAGGGAAATATGCTCCGGACGGATGCCGAGCACGATCTTCTGCGGTTCGACGCCGTTGTCCTTCAGCGCCTGCTGCTGCGCATCGTTCAATGCGAAGCGGACGTCGCCGATGCGTACGCAATAACCGTCTGCGCCCTGTTCGAGTTCCGCGTCAAAGAAGTTCATCTGCGGCGAGCCGATGAAACCCGCGACGAACAGATTGTCCGGATGATTGAACACTTCCTGCGGAGTGCCAATCTGCTGGATGAAGCCGTCCTTCATGATGACGATGCGATCGCCCAGCGTCATTGCTTCGGTCTGGTCGTGTGTGACGTAGATAAACGTCGTATCGATGCGATGACGGAGCTTGATAATCTCCGCGCGCATCTGATTGCGGAGCTTTGCGTCGAGGTTCGAAAGCGGTTCGTCCATCAGCATGACTTTCGGCGCACGCACGATGGCGCGACCGATTGCGACACGCTGCCTTTGACCGCCGGACAATGCCTTCGGTTTGCGATCCAGGTATTCGGTGATGCCGAGGATCTCCGCCGCTTCACGGACCTTCCTGTCGATCTCCTGTTTCGACATCTTGCGAAGCTTCAGCGCAAACGCCATGTTCTGGTACACCGTCATGTGCGGATACAGCGCGTAGTTCTGGAAGACCATCGCGATGTCGCGATCCTTTGGCGCGATGCTGTTCACGAGCTTATCGTCGATGTACAGTTCGCCGCCCGAAATCTCCTCGAGTCCCGCGATCATGCGCAGAGTCGTGGACTTTCCGCAGCCGGACGGTCCGACAAAGACGACGAATTCCTTATCCTGAATCTCAAGATTGAAATCGTCGACCGCCGTGACTTTGTTGTCATAGACCTTTTTGATGTTCCTGAGTGACAGACTTGCCATACTGCTTTTGACTTTAACGGTCCCGAACTTCATCAACGAACCGTCTCGCGCGCCGCGCATACGTCGGTCGCGCCTTACGGCAGGTCTCCACACTGCCGCACCCCAAGCCGAGGGGTTGTATTTCCTCCTTTATTGCAGCTTTCCCCCGCGCATACTGTGGAGTGTGCGGGATCCGGCCGTTTGACAAATCAGCGTCCCTTTTCCGGACGGTTCTATTATAAAAGCCGTCCCTCGTGCTTGTCAAGAAAAATCTTAATCGATTTCGTAATTATATAGAATCTGTGAGGGCATACAAAAAGCACGGCGCTGCGCCCAATGTCATTAAGATAGAATGAGGACAAGACTGCTGTGTGAAAGAAAGCATGGCAGCCTTTTTTATTTATGAGATTTACAAAAAAATACTTGACAAATCGGTGAAAATGTGCGGTCGCTTTCGCTCCGAATGAAATGAAAGGAAGCGAAAGCGACCCTTGAAATGAAGGCATATCTTCGTTTTCAAGGAGGTCACACATGAACCCCAAATACGTATCAGGATGCGATCCTGCAAAAAGGCGTCAGTAACGAAAACGGGGCCGTCATTGATATGTTGACTCGTTCAAGTGTTCCAAACGTGCTGTTAATTGCAGATCGAGGATATGAATCTTACAATCTCATGGCACATTGTCAGGAGAAAGGCTGGCGCTTTCTGATTCGGGTCAAAGACCTTACTCGAACCGGCATCGCTGCAAGTCTGGATCTGCCGTGTGCCGATCAATTCGACGTTCCTGTTTCTCTTTCCATAACCCGCAGGCAGGCAAAGCAAGCTCGTACTCTTCCAAACTACAAGTTCTTACCTGCAAACGCCCGCTTTGATTTCCTTCCGCTGACTTCACGCAAGAATGATCCCGTTCTGTTCTATCCACTGCATTTTCGTGTCGTTCGTTTCAAGATCACTCCGGATTCTTACGAAACTGTTCTCACCAATCTCCCCGCTCATTCTTTCCCTGCGGCAGAACTGAAAATGCTTTATTCCATGCGCTGGGGGATCGAAACCTCTTTCCGCGAGCTCAAGTATACGATCGGTCTTTTGCATTTTCACAGCAAAAAGACGGAGCATATCTTTCAGGAAGTCTTTGCTGCGCTTACCATGTATAACTTCGCGAAATCAATTACTTGCTCTGTAGCGATTCGCCATGCCAAGAGAAAGCTTCTTTACCAGGTCGATTTCTCTCAAGCTGCTTACATTTGCAGGCAGTTCTTCCGTTCCAATATCTCTCCGCCTTCTGTGGAAACTCTGATTGCGAGATATATTGTTCCGATTCGCCCCGATCGACACAATACGCGTCATCTCGCTGATATACACACCTCGAGTTTCCTTTACAGAGTAGCATAACCTCTCAACTTTGTACACCCCTTTTGCCGCTCTTGCCGGCTTATTTCCCGTGCCCTTTTTCTTTTCCCTATAAATCGAGCAGGCGATCTTTTGCTTCGCCTGCTCGTTTCCTTTTTTAACTTAATGACATTGATGCGGCTGCGCCGCGCTTTTTGCTGAACTCCCGTCAGCGGGTGTTGTGCTTTTTCAGCGTTTCGAGAAGCCACAGCCCCGTTTCGGTAAAATCGTCCCGTTCAAAGCCGCTGTACTTCGAAACGGTGAAGCGGATCATCGAACACGCCTCGTTTGCTTTGGACAGCGCCCACATGCAGTAGGAAACGCCGTACCGTTCCAGGAGGTCGATCCACCGATCGGCGCTTTCCGGATCCCTGGGCAGCCCGCCGCTGGACGCCGTCACGCCGTATTCGGTGACAAAGACCGGCAAACCCGCGCTCCGCACTTCGGCAAGCACGTCTTGATACGCCTGTCCGTGGGTCGCGGCGTAGAAATGCAGCGTGTACATGACGTTGTCATACGGAAGCGGATCGGCCGCGACGCTTTTGAGGTCCTTTGACCAATCCGGATTGCCGACGAGAATCACGGAGTCCGGATCCTTTTCCCGAATGATGGGAATGATCTCTTCCGCGTAGCGCTTCACCGTCTGCCAGTCCACGCCGTTCGGCTCGTTGCAGATCTCATACAGCACGTTGTTGTGATCGCAGTACTGCTCCGCCATCTCCGCGAAAAAGATCTTTGCGTCGTCCAGGTAACAATTGGGATCGCCTTCGCTTAAGACATGCCAGTCAATGATCGCGTACATATCATGCGCTTTCGCGTATGCAACACCGTTTGCGACGTTCTTTTGATACCGTTCTCTGTCTCCTTTTGCGCAGTATCCGACCACGCCCATACCGTAGGTATAGACGGCAAGCCGCACTACGTTCACGCCGTACTCCTCCGACAGCTCCCGGAACAGATCATCATTGATAAACGATTCGGTGGTGATCAGATCGTGCGTGCTGACGCCCCGCAGCATGACGGGATCTCCGTCTTTATCGCACAGTTTCCCGTCGATCACCTGCAGCTTCCCGCAGGAGAACGGACGCGCTCTGCCGTCCTTCACGGCGTTTTTCGCGCTGCATCCGCTTGCGGCAGACAGCAGAAGCAGTACCGAAAGCAGCAAGATCAAAGCTTTTTTCATATGGCAGCATCCTTATCCGGAATTCGTACGGAAGTCAAACCGTTCCGTGGGGAATCAAATCCCATACTGATTATACGATTCCGGATCGATTCGTGTCAATGACCGTCCGCAGGAAAAGGTCGCTTTTCGGAAGAATCGCAGATTGCGCCGCGCTCCCCCGGCGAAACAGACGATCCCGTATATCGCAAAGACCGCCGAGGGGTTCGGTGGTCTTTGGCAGTTGGTAGGTTATTGGTGTTCTGCAAGATAGGCGACGATCGCGTGGGCAGCGACGTTGCCCTCGCGCACCGCCATGATCTGGAAATTGTGAATCAGCGCCGCGATCGCCGGATCCTTCACCGGTAGGATCGCGTTCATGATCGCCGAATCCTCCTCCAGCGCGTTGACATACCGGAGGCAGTCGTCGATCTTGCCCTGCCGGATCAGCCCGGAGATCGTCTGTACGTGGAAATTGTAATCGTGCCGCTGCGAGCGGATCATGCATCACGCCAGCCGTTTCGCCGCAGCGCCGACCCTTTCCGGGAAAAGAAGCCTCCTGCGACGGTCGAAGATCATGGATGTGCAGAAAACCGCTTGCTTTTTCGGGCAGAATAAGCTATAAAATATGTATGCTTTCCGGGATAGTCTCTGACCGGACCCGGATAAAAACCGATACAAGGAGAAACACCGATGCGTCTTTCCGATATGACTGTACGTTCTTTCTTTGAATTGCTTGGATCCGATGCGGCAGCTCCCGGCGGCGGCGCTGCGGCAGCCCTGACCGGCTCCTTGGGGTCGTCCCTTGCCGAAATGGTCGGCAATCTGTCCCTGAATCGCCCGCAGTACGCCGCTTTCTCGGAGGAAACCCTTGTCTGCACGGAACGATGCTCCGCGCTGCGCGCAGCGTTCCTCGACGCGATGGAACGCGACGCCGACGCCTTCCATCGGTTCACTGCGGCGCTGAATCTGCCCAAAGAGACGGCGGAAGAAACAACCGTCCGTACCGCCGCGATCCAGAACGCGCTGATCCTTTGCATTGAATCGCCGCTGCACACGATGGAGCTTTCTCTCGACGCGGCAAAGATGATCGAGCGCATGCCGGGAAAGACCAACGCGAACGCCGTCAGCGACCTCGGCGTCGCCGTGATGATGCTGGAAGCGACCGTCCGCAGCGCCTGGCTGAACGTACTGATCAACCTCGGTTATCTTAAGGACGCCGACAGAGCCGCGGTCTACCGCCGCAGAGGCGAACAGCTGCTCAACGATACGCTTGCCTGCACCGGCGCGGTTTACGAGCAGGTGCTCAGCATGCTTTGATTCTGTCTGCGGCGATTTCGCTGCAGGTATATGAATGGACCCGCCGAACAGGATCGGCGGGTTTTATGATTTCTGCAGGATCCTCCCGATCGTCCGGACATATTCTTCCGGATGATTGATCGAAAACGCTCCGTGATACAGACCGGGGATCACGGTCTTTCGGCTCCCCGGAACAGCGTTGTATATTGCATCCAAAGAACGCAGAATCCGGCGATTCTCCTTCGCTCCCGCAAAGAGATGAACCGATGCCGACGTTTCCGAGATTGCGGGCTTCAGGGAATATGCCGTGTTTGCTTTCAGAAACGCAATCATGTCGGATTTTCGGATCGCGCATGTATCGCGATAATAGTCCTCGAACAGCGTCGGCGTCATATGCAGGGAACGAAACTGCAGCTTTGCAAACAACCGGTTCCGGATGAGTCCGTAGCTTGAGCCGATCGAAAGACCGATCAGCGCGTCGGTAACCTTAGACGGAAGGACCGCCGCGCTCTCCACGATCGCGTATTTGCAGATATCCTTTCGCTGTGAAAGCATTTCCAAAAGGATCTGCGCGCCGAGCGACAGCCCTCCGATCAGCAGAACGCTCCCTCCGTAATGCGCGTCTATAAAGGCGATGATCCCGGCGGCATTGTCCTCGATAGAGGTGAACGGCCGGTCGCTTCCGGCGTGCCCGTCCAGGATCGGCAAAACGACATGATAATCAGAACGGAGAAGCCCGGCTTCCTTCCGGTAATTCCACCAGGAAAGTCCTCCGCCGTGCAGCAGAAGGATCGTTTCGGAATTCTCCGCACCGTATTCCCGATTGTTCATAAAGCCTCCTCAATCCCGCTTATCCGCAAAATAGCTCTCGTACGGTTTTCTGCAGAAGCGTCCGGGCACAGCGGATTTTGGATCGCGGGTGAAATCGTAGGGACCGTTGACGCGCATGAAGTCGATGAGCCCGATCTTTATCGCGCCGGTCTGGCAGTTGAACGAGCAGCGCACGCAGCCGATGCAGTTTTTGCCAAAGCGGAACCTGCCGTTCTCGAACGTGATGTTCTTTGTCGGACAGTGTTTCACGCACTGCTGACAGCGGACGCATTTCTTCGGATCGACGCGAAACAGCCTGCCGTTACGGGGATAGAACCAATGCTCGATGCGGCAGAGCGCGGATACGATCTTTGCGGAAAGCGGCGCCTTGATCGGCGTTTCCTCCCCGTTTGCAATTTTGTTTGCCGCGTCGGAGATCCGCATTTGCGCTGTCTCCCACATGCGCGACGCCATCTCGTCTGTGTGCCGGAAGACCATGTTATAGGGCATGATATAGTGAAACTCGCCCTTGATTGCGTATCCGTTTTTTCGGAGGATGCGGATCAGCTCCGCGGAGGAATTGTCGTTCAGATGCAGCGGCTCGCCGGAGGTTTTCAGAAACCAGACGTTTCCGCCGCCCGTAAGATGGCGGCAGAAGGGTTTGAGGATGCGCGGCATATTGAAGCCGTAGACCGGATAGCAGATCACAAGGTCGCGCTCCGTCGCCGTTTCCGCCCCGTCCGCGATCTCGTGCAATCCGACCGGAACGCCGCGCTCCGTCAGCGCAGCCGCAAGCGCCTCTGCGCATTTTAATGTGTTCCCCGTTCCCGAAAAGACCCAGATCCCGATCCGCTTTTCCGTTTGCTCCATTTCCCCGCTGTCCTTATGCCCCGATTGATAGGATCAGTTTACCACATCACGCCCGCCGATGCAAGAAAAGAGCCGAAGCGTGTTGCTTCGGCCCGCAAAAGCTCATTTGTCCGTTTCTTGCGGATCATTCCTCCTTGTGTTCGGTCGGCGAATCGCTGTCCTGCTTACGTCTTGCTTCCAGCCATGGCATGAAATACTCCCGATACAGCATGTCCAGGATCGCAACGCCGGGGATCGCAAGGAGGATGCCGACGATCCCGAACATCCTGCCTCCGATCACAACGCCGATCAGGATCCACAGCCCCGAAACGCCGAGGGAATCTCCGAACAGCTTGGGCTTGATGAGATAGGCGTCGATGCACTGCAGGACGACCGTGAAGATCAGAAACGCAAGCGCATACCAAGGCTTGACCAGTACGAGCACGAACCCGCCGATGGCTGCACCGACGACCGGTCCGAAGGTCGGGATCAGGTTGGTGATTGCAACCACGAAGGAAACGAGACCGGCGTACGGCATGCCGAGCGCCGTCATGAAGATTGCGTTCACGATCCCGATGATCAGGCTGTCCAGCAGATTGAACGCGATATAGCGGTTGAAGATCTTATGGCTTTTTGCGAAGAAATCCCGGATCTTCTCATATCTGCCTTCGCTGACGGACGCCCTGAGCAGCCGCTTTCCGCTGTCCTTCAAGCGGCGCTTACCGCCGAGCAGATAGATCGACAGCAGAAATGCGATCAAAAACAGTAGTACCTCTTTTCCGGCGCTGACCGACATGCTGAGAATCGTGTTGAGATTGTTCCGGATATAGTCCGTGACCGTTTCGAGGATCGCCTCGGACGAGCTGATCACATGGTCCAGATGCAGCGTCGAAGCGGAAACCCCGATCCGGTCAAGCATGTCGTTGATCGTCGCCGCGTACGTATCCAGATTTGCAACAAACAGACTGATGCTTTCGATCAGCTGCGGGATCAGGATCAGCATGAGGAACGTGAGGAACAGGATCACCGTGATAAACGCAAGGACGGTGGACAGGGATTCCCGTGTTTTTTCCTTCTTGATGCGGCGGAATACGCTGCGCTCATACAGTTTTGACAGCGGGTTGATGAGATACGCGATCACGCAGCCGAGAATCACCGGTCTGAAATACCCGAGGAACGTCCTGAGCCCCTCCCGAAAGCCCGGCAGATGCGTCAGTACAACGTATAGGATGACGGCGATGCATGCGGCGACCGCGTAATTGAACCATGGTTTTTCCTTCAAGCGTTTCATCTGACCGCCTCCCGACGCTGTTCTTTATGTTAATTATACATCCGGCTGCGCCCGCACATCAAGAAAAACTTTTGCACGGGTTAAAGATGCTGCCCGCTGCGCAGTCCGGTCTGTCCGTGTCGGCATGATCAGACGTCCAGTTCCGTGACTTCCTTCGGATACTCGCGCAGCTCGTCCGGCTCGTGCAGCGGGTCCCAGACCTGCGCAAAGAACGGATCGACCTTGGCGCGCGCGCCGTAGTTCCAGCTTTTGCGCTCGCAAACA
The DNA here is from genome assembly GCA_947166925.1 of uncultured Clostridia bacterium. Lineage (GTDB taxonomy): Bacteria > Bacillota > Clostridia > Christensenellales > CAG-138 > UBA3792. The sequence goes on along the minus strand of CAMVGD010000012.1, from coordinate 15,522 downwards.
GGACACCAGTGACCGCCCTCCAGCACGAGCCGCGGGCTTGCCTCGAATTCGTGACCGAACGCGCAGCGAAAGCGGAGCCTGGTTTTCCAATCGCCCTTTTGCATCGTTTCGGAAAGCAGCTCGCCGCCGCGGAAGGTCGCCGCGCCCTGCATGTCCTCATAGGACAGCTCGCTTTCGGGCTTCGATTCGTCGTAGCCGTGGTCGATATGCACGACCGTGTCCCAATCGGTGAAATGATTCATCTCGGAGGTCTTCTCCGGGAGCGCTTCCCACGCCTTGCGGCTGCCCCAGTACGCCTCGATATGGTCCTCCATGTTCGCGTCGATAAAATGCTTGGTGCCGTGTTCGCTGTTCAGGAGCTTTTTGAACGTGCTCTTGATGATGGCGCCCATCAGGCGCTGTCCGCCGGGGAGCTTACAGACGATCTTTCCGAACGGCTTTGCCGCGCCGAGTTCCCTGAGGTACGCGTCGTAGAAATACTGCATGCTGTCGGAACGGAAATGCAGATAGTCTTCGAGCTTGTCCGAATCGAGATAGTACTGTCCGTGGAAGTTGCGCGTGGCGTTGACCTTCGGGTCGATCACGCAGTCGATATTCCTGATGCCGATCTCACCGTACATGATCTTGTACATCGTCAGCGTATCGACGCGGCACGACGCGCCGCCGCCGATGTTGTAGATATGCCCCCAGAACGACGGATCGAGCGTACCGTCCGCTTCAAACGCGCAGAGGTTGCGCATCAGTCTGCCGCTGTCGCGATCGGAGGCGTATTCCAGCACGTTGTCGAGGCAGTTGTGGAACTGGATCGCGTCGCGGATCTTCGCCATCGCGGGACCGATGATGCCGGTCTGACGGAGGCTTACCCAATAACGGAGCCCGCCTTCGATCACATAGCGCTCCGCGGCGACCTTGGATACCGCATAGTAGTCGAACATGCTCGGCTTGATCGGATCGCCGACCCTGCCCCAGTGGATCGGGGGCATGCGGTCGCCGGTCTCCGCGACGGTGCCGACGTAGACAAACCTGCAGGTCTCGGTCTTGCCCGCGTCCTTGATCGCCTCGATCAGATTGCGCGTCGAGCCGTAGTTGTTCTGCATCGCCTTCTTGGGAAAATAGTCCGCCTGCGGGGAAACAAACGCCGCAATGTGCAGTACGATATCGGAAAGCTCAATGCACTTGCGCACATCGTCCTTGTTCAGAAGATCGCCCCAGACGATCGAAAGGCCTTTCTGCTCCGTGTATGGTGCGAACAGCTTGCGGTTCTTTTCACTGTCGCGCACAAGAATCACAAGGTTATAGAGCGTTCCCAGATCGGGCAGCATCGCCTTGAAGCTTTCAAAGCCCATGCCGCCGCCCGCGCCGGTCATAAATACGGTCTGCATGTCATTCTCCCTTCATGCCGAGCACGGCGGTTTTCTTTTCGATGACGTCCTTGCAAAGCAGAATGCTGTCGCCGATCGCCGCGTCGATATCGTCATCGGTCACGCCGAGCGCGTCGCAGCCCTCGGATTTGTCGATGAACAGGTTCGAGCACATGATGTCGGTGAATTTCACCATATGGAGACCGCCCTGAATGTTGTGCTTTTTCTGCTCCTTCATGATCTTTCTGCCGCCGATCGCGTACATCCAGTTTGGGATCGTGACGATCTTCTTGTCGGGACATCCGAGATACTTGTGGACGATCTTCAATAGCTCCACCCACGTCAGGTTGTAGCAGCCGATCGGATAGCAGTTGCCGCCGCGGTTCCGCTCGATCGCGCCCGCGATCGCCTGTCCGACCTGATGCACGGTCACCATCGTCGAGCCGCCCTTCGGGTACATCGTCACCTTCTTCATGCTCATGACGTTTTCGACGAGGAACACCCATACCGGCTTTCTGCCAGGCTGCGTGCCGAAGATGTACGGAAGCTCCAGCACCGCAACGTCCATATCATCGGCAAACGCCATTGCGGCTTTCTCCTGATTGATGCGGCTTCTGATATACGGATGCCATTTAGTCAATTCCTTCTCCGGCCACTTCTTGGCGGCATAGGAGAAGTACGAACCGCAGATCGCGACGTGTTTCACGCCGCATTCCCGGCAGAGCGACAGAAGCCGCTTCACCGGGTCGATGTTGTATTTCTTGTAGAGCTCGTAGATCGGCGCGGGTCCCTCCACGCGCTCGTCCACGCCCGCCGCGAACACGAAGCCCTCGCAGCCTTTTAGGTGCTGTTTGAGCGCCTCGTCGCTCATCTCGAGATAGTTTCCGAATTCGAGCTTCATTTCCGGCGGCAGCACCGCGCCGGTCGGCAGCGGCGGCAGCGCCAGAGACGATACCTCGTGCCCTCTTCGGATCAATTCCTTTGCGGCTTCCGAGCCCAAAAGCCCCGTTCCGCCGATCATAAATACCTTCATGCTGCGTTCCTCCCGTATGGTATTGACATTTTGTCCTGTTTCGCCTATTATTATATCGACATCGTGTTGAAATAACAATCAGCAGATGTTTTTAGGATGTCGTGACTTCGACATTCGGATCGGATCTGTTGAAATCCAAACAAGATTACGAAAACTGACGGGAGGAACTATGGCGGTCAAAAACAACCGGCGCGCGCAGATGACGCGCCTGCTTTTACGGACGGCTTTGATCGAGCTGATGCAGAAAAAGTCGTTCAATGAGATCACGATCAAGGAGATCTGCGAACAGGCGGATCTGAACCGGACGACCTTTTATCTGCACTATACCGACCAGTTCGCTCTGCTTTCGGACGTCGAAAACGAGGTGTATCAAAAGACGCTGGAAACGCTGAAAGACGTCAAGCCCGCCGCCGACGCGCCGGGCATGATCGAAACGTTTCTGCTGTACATCAAAAGCAACGCCTCCCTGTTCCGCATCCTGTTCTTCGACGCGGGCAGCGAAGACTTCCGCAGCCGGTTTATCCGGAACATGCTGGACAGCCTGCGCGTGAACATTCCCCTCTCCTGCGCTGCGGCGGAGGAACCGTATATCCTGTGTTTTCTGATGCAGGGCAGTGTGCACATGATCATGGAGTGGATCAAACGCGGGTTCGACATGGAGCCCAAAAAGCTTGCGCTGCTGATCTTCCGCACCTGCAACCGCGTCGCGCCGTAATGCGCCGTCTCCCGCCGAACGGCGCGATCGGTTCGTCTCTTTCCCGCATCTGTACAAAAAATCACAGCCCCGTCCGGCTGGCTGTGATTTTTGATTGGTCGAAAGCTTCCGCCGGTCTCTCCGGAGCGCGAAAGCGCCGGACGGACCGTATCGCAGGATCCCGCCCCGATCGTTCGTGGGCGTGCGATCCGCGCGCGTTCAGTCGAGGTAGCCTTCGCGCGCCTTGACGCCGAAGTGCGCTTCGAGCAGATGCATCTGTTCGTCGGTGATGGTGTTAAGCTGCGGCAGATGCGCGATCTTCATCCAGATCTCCGCGGCCTTCTCGGCGGTCTCAATGAGCCCGAAGGTCTCGTCGAGATCGCGTCCCGCGCCGTAGATCCCGTGCTGCGCCCAGACGACAAGCCTTGCGGTCTCCATCTTCTTTGCGGTGGCTTCGCCGATCTCGTTGGTGCCGCAGAGCATCCACGGGAGCACGTTCACGCCGTCCGGGAACACCACGATGCATTCGGTGCACATCTGCCAGAGCGTACGCGTAAAGGCGCGTTCGTCGAGATCGTGCACATAGGTCATGGCAAGAAGGTTTGCCGGATGGCAGTGCATGACGACGCGGTTTTCTGGGTTGACCCGCATGCGCGCGACGTGGCTCATCATATGCGCCGGAAACTCCGAGGTGAATTTGCCGCCGTCCGAAAAGCCCCAAAGCACCTCCGCTTCGGCGCCGCCTTTCGCAAGGCGGACGATCCCGAGATTTTTCGCCGGATCGTACTGCACGTTCTTGAAATATTTGCCCGTGCCGGTGATGAGGAAGATCTTTCCGTCAAGCTCCGGTGCAGTAAAGCCCGTCTGGATCGTACGGACGATCGCGGGAAACGTCAGGTATTTCCGTACCTCCGCCTCGTCCAGCAGCATGCTGATATTGCCGCCGTTGCGCTCGTCCCAGCCGTGGTTGTACATGTTTGTCGCGGTACGGATCATTTCGATCAGAAACGTTGCGTTCAGAACGTCCTTCATTTTCTTGCCTCCAAAACTTCCTTTTCGTATGCCTCGATCTCCGGGTACCATGCGCCGTCGACCGGGCGGTTGCATCTGCGGCAGTATTCGTTCCAGACCTCGCCGAACGGCAGGGTTTTGAGCTCCTCCTGCGTCGCCATGAGCTTACTGAAATTACCGGCATTCTGCAGGGCTTTCAAGTCGTCGTTCGGCTGCAGCAGCGCAAACAGCAGCGCTTTCTGCACGTTGCGGAAGCCGGTCACCCACGCCGAGATGCGGTTGATCGACGCGTCGAAATAGTCAAGCGCGATATGCACGCGGTCGATCCCGCAGCGCACGATCTCGCGCGCGATCTCCTTGGTCTCGTCGTCGAACAGCACCACATGATCGGAATCCCAACGGATCGGGCGCGTCACATGCAGCGCGATCTCCGGGAAGAACGCAAGCAGCGCGGGGATCTTATCGAAAACCACCTCGGTCGGGTGATAGTGCCCGTTATCCATCAGCGGGATGCACTTACTGCGGTTCATCGCGGCGTAGGAGAGCGCAAACTCGCCGGAACCCACCGTGTACGCCTCGACGCCGATGCCGAAGACCTTGCTTTCAATGCACGGCTTGACCCTGGTGAAATCATACGGCTCTTTCAGGATTTCGTCAATGCTTTCTTTATAGCGCACGCGCGGTCCCATGCGGTCGGCGGGAATGTCCTTGAAGCCGTCGCCGGTCCAGATGTTCATCACGCACGGCTCGCCCAGTTCTTCCGCGAGGTAGCTCGAAATACGGATGCACGCCCTGCCGTGTTCGATCCAGAAGCGGCGGGTCTCTGCGTTCGGGCTGGACAGCGTCAGCGGATCGCAGTTCGGATGGGAGAAGAACGTGGGGTTGAAGTCGCAGCCCAAACCACGCTCTTTACAGAATCTGACCCATTTTTCAAAATGCTTTGGCTCCAGCTTGTCGCGGTCCGCCCAAGCGCCGTCCTCGAAGATCGCGTAGCTTGCGTGCAGGTTCATCTTGGGCTTGCCGGGGATCAGGCTCAGCACCTTGTCAAGGTCCTGCATCAGCTCGTCAGGCGTTCTCGCCCTGCCCGGGTAATTGCCGGTCGTCTGAATGCCGCCGGTCAACGGCTTATTCGGGTCGGTGTCGAACCCGCGCACGTCGTCGCCCTGCCAGCAGTGCAGGGAGACCGGCACGGTCTTTAAAGTCTCGATCGCGTTTTCCACGTCCACGCCGTACGCGGCGTATGCTGCTTTTGCTTCCGTAAAACTCATGTTCCTTCCTCCGTTTGATTCTTCATGGCGAAGCCGATTCATGTCCGTCGGACAATTCATGACCGCAAGGTCAATTCATGCGCGTCAGCGCAATTGATAACAACCCTTCCGTCAGGCTTCGCCTGCCACCTCCCCTTACACAGGGGAGGCAAATTGCTTCCGCCTTTCTGGCTTCTCTGCGCAAGGAAGCGCAAGTCGTTTGAGCCTTCCTGGCTCCCCTGTGCAAGGGGAGCTGTCACCGTCAGGTGACTGAGAGGTTGTCTGCCTCCATCTGTATGTTCAAATTTCCCAGCGCCGTTGCCTCGATCGGCAGGGCGATCACCTGTTTGCCGGTCGCCTGTTCGGTCAGGCGGTTCAGAAACGCATTCTTTGCCCCGCCGCCGACGATATAGAGCTTGTCATAGGTCCTGCCCGTATTGCGTTCCAGTTCCTCCATCGCCTGCTTGTAGGAGAGCGCCAGAGACCGGTACGCGCAGCGGAAATAGTCTCCCGCAGTCTGCGGCTTTGTGCACAGCGCGGCATCGAACGCGGCTTGCATGCTCTCCGGCGCGAAGAAGGCCGCAGCGTTGGCGTCAACCGTCTCTTTGAATGTGCTTGCCTCCGCTTCCGCCGTGATCTCGCTCCACGGTTTTTCGGGGCACAGCTCGGCACGCAGGCGGTTAGGTAGCCACATGCCCATAATGTTCTTCTGATAGCGGTTGTAGCCCACGCCGCCCTCGTTGGACCAGTTGGCGCGTTCGCTTGCTCCGTCGGTCAGCGGCTTCTCCGTTTTGACGCCCAAAAGACTCCACGTGCCGGAGGAGATGTACGGCTCATTTCCCTCCATCGGGATCCCCTCGACCGCGCTGCCCGTGTCGTGCGTGGCGCACAACAGGACCTTGATGCCCTCATACATGCCGATCTGCGTTCCCGGCTTTTGCAGCGGATGAAACAGCCGCTTCGGCAGGTTCAATGCAGAGAGGATCTCCGGATCGTATTCCCCGATCTCGGCGTTCACCATGCCGGTAGTGGTGGCATTGGTGTACTCGTGGCTTTTGACGCCGCAGAGCCGGTACAGCAGATATTCCGGGATCATCAGAAAATCGGTCGCAGTTTTCAGCCGCCCCGTTTCCCTGTCCGCAAAGAGCTGATAGATCGTATTGAACGGCTGAAACTGGATGCCGGTATGGCGGTAGAGCGTCGAAAACGGCATCTTCTCATGCACCACTTCGATCACCGCCTCCGTGCGATGATCGCGATAGGCATAGACCGGATAAATCGTTTCCTCTCCGTTCAAAAGCACATAGTCCACGCCCCAGGTGTCGATGCTCAGGCTTTCGATCTGCGGATAGTTTTCCTGCGCGATCGCAATGCCCTTTTTCACATGATCGAACAGCGCGTCAATATCCCAGACAAGGTGCCCGTCAGATTCCGTGACGCCGTTCGGGAAGCGGTAGACCTCGTCGGTCTGCCACTTCCCGTTTTCGAGCCAACCTACGATATGCCGCCCACTTGACGCGCCGATGTCGATCGCAAGAACCCGTTTCATGCTTCCTCCGTGTAAAAATGCAGTCCCGCGCCGACGGTCTCCGTTCTGCCGGAGGGCAGAAGGATCTCGGCTTCGCAGTTTGCGGGTACGTCGATCGTGTAGATCGTTTTGCCGTCCTTTTTCTCCCACCTGCTTGCAATTTTGCCGAACACGCTGTTGTACGACGCCTCGGCGTGCGTGAACTGTCCGCCCGGCTGCGGCGCGACCGTAAAGTGATTCTCGCCGTCGACCCGGATGCCGCACATGGTTGTGAACAGCCATTCGACGACGGCGCCTTTGGAATAGTGATTCAGACTGCCGATGCCGCCCTTTGCGCCTGCGGGACCTTCCCATGCTTCCCAGATCGTCGTCGCGCCGTTTTTCGGCATACTGAGCCATCCCGGGATCTGCTCGTTTTCAAGCAGCCGGTACGCCGCCTCGATATCGTACGACGCGAGCACGTACAGGATCAGCGGCGTGGACAGAAAGCCCGTGCCGAGCCGCCAGCCGTAATGCTCGAGCGCCTGAATGAGCCGCTTCTTTGCAAACGCGGTCTGCTCCTCGTCCAGAAGGTCGAAGTACAGCGGACGGACAAGCTGCGCCTGCCGGTCGGTGTCGAGACTGAACGTGTCTGTCTTGACCAGCGCGCGGTACGCTTCTTTGCAGCCGTCGCTGTAGGACTGAAACTCCTCTGCATCCGCGTCGTGTCCGAGCCGCTTTGCAATCTTCGCCATCAGCCCGAGCACATAGCAGGTATAGGCGGTCGAGACCTCCGGATGCGGCGCAACGAAGTCCTGCCAATGGAACCCGCCATCCACGTCGGCCGGCTCCGCCCATTCGCCGTAGCTCTGCCCGCGGTTGACGAAATACTTCTTCGCCTCCTTCGGCAGCTCGTAACGCTTCGAGAACAGCGGCATGTTTTTTCCGCAGCGCTTTTCCATGAACCGTGCGTAGCGCGCCATGCCCTCGTAGAAGGTCTTCAGGATCGAATCGTCCCGGTTGATCTCGCTGTACCGCCACGGGATCAGCACGCCCACGTCGGACCAGCCGACCGAACCGTTCATCGTCCACATGTAGAAGTCCGCGCCGCCGTCCGGCGCAATGTGCGGCAGCCGCCCGTTTTTGCGCTGCCAGTCAAACACGTCGTGCAGATATTTCCTTGCGAACGGCGCGAAGTCGAACAGATACGACGCCGTCGTGAAGAACAGCTGCGCATCGCCGGTCCAGCCGTGCCGCTCACGCGTCGGGCAATCGGTCGGGATATCGAGATGGTTACCCTTCGCGGACCACAGCGTCGCGTCAAAGAGCTTGTTCAGCAGCGGGTTCGACGAGGAGAAATCCCCCGTCCGCTCAAGATCGGAATAGACCGCGATCGCTTCGATGTGCTCCGGATCGAGTTCGACGTCCGTTTCAACCTCGGCGTACCGGAACCCGAACACCGCAAAGGTCGTCCTGTATTCATTCAGGCCCTCGCCGCATGTGTAGTCGATCTTCTGCAGCGGGGTCGTCATCTTCTTGTTGGAAAGCTGGATGTTCTTCTGCGTGAGCTTGCCGGTCTCGTCGAGCATCTCGCCGAAGCGCCAGATCATGCGCTGCCCGACCCGCGCGTGCACGGAAAACGCAACGCCGCCCGCGATGTTCTGTCCGAAATCCAGGAGTTTTTTCCCGTTCGGCGCGGTCGTGACAAACGGGCGGAGCCGTTCATGCCCGGTGACCGGTACGTTGTTCGACGCGCTCGGCACGACGCCGTGGGTCGTTTCCTTTGCGCAGCCGGTATACAGCGGCGTGCGGAACGCCTCGACGATCTCGCCGTCCTTGTTGTCCGCAAAGCGGATCGGTCCGTCGTTCGACCATTGCCACGTTTTGTCGGTCGCAACCGTTTCCTTTGCGCCGTCCCGATAGACGATCTCAAGCTGCATCAGAAGCTTCGTTTCCGTGCCGTACTGGTTTCTGCGTCCCCACGCGCCGCAGCTGCCGCGATACCACCCGTCTGCAAGCTGCACCGTGAGCTCGTTTTCGCCCTCGTGCAGCAGCTCCGTCACGTCGTAGGTCTGATACTGCACACGCTTCCGGTAGTCCGTGTAGCCGGGCGCAAAGCAGAAATCGCCGATCCTTCTGCCGTCGAGCCGCGCTTCATAAAGCCCGCACGCCGTCGCGTACAGCCGGGCGGATGCGACCGGTTTTCCGATGCGGACGGTCTTTTTGAAGCAGTCGACCGGATAGCGCTCCTTCTTATTCGGCACATAATCGCCGGTGATCCACTTTGCCGTAAAGTCGGACGGCGAGAGTAGTCCCGTTTCGAAGAACGCCTCGCTCCATTCGCCGGGTTCGCCATTCTCGTCGTAGAGGCGGATCTTCCAGTTGACACGCTCGCGGGAAGCAAGCGCAAGGGGATAGTTCACGTGCATAGCGCCGCTTTCGACCCTGCCGCTGTTCCATTGCTCGCTTTCGATCTCATAGGCGGTCTGCCTGATCCCGCCCTCGCAGTTCCACGAAAGGCGCGGGTTTTGGATATCGATCCCGATGGGATCAAACAAGTGTTCGGTTTTCAGACGGATGGCTTTCATTGCTGTTCCTCCCAGAATGATACTGCATGATCGAACCACGGTCCGCCGGCAGTGCCCTTTGCAAGTCCCACGCCGTGCCCGACGCCTTCAAATTCCTCGTGCCGGTACAAAACGCCCGCTTGATCAAGCGCTTTTGCAAGCATCCGACTGTTCAGGGGATCGACCGACTTGTCCGCCGTGCCGTTCCAGACGTAGGTCGGCGGGAAGTCCTTCGTGATATGGCGCTCGACGGAAAGCTGCGCGATCATCTCCGGATCGGGATCCCTGCCGAGCAGGTTTTCCCGGCTTTCCACATGCGTCTCCTTCCCCATCGTCACGACGGGATACACGAGGATCAGCGCATTCGGCTTCGGTACGTTCCGCTGCTCGGCGCAAAAGCTCGCGGCAAGATGTCCGCCCGCCGAGCTGCCCCAAAGGGACCAGTTGTCCGTATCGAGGTTCCATTCCGCCGCACGCGCGAAGATCTCGCGGATCGCGCGTTCCAGGTCGTCCTGCGGCGCAGGATTCTTTGCTTTCTTTCCGATGCGGTAGTACGCGACGATCGCGTGATACCCTTTCGCGTTCAACGCCTTTGCAAACGGCAGTCCCTCCACATAAGAGCAGACCATGCTGTACGCGCCGCCGGGCACGATCACCGCGAACGGATGCTTCTTGCCGTCCTTGATAAGATACGGCTTAATCCCCCATCGGTTCGGACGCCAGAAATCATACGCCGCCTGCAGATTTTCGGAAAACGTCCTCATTCCGCACTCTCCGCAGCTTCCGCGTTTTTCGCCTCGTGACGCGCCTTGATCTCCGCCTGCTTCTTCGGAAGGTCCTTTTCGACGTTCAGGAAGAACAGGATCGCAACGAGCGCCGCGCCGGTGAAGACCTCCAGTCCGACGAACGCGAACGAGATCATCCAGCTGACGCTTTCAGGCTGCTGAATGGCGACCGTCACGATCTTTGCCGGTTGCAGGCTTTCCACCGGGATCTGCGGGATCAGACTGTTTGCGGATAGGAACGCGCTCACTTCGGCGCGCATATCAAGGACCGGCTTCATCCACGTATGGACGTACGTGCCCATGTTCGAGAAGAAATCCGCCGCTCGCGGCAGCGTGATCTGCGGCGCCGCCATTTTGAACTCTGTCGGCGCAATATAGCCCGAGGCGCTCAGCATCCAGTTGAACACGCCGGTCATGATACCGACCATGGCGACCGCAATGATGTTGTAGATCGACATCGCCGCGCCGTCGAGACGGACGTCCGTCTTCCATTCGACATGGTCGAGACAGTCCGCAAACAGCGCCATGAACACGTATGCGCACGGGAGTCCCCCGATGTTCTTGATGAACTGACCGATCAGCACCATGACAAGATTGGTGCTGAAGATCCAGCAGATCAGCGACCCCACCGCGTACAGAATAAAGCCGACCATCGTGACGTTGCGCTTGCCGAACTTCTTGGCGAGCGGCCAGACCGCAAAGATGCCGATGCCCATTGGAATGCCGCCGATGACCGAGACCAGCATCTGCGTGACGCCGTCGTTGTACGTGCCTAAAACGTAGTTGCAGTAGTAGACAAGACCGATGTTCTTGAGCGTCATGCCGACCGTATAGAGGAGGAAATACGCATACATGAGGATCATGTATTTGTCGGTGAACAGGATCTTCATCTGCTTGAGGAACGGCAGCTTGGTCTCCTCGCCCGCCTGCGTCGTCTCCTCTGTGACGCGCTCCTTCGTGAAGAAATACTCAAGGAGTGTCAGCGGCAGCGCAAGGATCGAAATGATGCTCATCAACGTGATCCACTTGCCCTTGTCGACGCCGATCGCAGGCATGATGAGCATCGGGAAGATCAGCGCGACCAGGATGCCGCTCATCATGATCGTGGTGATCTGGTTGAACACCGAGAGCCCGCCGCGCTCCGTCGAGTTGCGGGTCGAAAGCGGGACCATCAGCCCGTGGCTCATGTTGAAGATCGTATAGGCGAACGAATAGAACAGGTTGTAGGAGATCATGATCCAGATCGCCTTGACCGTGTCGTTCGATTCGGGCACGGTGAACAGCAGGATACCGGTGATCGGAACGAGAAACGCCGATAAGAGCAGCCACGGTCGCGCCTTGCCCTCCCTGGTGCGCGTGCGGTCGATGACCTGTCCCATAACGACGTTGGTGATCGCGTCGATCACCTTGGAGATCATCGGGAAGACGACAATGAAAGCGCCTGTCAGCTTCAGAACGTCGGTGTAGTAGACATTCAGATACGTCGCAAGCACCGCATTCAGAAGCAGCGCGCCCGCGGGTCCCAGAAGGTAGCCCAGCCATTTTTCACGCTTCGTTACGTTCGGCGAGTTGACAAGACTTCTCGGCAGTTTCATGCGTTGCTCTCCTCCTTCGGCAGTTTCGGTACTTTGATCTTTTTCATAAAGCAGCGGATCCCCTTAAAAAGATGTCCGTTGGTCAGCTCCGCAAAGCCCTGCGCAATGTTATACGGCATCTGTCTGCCTGCGCACATCGACAGCGAACGCGGTGAATTGCTGTCCATGATGCGCTTCATAAAGTACGCGCCCTTGATCGCGTTGTCGCGTTCCGGTCCCGCGGGCAGCTTTTCCGCCTGCTTCATCTGCTTCTTCACCACCGAAAGAACAGCGTTGTAGAGGATGCGGCCCAGAAAGCTCTGATTGAGATCGGTGAAGCGCGATTCGACCGTCACCGGGAAACGCGGCTTCTCCTCCGGAACGACGTATTCGTCGGCGTATGCCGTCTTCGGCTCGTCCTCGACCGTGATCGAAACGGTCTTCGATTCGCCCGGCTCCAGATAGGCCTTCCGAAAGCCTTTGAGTTCCCCGTCAAGGAACAGCTGCGCGACCTCGCCGCCGAAGCGGTCGCCGGTATTGGTGACCGTCTGCGTGTACACATCCCCGTTCTTCTCCCATTCGGAATGCGCAAATGTCGTATAGGAAAGCCCGAAGCCGAACGGGAACCGCACGGGGATATTGTGCTTGTTGTAATACCGGTACCCGACCTCCGTGCCCTCGGCGTAGATCTCGTTCAGTCCCTTGCCGAAGGTCTCGTGGTTCGGCACGTCCTCGTAGCGCATCGGCCACGTCTCGGCAAGCTTGCCGGACGGGTTTTTCAAGCCGAACAGCAGATCGTAGACCGCCGAACCGCCGTTCTGCCCCGGCAGATACATATGCAGGATCGCGTCGACCTTGTCACAGAACGGGAGCTCGAAGGGCGATCCGCCGAACAGCACGACGACGACCTTTTTTCCGCTTGCCGCAAGCGTGTCGATGAGCCCGAGATGCGCCTCGGGCATCCGCATGTTCTCGCGGTCGCAGCCCTCGGATTCGTATTCGTCCGTCAGCCCGGCGAAGATCAGCACCGCATCGCTCTCGTCGAGCGCGACGCTCTTTACGCCGTGCGCGTCGAACGCATCCTTCGGCGTCGTGACCCTCGTCGGATGAATCATGGAGCTTCCCGCGCCCTGATAGCGCATGTTTGCAAAAAGCTCGCCCGCGATATGCAGCTTTTCGGTGCCCTTGAGCGGCAGCGCGCCGTTGTTTTTCAGCAGCACCGCGCAGTCCGCGGCGATCTCGCCCGCAAGCGCATGATGCGCGTCCCAGTCAACAGCTCCGGGATCGGCAGGACAGGCGTATTGATCGACCCAGTTTAAGATGTTCCGGCATGCGGCGTCCAGATCCTCCATGGGCAGCGTTCCGTTCGCGACGCCGTCCAGGATCCATCTGCGGCAGATCGCCGTATCGCCCGGCATTTCAAGATCGAGCCCGGCAGAAAGCCCCGCGACGCGGTCGTGCACCGCGCCCCAGTCGCTCATGACTACGCCCGTAAAGCCCCATTCCTTCCGAAGCACGTCCGTGAGAAGCCATTTGTTTTCCGAGCAGAACGTGCCGTTGACTTGATTGTACGCGCACATGACCGTTGCGGGATGCGCGTTCTTTACGATGTACTCGAACGGCTTCAGATAGATCTCGCGCATCGTCTTTTCGGACGCCACGGAGTTTCCCATGAAGCGGTAGTTCTCGGAATTGTTCAGCGCGAAATGCTTGACCGAGACGCCGACGCCCTTCGACTGCACGCCTTCGACCTCCGCCGCGCCCATGACGCCCGCAAGCAGCGGATCCTCGGAGAAATACTCGAAATTCCTGCCGCAGAGCGGATTGCGCTTGATATTGACGCCGGGACCGAGGACCGTGTGCACGCCGTAGTACCGGCACTCCTCCGCGATCGCCTCGCCCATCTTCCGCGTGTTGTCGGGATTCCAGCCCGAAGCCGTCGCCGCCGCCGTCGGGAACGACGTCGCGGGCGCGCTTTCGCTCACGCCGTTGTCGCCGCCCGCTTTCTGGATCCGCAGCCCGTGCGGACCGTCCGACATCCTGAGGCTCGGAATGCCGAGCCGCGGGATCGGATTGGTATACATGAAATCCGTACCCGAAACCAGCGCTGCCTTTTCTTCCACGGTCATTTGACCGATGATCCGTTCCGTATCCATAAAGACTCCTCCCGCTTTGATACCTGTATTATAATACGCTTCTGTCCATTTGTATTGCATTTTTGTAATGTTTTGCGTATAATTGTAATGAATCGGAGGCAATTACCATGTTTGATCTCAAATACGTTGCAAAATCCATGGGGACGCTGTCCGGCATTCCGGTCCGGCTCACGGAAAACGGGGCGCTTACGTTTGCGTGGTTCCCGGTAAAGCTGCCCAAAGACCCGTTCGAGCTGTACCGGAAGGAGATCCTTTCGATCGCCGGGCATGTCGGATACTTCGTTACGCCGCTGTTTCACTATTACGGGGTCATCCATCTGAAAAACGCGTCGATCGTGATCGGACCGACGTCGCAGGTCATGGCGAACGAGCAGGATCTCCGCGAGCTTGCGTTCAAGCTCGACGTGCCGAAGGAGGACGTGCCCGCGTTCATTGCCGGCATGAACGGGATCACGCATCTGCCGGTGGAAACGCTGCTTTCGATGCTCTGCACGATGAATCATTTTCTGAACGGCGGCGAAACGCTCGCCATTTCGGACGTCGCGATCTTCAGCGAAGAACAGCAGACGATCAAATCCGGCGTCGAAAAACGCCGCACGGCGCGCGTCTATGAGGAAGCGCCGCGTCCGCAGGAAACGCACAACGCGCTCGCGATCGAGGAAGCGCTGATGGAGATCGTACGCAGGGGCGACACCGCTGCGCTGAAGCGCTGGATGGAGCAGGCGCCTGCGATCCGCGGGGGTACGATCGCCCCGAACCAGCTCCGGCAGCTCAAGAACACGTTTATCGTTGCCGTGACACTGGCGTCACGCGCCGCGATCCGCGGCGGCATGCGGGAGGACGACGCGTTCACGCTGTCCGACGGGTATATTCAGCGCGTTGAGCTTCTGTCCGACCAGAGCCGGATCATGAACCTGCAGTATCATATGATCCTTGAATTCACCGAACAGGTGGAAAAGCTGCATCTGGGACACCATCCGACCAAGCTTGCGGCGGATGTCGCAAACTATGTCCGGCATCACCTGTCCGAACCGATCAGCACGGAGAAGATGGCGGAGGCGTTCTATCTGAGCCGTCCGTATCTGTCCGCGAAATTCAGGCAGGAAACCGGAGAAACGCTGACCGATTTCATCCTCCGGGAAAAAACGGAGGAAGCCAAACGCCTCCTCCGCTACTCCGACAAAAGCGCTTCAGCGATCGGCGCTTATCTCGGTTTTTCCTCCCACGGACATTTCATACGGGTATTCAAAAAGTACGCCGGCATGACGCCGAACGAATACCGGACCGGTCGCTGATCGTCCGGATCCGAATTGCATCTTTTCGCAGAATCCGGTCCGAATGCCGGTCAGTCAAAACAGAAAGCGCTGTACCGTTTGGGACAGCGCTTTGCGTTTATCGATGGATCAGCCGATGACCGTGGTGTAGGTCGTGGTCTCGGTGGATCCCGCAAGCTTCCAGAAGCAAATCTCCGGATCTGCCGTGCGGGCGATCGCGAAGTAGTTCTTCGCTGCGTTGAAGCCGAGATGCGAAATCTTCGTGCTTGCCGCGTTCGTGGCGTCCACAGTGCCTTCGGCGATCGCGAACGTC
>CAMVGD010000011.1 GCA_947166925.1 uncultured Clostridia bacterium | reverse complement strand
ACGTTTGCAGACGGCACCTCCGTGCTGACCACGACCAAGCAGGATGACAAGCTCACCTGGATCTACGTACCTACGGAAACCGGACGCTTTATGCTGGACGTCAAGGTCACCGCGATGTTCCGCGGCGTCGAATATGTGTTCAACGGCAACCTCGGCTTCATTGTCCGCGACGGCGCGGATATGTCGTTGATGCTGATCGACGCGGGACACAGCAACTTCTACGTCTCCGGCAACTATGCGGATTCCGACACGGCGTTCATTGAGCTCGCGGCGCAGTACGGCGTCAAGTCGCAGCACATCACCGAGCCGATCACCGATGAAGTGCTCGAAAACTGCGACCTGCTCGTTCTGACCGCTCCGTTCAAGGGCGCGAGCATCTCCGTTGCGGATTCGCTCTACACCGAGGACGAGATCGCGGCGATCGGCAGATACGCAGAGCGCGGCGGCAGCTTCATCGTCTGCTCGAAGTCCGACCGTCTCGAGCCGGAAAACGAGGAGGAATGGGCGAGCGTCATCTCGAACGAACTGCTCGAAACCATCGGCGCCAAGGCGCGCGTAGGCAAGGGCATCGTTTCCGACGCGGTCAACATGACCAACGAATCCTACCGCCTGCACTTTACCGGCAAGGACTTCTACAACTGGGACAACCCGCTCACCGAGTACCTTATCGAGAACACGAACCTGATGTTCTCCTGCTACAACGCGGCGCCGATCATCCTGAACGGTGCGACGAGCGTCGTCAATGCGTTCGATACCTCGTTCGTCAGCTCCTACCCGCTCTACTACAACGGCGGCAAGAACGTCACGGCGGACAAGATCTATCAGCCGTACTACGACGCGGCGGGCGATCAGGACACGATCAGCGTGCTCGCCTATGAAGAACTGCCCACGGGCGGCTTCTGCATCACCTCCGGCGTCACCTTCTTCTCCACGTTCGAAGTCAAGGTCGAAATGGAGAGTGCGGCAACGCTGCAAAACACGAACTACCAGATCGTCGTGAACCTCTTTAAGATGATCCATCCGGCTGAGGTCACGCCGATCGCGGAGATCCACGAGGCGGGCAAGCTCAACACCTCCTACACGATCGAGGGCTACGTCACCTCCAACGCGTCCGGCTACGACAAGGACACCGCGTTCTTCGACTGCATCTACATCCAGGACGAATCCGGCCGCGGCATCAACGTGTTCCCGGTCGCGGGACGTTACGAGGTCGGTCAGAAGCTCCGCATCACCGGTATGACGAGCGAGTACATGGGTGAGATCGAGCTGAACTGCGGCAACGACTACGGCGGAGACATTCAGGATATCACGCTGCGCGACGTCGAATACAACGCGGACGGCGTTGTCACGACCGGTTACGCGACGCGCGCGAGACTCCTCGAGGTCGCGATCACGATGGCGAACATGCAGACGATCGAAACGTACGTCATCGACGACGGCGTCCTGAACATGGTGATCGACGAGATCTGCGCGGAGAACGCAGAGCAGTATGTCGTTCCCGAAATGCTCACGACGGCAGAGGCGGCTTCGCCCGAAAAGGTCGGCAACTTCGTCGCGTTCACGGGCAAGGTCACCAAGGTCGAATACGACGCGAACGGCGTGCTCGGCACGATCCATGTGGACGACGGCTCCGGCGAGGTCCTGGTCTTCCTCGACGGCTACATCAACTGCAGCGACGGCTGCGTGCCGGACGAGCAGGGCTATCACGATCTTTCCTGGGTCAGGGAAGGCGCGTATCTTACCGCATGCGGCATTGCGTCCATCGGTCAGAACAGCTATGAGAACTCCGATCAGATCGGTCCGCGTATCCGTACGCGCAGCCGTGCGGACATCGTACAGGTGATCCCGGCGTACGGCGACGCCAACTGCGACGGAAAGATCACCTCGGCGGACGCGGCGCTCGTGCTGCGCGCGCTGGTCGGTCTCTCCGTGCTGACGCCGGAAGGCGCGCTGAACGCGGACGTTGCGCCCGATTTCGACGGCATGCCGAATGCGGCGGACGCAGTCGCGATCCTGCGCTATGTGGTCGGCATGATCAAGACGTTTGAGGTCGAAGCGCAGAACTGAAGTCAATCAAACGGGGGCGGGGCAGTTTTGCCTCGCCCTTTTTCCCGAAAGGAGGATCGATATGCAGATCAAAAAGCTGTTTCCGCCGCTGACCGAACAATGGAAAACGGTCTATGAAAAGGAGCGCCCGAACCTGACGCCCAACGCGATCAGCGGCGCGGAGCTCGCAGCCTATGTACAGACGCGTTTCGGCGCGGAACCGATCACGGACGCGGTATATCTTGACGCGATCCGCACCGACGTGCAGAACGATGCGTTCTTCCGCGAAAAGCTGCGCGGCGCGGAGCCGGAGCCTGCGGCGTTCCGCCTCGGGGACGGCACGTTCGTCGGGATCGACCTCGTATCCGGCTGGTTTATCGCGGAGAGCGACACGGTGCGCATCGAGCTCACCTATGCGAAGGGGCTGGATGAAGCGGATCTCGAAAACGTGATCCGCACGGTGGACTGGCTGAACTGCAAAAAACGCATGGAAGCGCTTCCCCGGAAGGGACGTCCGCTGCCGAACAAACCGGCAGGCGGGCGCAGACGCCCGCGGGAGACCCGGGACGAGTGGAACTGACCGGGCACGCTTGACGAAAACGCGATCATTTTGTATGATGGAAACGATAAACGGAAATCGTACCGCGAAAAAGGAGAGAAGGGACATGCGTTCATCGCCGTCATGCCGTGACCGGTCGGTCGCGGGAACCATGAAAACACTTTGCGCGCTGCTGCTTCTGTGCGCCTTTTTCGCGGGCGCGCTGTTCGGCTGCGGCGCCGGACAGACCGCGCACGATCCGCAGCCCGTTTCCGATGCGGACACGCCCGCTCCCACAGCGCCGATCTCCGAAGAAACAGCGCCGTCCGGCACGCCTATTTCCGTTCCGACCCCGACGAGCGCCCCGACAGACGCCCCGACAGACGCGCCTGCGGCGGAGGAGGATCCGCAGATCACGGAGGGATCGACCTTTGAGATCTGGTTTTTGGACGTCGGACAGGGCGACGGCGCGTGCATTCTGTGCAACGGACACGCCATGCTGATCGACGGCGGGGATCGCGGCAGCTCGCAGCTTCTGTACAGCTTTCTCAAAACGCACGGCATCGAACGATTGGACTGCATTGCAGCGACGCATTCGGACGCGGACCACATCGGCGGACTGTCCGGCGCGCTGCAGTACGCATCCGCGGACAGGGTCTATTCCACGGTCACCGAAAGCGATACGAAGACGTTTGCCAATTTCAAAAAGCAGCTTGAAAAATACGGCGCGTCCGTTACGATCCCGGACGCGGGCGAGCGGTTTATGCTCGGAAGCGCGTCCGTCACGATCCTGTATCCCGAAGCCGGCGCGATCATCAGCGACAATACCTCGCTTGTCATCCGCATCTGCTACGGGGCGACGGCGTTTCTGTTCATGGGAGACTGCGAAACGGAGGACGAGGCGATCCTGCTGGAAAGCGGGGCGGACCTGTCCTGCGACGTGCTGAAGGTCGCGCATCACGGCAGCGGCAATTCCACGTCCCGGCAGTTTCTGGACCGTGCCGATCCGTCGTTTGCCGTGATCTCGGTCGGCAAAGACAACGGATACGGGCATCCGACGGAGCAGGTGCTCGATGCGCTGAAAGCGTCCGGCGCCGTGCTGTACCGGACCGATCTGCACGGCACGATCCATTGCGTGAGCGACGGCGCGCGCGTCACGTTCGACGTTGCAAAAAACGACGGCGCGGATCCGTATTTCCTGCCGGAAACGGTCGAGCTGACGACGCCGGAGGAGTCGGCGCCGCCGGAGGCGCCGGAGCGGACCATGCCGACGGAAGAACCCGTCGCGCGGATCACCTATGTGGTAAACAAGAACACAAGGAAATTTCACAAACCGTCCTGTTCGTCGGTCAAGGACATCCTGGAGAAGAACCGCTGGGATTACACCGGCACGCGCGAGGAGCTGATCGCGCAGGGTTATGTTCCCTGCAAGCGCTGCAATCCGTAAGGACGCAGAAAGACGTAAACGAAAAAGAGGACCGGATTCCGGTCCTCTTATCGGTTGCTTCAAAATCAATACTTGCGCTTTCTCGCGGCTTCTGCCTTCTTCTTGCGCTTTACGCTGGGCTTTTCGTAATGCTCACGTCTGCGGACCTCCGCGAGGACGCCGCTGCGAGCGCACTTTCTTTTCCATCTCTTGAGAGCGCTTTCCAGGGATTCGTTTTCACCGACTCTGATTTCCATTTTTTTCCCTCCCCTCTTGAGCAACAATGTCGTGATTCACGACGCTTTTGCTATTATACTCGCGAATCCGTGATTCGTCAATCCCGAAATGTAAATTTTACGGTTTTTTTTGACAAGCGCAGGCAGTTTCTGTATAATAGGGTTGCAAAGGGGGATGGGTATGGCAAAGCTGTATTTTCGTTACGGAGCGATGGGCTCCTCCAAAACCGCGAATGCGATCATGGTCAAGTATAACTATTGGGAGCGCGGCAAGAACGCGATCCTCATCAAGCCGTCGATCGACACGCGAAACGGCTCCAGAAGGATCTGGTCGCGCTGCGGGCTCGAGGACACCTGCATCTCGATGGAGGAGCTCGACATGAACAAGGTCAAGGCTGGCGAATACGACTGCCTGATCATCGACGAGGCGCAGTTTCTCACGAAAGATCAGGTGGAGCTGCTTGTGAAGATCGTCGACGACTACAACGTCCCGGTCATCTGCTACGGGCTTCGCACCGATTTTCAGGGCAACTTCTTCGAGGGCAGCCACTGGCTTCTCGCCCGGGCGGACGCGATCGAGGAGGTCAAGACGATCTGCTGGTGCGGAAGAAAGGCGACGAACAACGCGCGTCTGGACGGCAAGGGCGGCATCACTAAGGTCGGCGAGCAGGTGGTTTTGGGCGCAAACGACAAGTATATCGGGCTTTGCCGCAAGCATTTCAATCTGGGCGATCCGGGTCCGGAGCTTCGGACGCCGGACAAGCCCGAATAACGCAGGGATTTTCGGAGGGCTGCAGCATGGAAGAAGTATTATCGGTCGTACAACAGTATTTCACCTATATCATCGAATGGGCGGTCATGCTGTGCGAAGTTATCGGCGTTATCATGATCGTGCTGACGGCGATCCGCGGCGTGATTGCGTGGCTTCGGAAGGATCCGCATGCAAGGCTGATCGCCGCGGAGGGCATCGCGATCGCGCTGACGTTCAAGATGGGCGGCGAGGTCCTGCGGACGGTCATCGTGCGCGAGTGGCAGGAACTTCTGGTCCTCGGCGCGATCGTTCTGCTGCGCACGATCATGTCGTTCATCATTCACTTTGAGATCCGCAGCGAACGGCAGACGCTGGAGGGGATCCACAGCATTCTGCGCTCCGACAAATTGAAAAAAGCGTCGAAGGAGCAGCCGGAGGAGCAGCCGGAGGAAACGCCGGAAGGACAGCCTGCCGAACCGAAGAAGTTTCCGGCGATCAAGCTTTGAACAAACGCCCCGGCTTCGGGGCTTTTTCCGTATCGGAAAAGAAAGGACACTATGGAAGGCAATCCGATCAACTGGTATCCGGGACACATGGCGAAGGCGAAAAGGATGCTCGAGGACAATCTGAAGCTCATCGACGTCGTGATCGAGCTTTGCGACGCGCGCGCGCCGCTGGCTTCGAGAAACCCGGATTTCGACGCGCTGTTTCAGGGAAAATCGCGCGTTCTTTTGCTGAATAAGAGCGATCTTGCCGATCCTGCATCCAATAAGCGCTGGATCGGGTATTATAAGCGACAGGGCGTCGAGGCGGCGGAGATCGTTTCGAGCGCGCAGAACGCAAAGGCGACGGCGGTCCGGCTCATCGAAAAGGCGACGGCGGAGCGCGTGAAGCGGTTCGAGGAAAAGGGCGTGAAGAAGACGATCCGCGTCCTGATCGCGGGCATTCCGAACGTCGGCAAGTCCACGCTGATCAACCGCATCGCGGGCGAAAAACGCGCGATGACCGGCGACAGGCCCGGCGTCACGAAGGGCAAGCAGTGGGTGAAGATCACGCCGCATCTCGAGCTGCTGGATTCGCCGGGGCTTTTGTGGCCGAGGCTCGGCGACGTTGCGCTTGCGGAGCACCTCGCTTTTTTAGGCTCGATCAACGACGAGATCCTGAACCTCGAGGACCTTTCCGAGCACCTTTTGTCGACGCTTCGGACGCTTTGTCCGGACGCGCTGTACGAGCGGTATAAAAAGCTTTCCGCGGACACGCCGGAAGGCGCGCTTCTGGAAGGCGTGGCAAAAAGCCGCGGGTTCATCCTGAAGGGCGGGGTCTATGACGCCGAACGCGCGGCGAGGATCGTTCTGGACGAGTTCCGCGCGGGGAAGATCGCGCGCGTCACGCTGGAACAGCCGCCGAAGGAGGAAAACGATGGCGAAGCGGAATGAGCAGGAACGGCTGCTGGCGCTTTCCGAACGCGACCGCGCGTTCTGGACGCAGGACGGCGTGATCCTCGCGGGCATGGACGAGGTGGGACGGGGACCCCTTGCGGGACCTGTGGTCGTCGCCTGCGTCGTGATGCCGCCGGAGCCGCTTTTGGAATACGTCAACGACTCGAAAAAGGTCAGCGAAAAGCGCCGCGAAGCGCTGTACGACCGCATTCTCTCCACCTGTATCGAGGCGCAGACCGCGTGGGTGGATCAGACCGTGATCGACGAGATCAACATTCTGGAGGCGACGAAGCGCGCGTTCTGCGAAGCGTTTGCGAAGATGCAAACGCCGGTCACGGACGTGCTGATCGACGCGCTGACGGGGTTAAAGATCCCCGCGCGGCAGCACGCGCTGATCCACGGCGACGCGCTGAGCTATTCGATCGCCGCGGCGTCGATCGTCGCCAAGGTCGAGCGTGACCGCTACATGCGCGAGCAGGACGCGTACTTTCCGATGTACGGCTTCGCGCAGAACAAGGGCTACGGCACAAAGGCGCACATGGACGCGATCAGAGCGTACGGACCGTGCCCGCTGCACCGGCGCTCGTTCATCAAAAATCTGCTATGACGGCGGCGGAAACGGGAAAAACCGGCGAGCGGCTCGCGGTGCGGCATCTGCGGCGCAGCGGCTACCGCATTCTTGCAAAGAACTGGCGCGCGTACCGTCACGAGATCGACGTGATCGCGCGGGAGAAAAGCACCGGTACGGTCGTGTTCGTCGAGGTGAAAACGCGGACGCCGGGCAGCTTCGGACGCCCTGCGGACGCGGTGGACGCAAACAAGCGGCGGTTTTTGCGGCTCGCCGCCGAAAGCTGGCTTTTGAGCAACGGCGGGATCGAACAGCCCGCGCGCTTCGACGTGATCGAGGTGCTGCTGCCCGAAAAAAGCGTCAGCCATATCGTCAACGCATTTTAGCGGTTGCCCCGTATGCGCGGATGTGATATACTGTTTAGAAACGATGGGATCGGAGGATCGGATCTTGCGAAAGGCATTCCGGATTTGGATCATCATAGCGGCGATCGTTCTGCTCGCCGCACTTTTGGCGTGCGGCCGATCGGAATCGACCGGCGGCGCAGGCGCGGAAACGACCGCTTTTGATTTTACGGACGCGACGGACGGCGTTCCGAACGGCTGGTATATGAACTCCTATGAGGGCGGATACCGGATCCTGACGGAGGACGGCGCGTTCGGTTTTGCGGTGCAGGGCGAGGACGACTGCCGTCTGGTCCGTACGATCGACGTCAGGCCGGAAACACGGTATGTGCTGCAGGCGGAGATCCGCACCGGCGACGTGTACGGCGGACAGGGCGCAACGCTTGCCATAGATAACTTTGCGATCGACGGAAGCTATATCTATTCCGACGGTCTGTTCGGCACGAACGACTGGACGCCGGTCGAGCTTGCGTTCCGCACGGCGAAAACGCAGGAAGCGGTCACGCTTGCGCTGCGGCTCGGCGGATATTCCGCAGAATCGAGCGGCAGCGTATGGTTCAGAGACGTCCGGCTCGAGCAGACAGACAATGCCTCGGTCCCGTTTCAGAACTTGATCCCGGACGCGTCCTCCGACGAGAACGAGGACCGTACCGCCGAGGATTACGAAGCCGTCTTTACGGTGATCTTCTGGACCGGCGCGATCGCGGCGATCGTGCTGCTGTTCGGCGTGTACGGGAGAGGGAAACGGCTTGCGCCGCTGAAGGAGAAGCAGGATCGCAAATACGGGATCTTCGCGATCCTTGTTGCGATCGGGCTTTTGATCCGGTTCGTGCTCTGCGCCGTCTGCAAAGGTCACGCGACCGACATGGCGTGCTGGCAGGGCTGGGGCAGCCGCGTCGCGATCGAGGGGCCGGCAGCCTTCTATGTCGACAACTGGTGCGACTATCCGCCGGGATATATGCTCGTCTGCGGGTTTCTGTACCGCATTGCGTCGCTGTTCCCGGAGGGTCCGTTCCGCCTGTTCGTATATATGGTCCCGGCGTTCCTCTGCGACGTGCTTTCGGGTTTTCTGATCCTGAACCGCGCAAAACGCTTCGAGCTCGGCGACAAACCCGCGCTGCTGCTTGCGGGGCTGATCGTGCTGAATCCCGCCGCGGTGTTCCTTTCCGGCGCGTGGGGACAGATCGATTCGATCCTCGCGACGCTTCTGATCGGCGCGTTCCTGCTTTTGAACATGAGCCGCGAAAAGCCGCACTACCGGTTGTTTGCGGGCGTCCTGTACGGCGTCGCGATCCTGATGAAGTGGCAGGCGCTGATCTTCGGACCGGTGCTCGTGCTGATGTATGTCATGCTCGGCGTCGATCAGTGGAGGACGAAGCGGTTTGCGCAGCACGTGCTTTGGTCGGTTGCGGGGCTGGTCGGCGCGGTCGGCGTACTGCTTCTGGGCTCCGTGCTGTTTCGCGGCGAAGGGATGTCGATCTTCTGGATGGTCGAACGGTTCCGGAGCGCGTCGGGCGGCTATGACTATGCGTCGATCGAGGCGTATAACTATCTGACGCTGTTCGGCGGCAACTGGAGCAAGGCGCAAAACGCCCTGTTCGGCAGCGCAAACGCAGGCGCCATGCTGCTGCGGGTCAACGCGCTGTTCTCAAAGGTCGCGCTGCTGATCGGTTTTCCGACGCTGGTGCTCCGCGCATGGAACGGGATGCGGACGCGGAAGGAAAACGAACCGAACCGCGCGTTTTACGAGCTTTTGACGGCTGCGGTCGTTGCGGGGCTGCTGTATCTGATCGGCTTTGTCGCCGGGAATTTCGCGGCCGAGAGCGCAGGCGCGAACGAAGTTTTGCAGGCGATCGCCGCGTTCCCGCTTTACGGACTGCTGATGGTCGGCATGTTCCTGTACATCGTGCATCGCGAACGCGCGGGACAGAAGCTTTCCGACTGGATCAGGGCGGGCGGCGCGACCGTGACCGGCGCGCTGACGCTTGCGGCGGCGCTGTGCGTGTTTGCGCTGACGTATCTGCTGGGCGCGTTCATAAAGCTGTTCGGCGGAACGCTGACCTGGTATGCGTTCGGCGTGATCGGCATCGTGCTTGCGGGCGTATTGACGCTCGGGCTGTTCCTTCTGTACTGGAAGAAACACCGCATGGCAGGCTATTCGCTGTATACGAACCGCGGACTCATCTTTCTGCTTGCCGCATGCTTCTGCGTCTGGGTATTCACGTTCGGGCACTACATGCACGAGCGCTACATCTTCCCGGCGCTGTTCTTCCTCGTGTTCGCGTACGCGTACGACCGCGATCCGCATAAGCTGGCGGCGCTTTCGATGCTGACCGTCACGACGTTTATGAACGAAATGATGGCGATGTTCGTCGTCTCCGACGGGGCGAAGGACCTCATCCGCGGCGGCACGATCCACAATCAGCTGATCGCGGTGATCTCGCTTCTGGAGGTCGGCGCGGCGCTGTATCTGACGGCGATCTGCTTCCGCAAAGCGCTGCAGTTCGAACCGTCCGACCCGACGGGCGAAACGGCGTCCGGGAAGCAGGAGCCGCCGCGCAGAAAGCGCGGGGGACGGAGGTGAACGGTATGGAGTTTAAGAGATTTCGCAAAGAGATCGGCGTCGAGGACGGGCGCCGCATGACGAAGCGCGATTATATCGTGCTGCTCATTCTGCTTGCGGTCTATTCCGTCGTCGCATTTTTGAACCTCGGTTCCGTCTCCTCTCCGCAGACCGTGTGGACCGCGAAGCCCGGCACGACCGTGATCGTCGATCTCGGCGACACGCAGAACGTGACGGAGCTCCGGTTCTACGGCAGCATTGCCGTGGGGGAGCTTGAGATCTACGACGAAAGCGCGTTCATCGACGATTACTTCCGCCCGGGCGAGACCGAGCCGCTCGCGACGTTTTCGCAGGACGACGGCGAGATGTACAAGTGGCAGGAGCTTGCGTTCGAAACCGAAACGCAGTACCTGATCCTGTACGTTGCAAGCGGAAAGATCTCAATGAACGAGATCGCTGTAGTGGGCGTCGATGCGATCTCACCGAAAACGGTGCAGACCGCGGATTCCGGTTCGACCGTGATCATCGATCTCGGCGGGACGTATGACGTCAGGACGCTTCACCTTTCCGGAACAACGGCGCGCGGCAGCCTGGAGATCTACGACGAAACCGCGCTGAGCGGCGGCAGCTTCCGCCCGGACGGGATCATGCCGATCAAGACCGTTACAACGGAGAAAGGCGAAACGGAAATCCCTCTGGATCTCAGTACGCGCAAGCTGGTCCTGCACGAGAAAGGCGGCAGGATCCCGCCGGATGAGATCACGATCGCGGTCGACGGTATGCTGCTGCCCGCGACGGTGTACGATCCGAAGGACGGCGCGGAAAAGCTCACCGACGAGCAGGACAAGATCGCGCTGAACCATTCGTATCTCGACGATATGTATTTCGACGAGATTTATCACGCGCGCACCGCTTACGAGATCGTCAAAAACGACGACCTGTATCTGGCGAAGGGCCTGGAAGCCGCAGTACGGGACGGCTATACGATCTATGAGTGGACGCATCCGTCCCTGGGCAAGCTGCTGATCGCGGTCGGCATCCGCATCTTCGGCATGACGCCGTTCGGCTGGCGGTTTTCGGGGACGTTTTTCGGCGTGCTGATCCTTGCGGTGCTGTACGTGTTCGCAAAGCGTATCTTCCGCCGCACGGACTACGCGCTCGTCTCCGCGGGGCTGTTTGCCGTGGACTGCATGCACTTTGCGCAGACGCGCATCGCGACGATCGACACCTACGCGCTGTTCTTTACGCTCCTGATGATCCTGTTCATGGGCGACTATGTCGCGGAGGATTTCGAAAAGCGCCCGTACCGGAAAAAGCTGGCGCTCCTCGGGCTTTCGGGACTCATGTTCGGACTCGGCGTTTCGTCGAAATGGACGTGTCTCTATTCCGGCGCGGGTCTTGCCGTGCTGTACTTTTCCGACCTCATCTATAACCTTGTCCGGATCATCCGGGAACGGAAGCGGCAGGCGAAGGAAACCCGCAAAAAGCTCCCGGTCAACGTACTGGCGTATCTTCCGGTGCTGTTCGTGCTCGGCGTGATCGCGCTGCATCTGTCGGGGAAATGGGTCGACCGCAGCGCATACCGTTATCCGGCATGGAACGGCAATACGCGCGTCATGCAGACGAGCGCGGATTACGGCGTCGAAACGATCAACAAGGTCTTCCTTCGACCGTGGTTTTACGTCACGCTGCTGATCCTCGTCGGCGTCGCGATCGTCTCGGCGGTCGTGTTCCGTCTGGTGCTGAAGAAACGCGAGGACGTCGATCTTTCGCTCAACAATCTTTTGATGACGCCGGTGTGGTGCTGTCTGTTCTTTATCGCGATCCCGATCGCCGTCTATTTTGCGACGAACTACTGCTACTATCTCACGGACGGCAACCGGACGCTTGCAAAGATGCTCGAAACGCTGTGGCGCAAGCAGGTCAGCATGTTCCGCTACCACGCGGATCTCGACGCGACGCATCCGTGCCAGTCGATGTGGTATCAGTGGCCGCTGATGCAGAAATCGGTCTGGTTCTATTCCGGATATCCGGTCCTCGGCGAAACGCAGCTGCTGTCCAACATCTCCAGCACGGGCAACCCCGCGGTGTGGTACGTCTCCGCGTTCGGCGCGGTGTTCGCCGTCGTCGAATGGTTCAAGAATCCCGCCTGCCGGAAGGACCGCGCGTTCCTCGTCGTGTTCGTCGGGATCCTTTCGGGACTGCTGCCGTGGGCGCTTGTGACGCGGTGCGTGTTCCTGTATCACTATTTCTCCACGATCCCGTTCATGCTGCTGCTGACGGTACTGCTGTTCAATTACGTTGAAAAGAAGTATCCGCGCACGGCGTGGATCAAGTGGGCGTGGCTCATCGCCTCGGCGGTCGTGTTCCTGCTGATGCTGCCTGCGGTCTCGGGCATCCCTGTGCCGTACGGCTACGCGAAGTTTATCGAGAACGTGCTTGCGCCGTTCGGAAAGGTCTACTATGTCGGCGTCTGAACGCAAAAAAAGTGTTCTGCAGCTTCTGAAATTCGTGCTGATCGGCGCGTCGAACACGCTGATCGACCTGATCGTCACGTTCGCGCTGAACGCGATCTTCGGCGTCTATTACCTTGCGAAGATCATCGGCTACGCATGCGGGATCATCAACAGCTACATCTGGAATTCGCGCTGGACGTTCCGCGAGGAGCGCCGCCGCGACGCGCGCGAGATCGTCTCGTTCGTGGCGGTCAACCTCATGACGCTCGGGCTCTCGCTGCTTCTGCAGTGGGTGTTCCGCGACCGGCTGCACCTCGACGCGTGGTGGACGGGCTTTGCGGGCGAGAACTTCTTTACGAAGCTGCTGAACGGCGAACGCTTCTGCCTGCTCCTTGCGTCCGGCGTCGCGCTGCTTGTGAACTTTGCGGGCAGCAAGCTGTTTGTGTTCAAACGGCGCGGAGCGGACCCGAACAACGAACCGACCGAAAAGACGGAGGAATGAACCATGCTGGCAAAGGTGGAAAGCTACGGGCTCGTCGCGCTGAACGGCTATCCCGTGACGGTGGAAACGGATATCGCTTCGGGACTTCCGAACTATGAGACCGTCGGGCTTCCCGACACGGCGGTCCGGGAATCGCGCGAGCGCGTGCACGCGGCGATCCGGCATTCCGGCTTTGCGTTTCCGTCCGCGCGCATCACGGTCAACCTCGCGCCCGCCGATCTCAAAAAGGAGGGCTCGGTCTACGACCTGCCGATCGCGCTGTCGATCCTGGAGGCGAGCGGCGCGCTGCGTCCCACGCCGAAGGGGATGATCGTGCTCGGCGAGCTTGCGCTGGACGGCACGGTCCGCCCGATCTCCGGCATTCTGCCGATGCTGATCGACGCGTTCGACAAGGGCTATACCGTCTTTTATGTGCCGAAGGACAACGCGGCGGAGGCGGCGTACATCCACGGAGCGACGGTCTTTCCGGTCGAATCGCTTTCCGCGCTCGTACAGCACCTGCGCGGCGAAACGCCGCTCATACCGGCGGAGCCGAAGCCGTTTACCGGCGGTACGCACAGGACTGCCGTCGATTTTTCCGAGATCAAGGGGCAGGAGGCTGCAAAGCGCGCCGCGGAGGTCGCGGTCGCAGGCAACCACAACATTCTGCTGTGCGGCACGCCCGGCAGCGGCAAGACGATGCTTGCCCGCGCAATCCCGTCGATCCTGCCGGACATGACGTTCGAGGAAGCGCTCGAGACCACCAAGATCCATTCGATCACCGGCGCCATGAAGGGCACCGACGGGCTCGTCACCGAACGTCCGTTCCGCGCTCCGCACCACGGCGCAAGCGTGGCGGCGCTCGTCGGCGGCGGAAGCCGCGCCATGCCGGGCGAGATCAGCCTCGCCCATAACGGCGTGCTCTTTTTGGACGAGCTGCCCGAGTTTCAGCGGACCGTGCTCGAATCCCTGCGGCAGCCTCTGGAGGACGGCTTCGTGACCGTCAGCCGCGCCGCGGCGACGGCGACGTACCCCGCCAGATTCCTGCTCGTCGCGGCGATGAATCCGTGCCCGTGCGGCAATCGCGGTTCGCGCACCAAGCCGTGCACCTGTACGACCGCGCAGATCAAACGCTACGCCGGACGCATCAGCGGACCTTTGCTCGACCGCATCGACCTGCACATCGAAATGACCGAGGTCGGCTATCGCGAGATCACCGAGCGCCGCCCCGCCGAACCCTCCGAGACCGTGCGCGCACGCGTGACTGCGGCAAGGGCGATCCAGCGTGAGCGGTTCAAAAACGACGGCATCCGCACCAACGCCGAGATGAACGGCCCGCTGATCCGAAGATACTGCAATCCCGCCGGCGAGTCCGAAAAGCTTCTCAGGGACGCGTTCAGGCGCCTGCAGCTTTCGGCGCGCGCCTATCAGCGGGTCTTAAAGGTCGCTCGCACCGTTGCAGACCTCGAGAACAGTCCCGAGATCCGTCCGGAGCACTACGCCGAGGCGATCCAGTACCGCAGCATGTCGATGCTCTCGGACCTTTGATCCGGCGAAAACCGGTTTTTGCGGGTCGCCTGCGCGGGCTGCGGGGAGCCGGATGCATCGCGCATCAAGAACACTTTTCGACAAAATGTGACGCCGCACGGGGTTCCCGTGCGGTTTTTGTTGCGGGATTTTCACATTTGCATATATAAATAGGATTGAAATCCGAAATCTTTCATGCTATGATATGTTCCGAAGTATTTTCAGAAGGGGAGGAAGCGTTCCGATGGACGAAACGAAGCGGCTCTTTTTGTGGCTGAATTACGCGACGAGCATGAACCCGCGTTTGTTCATGGAACTGCTTTCGCGGTTCGACGATCTTTCCGAAGCGCGCGAGGCGATCCTTAAAAAGGACTTCGGGCAGTTTTCGGACGTGTCCGAAACGGTGCGCGATCGGCTTGCCGCCGCGGCGGACGACCGGTTTTTAGACCGCTACTGCGCTTGGCTCGAACGGAACGGGGTCGGCGTCGTCACGCCCGAGGACGACGAGTATCCGTCGCTGCTCTCCGAGATCTATGATCCGCCGTCGGTGCTCTTTTATAAGGGAACGCTTCCGAAGGAGCTGCCGCTGCCGATCGCGATGGTCGGCGCGCGGCAATGCACCGATTACGGCAGGGAGGTCGCAAAGCTTCTGGGCGAACAGCTTGCGGCGCGCGGCGCGACGGTCGTGACCGGGCTTGCGGCGGGGATCGACTCCGCGGCGGCAAAGGGCGCGCTGTCGGCGGGCGCATCGGGCTGTCCCGTGATCGGCGTCCTCGGCTGCGGCATCGACGTGATCTACCCGCAGAACAACGGCGAGCTGTATCAGAGCGTACTGGATCACGGCGGCGTGCTCGTCACCGAGTTCCTTCCGAAGACGCCTCCGCTGCAGCAGAACTTCCCGATCCGCAACCGCATTCTTTCGGGCATTTCCCGCGGGGTCGCGGTGATCGAAGCGGGCGAGCGCAGCGGCGCGTCGATCACCGCGGACTGCGCCCGCGAGCAGGGCAGGGAGGTCTTTGCGGTGCCGGGACGCATCACGGATCCGATGAGCATCGGCACGAACCGCATGATCGCGCGCGGCGAGGCAAAGCCCGTGACCTGCGCGGCGGACATTCTTTCGGAGTTTTGCGACGACGCGGGCGACGACGTCTTGAACGGCGCGGCAAAGAGGGTGACGTTCACTTCGCTCGGCGGGATCGGGCAGGAGATCTACATGGCGCTTCTGCAGGGCGAGAAGAACGCCGACGAGCTTCTGGACTGGATCGACTGCTCCGCACAGGACCTGAACGCGGCGCTGACGCGCATGCTGTTTTCCGAGGTCATCAAACAGCTTCCGGGCCGTATCTACGCGCTCGATACCATCCACACGGTCGTAACGTTCGACCAATAACGCAAGAGGAGTTCAACATGGCAGAAACAAAGAACACGCTGGTGATCGTCGAGTCGCCGGCAAAGGCAAAGACGATCGGAAAGTTTTTGGGAAGCAGATTCAAGGTCGTGGCAAGCAACGGACATGTCCGCGACCTGCCGAAATCGCAGCTCGGCGTCGACGTCGAGCACGACTTTACGCCGAAGTATATCACGCTCCGCGGACGCGGGGACGTTCTGGAACGCATCAAGAAAGAAGCGAAGGAAGCCGATCGCGTCCTTCTCGCGACGGACCCTGACCGCGAGGGCGAAGCGATCTCGTGGCATCTGGCGCAGATCCTGAAGCTCGACACGGCTTCGAAGTGCCGCATCGAGTTCCATGAGATCACGTCGAACGCGGTCAAAAACGCGATCAAGAAGCCGCGGACGATCAACATGGATCTGGTCGACGCCCAGCAGGCGCGGCGCGTATTAGACCGCATCGTGGGCTACAAGATCAGCCCGATCCTGTGGGCAAAGATCCGCAAGGGGCTGTCCGCAGGCCGCGTGCAGTCCGTTGCGACGCGCATCGTGTGCGACCGCGAGGACGAGATCAACGCGTTCGTGCCGGAGGAATACTGGACGCTCACGGCAAAGCTCAAGGCAAGCGCGAAGAAGACCTTCGACGTGCGCTTCTACGGCATGGACGGCAACAAGGTCGACCTTCGGACCGAAGCGCAGACGAACGCGGTCATCGAACGCGTCGGCGATTCCGAATTCACCGCGACCGAGGTGAAGACCGGCGAAAAGCACAAGCACGCGGCGCCGCCGTTCACGACGTCCAGCATGCAGCAGGACGCGTCGAGAAAGCTCGGCTTCACCACCAAGCGCACCATGATGGTCGCGCAGCAGCTCTATGAGGGCGTGGAGATCGGCAAGAAGGGCGCGACGGGTCTCATCACCTACATCCGTACCGACTCGGTCCGCATCGCGGACGAGGCGCAGAAGGCGGCGCGCAGCTTCATTCTCGAGACCTTCGGCGAGGCGTATATGCCGAAAACGCCGAACGTGTACCGCGGACGCCGCAACGCGCAGGACGCGCACGAGGCGATCCGTCCGACCGATATCCGAAACGATCCGAAGACCTTGAAGCCGTTCCTTTCGAGCGATCAGTATAAGCTCTACAAGCTCGTCTACGAGCGCTTCCTGGCAAGCCAGATGAGCGACGCGGTCCTCGATCAGACCGCCGTCACGTTCGACGCCAACGGCGCGCAGTTCAAGGCGACCGGCGCGCGCGTGCGCTTTGCGGGCTTCTCCGCGGTCTACACCGAGGGCAAGGATGCGGACGACGAGGACAACGTCCAGCTTCCGCCGATCGGCGAAGGCGACCGGTTCCGGAAGGAATCGCTCGAAGGACAGCAGAAGTTCACGCAGCCGCCGTCCCGCTATACCGAGGCGACGCTCGTCAAAACGCTCGAGGAAAAGGGCATCGGCCGTCCGTCGACCTATTCGCCGACGATCTCCACGATCGTCGACCGCGGCTACATCATGCGCGAGAAGAAATCGCTCGTGCCGACCGAGCTCGGCTTTGCCGTGACGGGGCTGATGAAATCGAGCTTCCCGGACATCGTGGACATCGCGTTCACGGCGAACATGGAGGAGGAGCTCGACTCCGTCGAGGACGGATCCGAAAAGTGGCAGGGCGTCGTCGACGCGTTCTACGGACCGTTCATGCAGACGGTCGAGACCGCCGGGAAGAACGCCGAAAAGATCAAAATCCCCGACGAGGTCTCCGACGTCCCGTGCGACAAGTGCGGCGCGATGATGGTCTACAAGATGGGGCGCTTCGGCAAGTTCCTTGCCTGCCCGAACTTCCCGACCTGCCGCAATACGAAGTCGATCATCGAAAAGGTCGAGGGCGTTCCGTGCCCGAAGTGCGGCGCCGCGATCATCAAAAAACACGGCAAAAAGAAGATCTTCTACGGCTGCGAACGCTATCCGGACTGCGATTTTACCAGCTGGGATCTGCCGGTTTCGGTCAAGTGCCCGAAGTGCGGCGGTCTGATGGTGCAGAAGCACGGACAGAACGGCACGTTCATCCAGTGCGCGGATCCGAACTGCAGGGAGATCCTCAGAAGGACCAAGAAGAACGATGAATAAACCGAACGTCACGGTCGTCGGCGCGGGGCTTGCCGGCGCGGAGGCGGCATACCGCCTGCTTTCGCGCGGGTATCCCGTCACGCTCTATGAAATGAAGCCGGTTAAACGCACGCCCGCGCACAAGGGCGACGGCTTTGCGGAGCTCGTCTGCTCGAACTCCCTGCGCTCCGACCGGACCGTAAACGCCGTCGGACTGCTGAAAGAGGAGATGCGCGCTTTGGGTTCGCTCGTCATGGAGGCGGCGGACGCGACGCGCGTGCCCGCAGGCGGGGCTCTGGCGGTCGATCGCGAGGGCTTTTCGGCGTATGTGACGGACAAGCTCAGATCGTTTCCGAACCTGACGGTCGTGACCGGGGAGCTAACGGCGCTTCCCGCTTCGCCCGCGATCGTCGCGACGGGTCCGCTGACAAGCGACGCGCTGAGCGCCGCGATCGAGGAACGCTTCGGCAAAAGCCTGCATTTCTACGACGCGGCGGCGCCGATCGTGACCTACGATTCGCTCGATCACGACAGGATCTTTGCGGCGTCGCGGTACGATCGCGGCGCGGACTATCTGAACTGTCCGATGACCCGCGAGGAGTATTTCGCGTTTTACCGCGCGCTTGTGAGCGCGGAGACCGTGCCGCTGCACAGTTTTGAAACGCCGCGCGTGTTCGAGGGCTGCATGCCCGTCGAGATCATGGCAAAGCGCGGCGAGCTGACGCTGGCGTACGGACCTCTGAAGCCCGTTGGGCTCGAGGTCGACGGCAAACGCCCGTTCGCGGTGGTGCAGCTCCGGCGCGACAACAGCGACGGCTCGCTCTATAACATCGTCGGGTTCCAGACGAACCTGAAATTTTCCGAGCAGAAGCGCGTTTTCGGCATGATCCCGGGGCTTATGCACGCGGAATTTGCGCGCTACGGCGTGATGCACCGCAACACGTTTCTGGAATCGCCGAAGCTTTTACGCTTTGATTATTCGCTGAAGACCGATCCGCTGCTGTTCTTCGCCGGACAGATGACCGGTGTGGAGGGCTATGTGGAATCCGCGTCAAGCGGGCTGCTTGCCGCGATCGGGCTGATCGAAAAGCTCGAGGGCAGGGAAGCGATCGATTTTACGTCCGAGACCGCGATCGGCGCGCTCGGACACTACGTTGCCGAATACAACGGCGGCGATTTTCAGCCGATGAACGTCACGTTCGGCATCATGGATCCGCTCAGGGAACGCGTCCGCGGGAAGCAGGAGCGCGGCGAGCGGATCGCAGACCGCGCGCTGGAGAAGATCCGCGCGCTGAAAGCAACCTATGCGTTATGAGGAGGTACATCCGATGGAACAGTTGAAGGGCACCACCATCGTCGCGGTGAAGCGCGACGGCGTGACCGCGATCGCAGGCGACGGACAGGTCACGATGGGACAGCAGGCGGTCATGAAGGCGCACGCAAAGAAGGTGCGCCGGCTGTATCACGACCGCGTGGTCGTAGGCTTTGCGGGCTCGGTCGC
This sequence comes from uncultured Clostridia bacterium, assembly GCA_947166925.1. Classification (GTDB taxonomy): domain Bacteria; phylum Bacillota; class Clostridia; order Christensenellales; family CAG-138; genus UBA3792. The sequence goes on along the minus strand of CAMVGD010000011.1, from coordinate 17,896 downwards.
GGACGCGTTTACGCTGTGCGACCGGTTCGAGGCGAAGCTCGAAATGCACGGCGGCGCGTTGAAGCGCGCGGCGATCGCGCTGGCGCAGGACTGGCGCAGCGACAAGATCATGAAAAACCTTGAGGCGATGATGATCGTTGCGGACAAGGACGATCTTCTGATCCTGTCCGGCACCGGCGAGGTCATCGAGCCGGACGACGGCGTTGCGGCGATCGGCTCCGGCGGGCTCTACGCGCTGGCGGCGGCAAAGGCGCTGAAGATGCACACGCAGATGAGCGCGGAGGAGATCGTCTGTGAGGCGATGGCGATCGCGGAATCCATCTGCATCTATACCAACGGCAATATCCATGTGGAGGTGATCCGTCCGTGACCCCGAGAGAGATCGTAAATGCGCTTGACCGTTATATCATCGGTCAGGACGAAGCAAAGCGCGCGGTGGCGATCGCCCTGCGCAACCGCTACAGAAGAAGCTGTCTTTCCCCGGAGCTCCGGGAGGAGATCACGCCGAAGAACATCATCCTGCTCGGACCGACGGGCGTGGGCAAGACCGAGATCGCAAGGCGGCTCGCAAAGCTGGTCGAAGCGCCGTTCGTCAAGGTCGAGGCGTCGAAATATACCGAGGTCGGCTACGTCGGCAGAGACGTGGAGAGCATGGTCCGCGACCTCGTGGAGGAGTCGATCCGGCTCACCAAGCAGAAGCGCATGGAGCTTGTGAAGGACGCGGCGGCGGCTGCGACCGAGCAGCGGCTGGTGGAGCTTTTGCTTCCGAATCAGAAAAAGAGACAGAAGCCGATCAACCCGCTCCAGTTCCTGCTGGGCAGCGGACAGACCGAGCCTGAGGAGCCCAAGCCCACCGAGGAGGAGCAGCAGGCGCGTAAGACTTTGAAGGAGCAGACGCTCGAACGCCTGCGCGCGGGACTTCTCGAAAAGGAGATCGTGGAGCTCGAGGTCGAGGAAAGCGCGAATGCCATGATGTTCGGCGCAAGCGGCATGGAGATCGACATGGGCGGCATGCTCGGCGATCTGCTTCCGAAAAAGAAAAAGCTCAAGCGTATGCCGGTCGAGCACGCGCGTTCGATCCTCATGCAGCAGGAATCCGAAAAGCGCATCGACCCGGACGACGTGAACCGCGAAGCGCTCTGGAACGCCGAGCAGAACGGCATCATCTTCCTGGACGAGATCGACAAGATCGCGGGAAGCGCGAACCATATGGGCGCGGACGTCTCCAGAGAGGGCGTACAGCGCGACATCCTTCCGATCGTGGAGGGCACGACGGTCGCGACGAAGTACGGTCCGGTCAAGACGGATTTCATCCTGTTCATCGGCGCCGGCGCGTTCCATGTGGCAAAGGTATCCGACCTGATCCCCGAGCTGCAGGGACGTTTCCCGATCCGCGTGACCTTGAAGGACCTCACCGAGGAGGATTTCTACGCGATCCTGACGCAGCCGGACAACGCGATCACCAAGCAGTACGCCGCGCTTTTGCGGCCCGACAACGTGAACCTGAGCTTCACCGAGGACGCTTTGCGGGAGATCGCAAAATTCGCGTTCCGCGCGAACGAGCAAAACGAGAATATCGGCGCACGCCGCCTGCATACGGTAATGGAGAACCTGTTGAACGACATCTCCTTCAACGCGAACGGTCAGCATCCGATGATCGACGTCGTCGTGGACGGCGCCTACGTCGACGCACACCTGTCCGCCGAGTGGAGTGAGGACAACATCTCGAAATACATTCTGTAACGGGCGGCGCGGTCCGCCCGGGAAAGGACGGACGATGAAGCGTCTTCTTGCCGTTTGGCTTTGCATCCTCATGCTCCCGCTCAAGCCTGTGCTTGCGGAGAGCGAACAGCCGCAGCTTCCCGAGCCCGATCCGGACTGGGTCCTTTGGGAGGAACCGGCGGACGCGGTCGAAGCGTTCGCCGCGGACGACGCGTCTGTCATGCCGTTCGGCATGCGCCCGCTCTCGCGCTATGCGCAGGTGCACGACGTGACGGACGAGGACCTGATCCTTGCGGCGCGCGTCGCGTATCTCGAGGCGGGCGGCAGAAACGAGCGCGCATACCGCGCGGTGCTGTGCGTGCTCTATAACCGGTGCGTAGCGCCGCGGTTCGGCGGGGAGGTGACCGACATCCCGACCGAAGCGTACCGGAAGGGACAGTTCTCGGTCATCCATCACAAGGGGTTCAAAACGCTTGAGCCTCCGGAGGCGATCGTCGACGCCGCGCGCGACGTCTTTGTGTACGGCAACCTCGATCTGCCGGAAAACATTTTATTCTTCTGCGCCGCGCGGCTCGGCAAGGGCTGGGGCGGACGCAGATTTTATCAGGATATCGGCGGCAACCTGTTCTTTTACGGGAGCGTCGATTGAAGAAAGGACAATACAAACACACATTTTATGCAGCATAAACTGAAGATCATCCCGCTGGGCGGGGTGGGAGAGATCGGCAAAAACATGACCGTGATCGAGTATGAGAACGACATTCTCATCATCGACTGCGGGCTGATCTTTCCGGACGAGGAAATGCCGGGGATCGATGTGGTCATCCCCGACATGACGTACCTCGAACAAAACAGGGACCGCATCCGCGGTATGTGCGTGACCCACGGTCACGAGGACCATATCGGCGCGATCCCCTTTGCCATGGAACGCTTCCGCTGCCCGATCTACGGCACGCGGTTTACCAACGCGCTCATCCGGCACAAGCTGGACGAGCATCATCTCACCGACGTCGAGATCGTCGACGTCGACCCGGGACAGACGGTTACGCTCGGGTGCTTCCGCATCGAGTTCATCAAGACGGGACATTCGATCGCCGGCGCCGTCGCGCTCGCGATCCACACGCCGATCGGCACGCTGATCCACACGGGCGATTTCAAGATCGACATGACGCCGATCGACGGCGAACCGATCGACATCAACCGCTTCGCGTACTACGGCTCGAAGGGCGTTCTGGCGCTGCTGTCGGACAGTACGAACGTCGAGCACGCCGGGTTCACGCAGAGCGAAAAGGAGATCGGCAAGACCTTTGAGCGCGTGTTCACCAAGGCGCAGGGACGCGTGATCGTGGCGACGTTCGCCTCGAACGTATACCGCATCCAGCAGGTCGCGGACGTTGCGATCGAACACGGGCGCGTCGTCTGCTTCCAGGGCAGAAGCATGGAGCAGATCGTGAAATACGCGCAATCGCTCGGCTATCTACACATCCCGACCGACAAGATCGTCACCGTCGAGCATCTCAAAAACCTGCCGGACAGCATGGTCTGCGTGATGACCACCGGCAGCCAGGGCGAGCCGATGAGCGGTCTGTTCCGCATGGCGAACTCCACGCACAAGCTGAACGTCGGCGCGGGCGACACGGTCATCATCTCCGCAAGCGCGATCCCCGGCAACGAGCGCGGCGTCGCGCGCGTGATCAACGCGCTGTACACAAAGGGCGCGGACGTGGTCTACGACCGCATGGCGGACGTGCACGTAAGCGGACATGCCTGCGCGGGCGAGCTCCGGCTCATGCTCGGCATCACCAAGCCGAAATTCTTCATCCCGGTGCACGGCGAAGCGCGGCATCTCAAGATGCACGCGGACCTTGCAAAGGAGATGGGCGTCGCCTCGGAGCGCACGTTCATCGCGCACAACGGCGCGGTGATCGAGCTGACCGCAAGGAAGGGCGTTATGAACAGCACCGTGCAGGCGGGAAGCCTGATGGTGGACGGGCTCAGAAATATCGAGGACATCGTGCTCCACGACCGCAAGCTCCTGTCCGTGGACGGGCTTGTGTCGGCGGTGATCGTGATCGACGCGGAGACCGGACGGCTTCTCAACCCGGTCGAGCTCTATTCGCGCGGATTCATCTACATGCGCGAAAACGAGCCGCTGATCTCCGAGGCGAGCGCGCTGGTCTACGAGACCGCCAAGCGCTTTGAGGAGACGGACAGGACCGAATATCCCGCTGTGAAAAGCGCGGTGAAAAACCGCCTCCGCTCGTTCCTGTACGACAAGACGGGCCGCACGCCGATGATCCTGCCGATCGTGATCGAGATATAAGCTTTTTACCGGCTCTATTTTGCCGGTTTTGCGGAAATAGCGCCCGTGTTTACGCCGAAGACGCAGTGGAAAACGCGCCGGGATCGCGGTACACTATCAGCAGAAACAAAGGGACCGGAGGGGGAATCACACATGAACAGGCGGTTTTTCGGAAAAGCGGTCGCATTTCTTCTCATATTGACGATGTGCTTCGGATTCGGCTGCGCGAAAAAGAACGATACAAAAACGATCGCGGGCTATGCGCTGGAACCGAGCGAGGGGACGTATGCGTACGTCATCCATACGCCGCACGCGACCTGGCATCTTGCGGCGGCGGATATCGAACTGCTCGGTGAGGAGAAGTTTTTCGAAGGGCTGGAGCTGTTCCTTGAAAACCAGGAAGCGGACTTTACGGACGCGATCGCCGCGCTGGACGGGTATCTTGACGAAGTCCCCGTGATCGATATCTATACGGACTTGTCCGGACGCACGGAGGAGGCAAGATCTGGCAACTTCGGCGCATACTGCCGCTGGAACGTTCCGTGCATCGAACTCTATCAGCCGGACGGCGCGTTCGAAGGACTGCTGCATGAATACGTGCATTATCTGACGCATTGCTGCATGCGGTGCGAGATCGTCGGGGACTTCTGGTCGGAGGCGATCGCGGAATACGTTTCGAAGTTCGCCTGCAAAAACCGGATCCTGCATTCCGCGTTCACCGAGGAAGGAAGGACCATATATGCGGAACATGGTTTTGCGGACGCGGACGGCGACCCGGATCTCAAAAAGATCTACTGCGCGGCGGCTGCCGCGTATCGCGACGGCTCGATGGTCGGACAGACCTTTACGGTCGTCAGTCAGGCGTCGGTGCGGATGACGGAACGGATGGTGGAACACCCGATGCTGACCATGCTGAGCTACCAGGAGACGGCGTGCTTCTTTGACTGGCTCGTGGAGCATTACGGAAAGGATCTTGTGTTTGCCAATATGACGATCGGACAGGGCGACTTCAAGGACGTTTTCGGAGAGGATTTCGAAACGCTGTTCTTCAACTGGGCTGCAGACAATCAGGCGCTCTGCGAGGAAAACGGACTGAATAGGGATGTTTGGGGGAACTGATATGCTGATCGACGATGCAAAAACGCTTGCGGACAAGCTCCGTTCATCCGAGGAATACATCACCTATCGCGAGGCGAAGGAGCGCGCGTATGCGCAGCCTTCGACCGCCGCGCTGCTGGACGAGTTCTACGCGCTTCGCATGAAGGCGCAGGCGGCTTCGGTCGCGGGAGCGCCGGACGCGGAGACGACCGAAAAGCTCCAAAAGCTCGGCGAGCTTTTACAGTTCGACGCGGCGGCAGCGGAGTACCTGATGGCGGAATTCCGGCTGAACGCGCTTCTGGGCGAGATCTACAAGATCCTTGCAAAGGCGGTGGATCTGGACCTCGGCGCGCTCGAGGCGTGAACGCTTGAAATCCCAAGCGGGACGTGCTATACTGACGGTATGAAGCGGAAGGACAAAACCGAAATAAGCGCCGTGCGCCAGAGATGGCAGCGCTTCTGGCATTACACGAGACCGATCGCCACGTGGCTTTTAAGCATCGGTCTTGTCGCCGTGATCGCGATCGTCACGGTTCGGTTTGTCCTGTCGCATTATATCTCGGCGGTCGATCCGGACGATGCGACGCCGTACGAAGTCGTGATCCCGCAGAACGCCTCCGCGGGCAAGATCGCGGATCTGCTGTACCATGCGTGCGGGGAGGGCGAAAGAGGGCTCATCGTATCGAGCGCCTCGTTCAAGGTGTACGTCGACTTCATCGGAAAGGCGAACAGCCTGAAGGCGGGAACGTACCGGCTCAGTAAAAATATGACGATCCCGGAGATCGTCGATATCCTTGCCGAGGGCAATCCCGCGAGACGCACGGCACGGCTTGTCGTGATCGAGGGAAGAACGGTCGAGGAGATCGCAGGGTCGATCCGCGGGAACGAGTCGATCACGACCGATCCGGACGCGCTGCTTGCGCTGTGCCGGGACGTGTCGGCGTTCTCGAAGTACCCGTTCCTTGCGGAGCTGAAAAACGTCGACGAACGCCGCTACGCGCTGGAGGGCTATCTGTTCCCGGACACCTACGAGATCTATGCCGATTCCACGCCGGAGGAGATCCTCGACAAGATGCTGACGCATTATTACGAGATCTTTTCGGGCGAGTGGGTCAGCCGCGCGGAGGAGCTCGGCATGACGCGCGACGAGATCATGACGCTGGCGTCGATCATCGAGCGCGAGGCAAGCGTGCCGGACGATCTTCCGAAGGTCTCCGCCGTGTTCCATAACCGCCTCAAGGAGGGCATGAAGCTCGAATCCTGCGCGACGCTGAATTACATCACCGGGCAGGACCGCTACGTGTTCACCCGTGACGAAATGGCGATCGATTCGCCGTACAACACCTATCGCTATACGGGACTGCCGGTCGGTCCGATCTCGAATCCCGGCGCCGCGGCGATCCGGGCGGCGCTGTATCCGGACGAAACGTTTTTGGAGGAGAACTACCTCTACTTCTGCAATGCGAACCCGAAGGAAACGCGCGCTCTCGTCTTCTCGAAGACCTACGAGGAGCATCAGGAGAACGTCGAGAAATACCGTCAGTTCTGGAACTGAGCAGTCTGTTGAAACACGATTTCAACGGGCTGTTTTTTTATGGACCGCATATGATCCGGGCGTGCCGAAGACCGATCCGACCGCATTCCGAACACAGCCGCCGTCCATGCGCCGCAAGACGATCAACCGTATCCGAACGCCGCGCAGACGCGTTCCGCGCTCCGGAAACGCGCCGAAACGCTCTGCCCGGGATGTCCCGTTCGCTGTATTTTCTGCTTTGAATCCGGGCAGAATTCCCGGAAAAAAGTGCGAAGAAATTCACAGGAAAAAAAGAGGATTTCCGCCGTTTCCGTCGTATTTATTTAGATTAAACAGATATAATTATATAGATAAAATAGATATAGATGATATTGATATAATTACATCAGTATCATTACATAGATATAGATTACACAGATTCCGTACAGATGAAACAGATGTATCTGAGATACAGTATTTTGATTGATGGAACGATACAATAAAGAGACGCCGATTCCGGCATCCTCTGCGGTATGCGCGCACATCCGAAACCTCCCTTGTGCAGAGGGATGCTGATCCTCGCACAGCGAGCGCTCGGATCAGCGCTCCCCTGACGAGAGAAGCTCAAGGATCACGCCAACGCTGACCTTCCTCTGATGAGGAAGGTGTCACCGCAAGGTGACGAAAGGAGAGATGGATTGCGCTCGAACATGAATTGACACCTGTGGTGCGTGGCGGGACGCCGAGGTGGGCGTCCCCTACAATAACGCGTCCCCAAAAGCCTTCCCCTCGGGTGGGCGCAGAGCCGAGCGCTTGCTGTACAAGAACAATCCCCCAGTCAGCCTGCGGCTGCCAGCCCCCTTTACACAAGGGGGCCAAGACGCGAGGCGGAAGCGCGCGATCTACCGCTGTAATGAAGCGCAGCGGAATGGAACAGGGAGCAGAAGGAGTGTATGCGACGCGCTGCGACCATGTGAGACCATTCAGGTGGCGCAGCGTGAGCGAAGGCGGATGAAGTGGGATAAAATCAGAAGATTCTCCATCGGAGAATCTACCTGAACGTGCCCGCAGGGCACACATCACTTGCCGCAGGCAAACATCACGGCGCAGCCGCATCACTTGTCGCGAAGCGGCAGACATCACTGCGCCTACGGCGCATATTGCCGCAGGCGCAAAACCTCCGTTCTGATTCGTCACATTCCGACATACCCTTCCCTTAGGGAGGAAAGGGTATGTTTTCTTTATTCTGGCTGCTCATGCAGTCGATTGCATTCATCGGCGCGATCGGGTCGAACGGTTCGTTTCCGAAGCCGCTGAGCCCCGAGGAGGAAAAGCATTGGGTCGAACGCCTGATCGCCGGGGAAGAGGAAGCGCGGGAAACGCTGATCGTGCACAACCTGCGGCTTTGCGCACACATCGCGAAGAAGTATCAGAAGGCGGAGCGCGACCGCGAGGATCTGATCAGCATCGGCACGATCGGGCTCATCAAGGCGGTGTCGACGTTCTCGGAATCGAAGGGCACGCTGTCCGCGTACGCCGCGCGCTGCATCGAAAACGAGATCCTGATGAGCCTTCGGCGCGAGCGCAAGCTGGTCGAGACCGTTTCGATTGAGGAGCCGGTCGGCGCCGACAAGGAGGGGAACGAGCTCCGGCTCGCCGATCTCGTCTGCACCGAGGCGGACACGATCTTCGAGCAGGTGCAGAGCCGTCTGGACGCGGCGATCATCACGGACACGATGCGAAAGGTGCTCACAAAGCGTGAGCGCGTCGTGCTGACCCTGCGCTTCGGACTTTCCGGCGGCGCGCCGATGGCGCAGCGCGAGGTCGCAAACGTGCTGAACATCTCCCGCAGCTACGTCTCCCGCATCGAGAAGAAGGCGGTGGAAAAGATGCGCGCCGCGCTCGGCGGAGGAAACGCAGGGAATCGGTGAACGCCGAAACCGTCTGCGCGGAAATCGTCGGAAAATGTCACGAAACGGTTGCCCTTTTCATACGGTTGTGATATACTGAACCTGCTATGAGCAAATATGCATGAAAAGGGGCAAGGGGAACAAATGTATACGGGATCCGGAATCATCAAGATCTTTGCAGGCAGAACGGGCAGGCCGTTTGCACAGCGCATGTGTGATTATCTCGGCGCGCAGATGGGCGACGCGACGACGATCATGTTCGACGAGGGCAACATCTTCGTCCGCATCAATGAATCCATCCGCGACAAGGACGTCTATATCGTGCAGCCGATCGGCCGCGAGCCGAACGATGAATTCACCGAGCTGCTCTTTTGGATCGACGCGTTCAAGCGCTCGAGCGCAAACTCGGTCACCGCGATCATTCCGTATTTCTCCTACGCCAAGGGCGATAAAAAGGACGAGCCCCGCGTTTCGATCCGCGCCCGCGTGTGCGCCGACTGCATCGAGGCGATCGGCGTCGACCGCGTGCTGTTCATGGACCTGCATGCGGATCAGGTCGTGGGCTTCTTCAAGAAGCCGGTCGACCATCTCTCCGCGCGTCCGCTGCTGCTCGAGTATGTCAAGCGGCAGGGCATCGTGAACGACGAGCTCGTCGTGGTCTCTCCGGACGCGGGCAGCGCAAAGCGCGTGCACAGCTTCGCAACGGCGCTGCAGGTGCCGGTCGCGATCGGCGACAAGACCCGCTACGACCATAAGAGCGACGCAAAGGTTCTGAACATCATCGGCAACGTCGAAAACAAGAACTGCCTCGTCGTGGACGACTTCTCCATCACGGGCGGCACGCTCGTCGACGTCGCAAGAGCGCTGAAGGAGCACGGCGCAAAGCACGTGTACGGCGCGCTTTCCCACAACGTCATGACGCAGAAGGCGATCCACCGCATCGAGGAGAGCGATTACGAATGGCTCGTTTCCACCGACACGCTCGAATGTCCGTGGGCGAACGAGAGCACCAAGCTCCGCACGATCTCGGCGGCGCCGATGTTCGCGCAGGCGGTCAAGACGATCCACGATCGCGCGCCGATGAGCTCCATGTTCGATCACCGCGTGCTGAAGCGCCTGATGGACATGAGCCTCGATACCGAAAACAACTGAAAAAAGCGGGGGGACGAACGGTTCGTTCCCCCTTTTTGCAACCTTTTCCGGTCCGGCGCGGTATTACAGGTAAAGAGAACAAGGGAGATCCCGCAATGAAACAGCAACAACTCTCCGGCTACAAGCCGAACTATCCGAAGAAGATGAAAAAGGGCGTGACGCTCGCCGCCGCGGCGCTTCTGGCGCTCGGTGCGATGACCGGATGCCGTGCCGAGGTCCAGACGACCGGCCTTGTACCGATGGACGAGCCGGGGATCGAGGAGACCGTTCCGCCCGGAGAGGTCCAGACGGAGGGCATGGTCCCGGTCGAGGAACCGCTGATGACGCCCGGCGCGCCGCTTGCGGAACCGACGCCGGAGCCGACCGGGACGGATGAGCTTGAGCTGATGGGCGACGTCGCGATCCTCGACGATATGCCGTAAGGAGGAAGAAAATGAAGCAGAGCAAGGTCAAGGACTATCGTCCGAGTTATCCGAAAAAGCTTTTGCGCGGCGCGATCCTGACGACCGCGGCGGCGGTCGCGCTTGCGGGCACGGCTGGCTGCACACAGGAAGTCCTGCTGAGCGGAGACGTGATGCCGGAGCCGATCCCGCCGGAAGAACTGGTGCTCGACGGCGAGACCACGATCGACCCCGGTCTGGACGACAATCTGATGGAGCCGGGCGAACCTGCGGTCGACGAGAACGGAGAGATCATCATGGACGGAGAAGACGGATCGGACGGTCGTGAGGAGCCCGCCCTGCAGGGCAAGATCACCGTGCCCGAGGAGACGGAGAATCCGTGAGGAGCGATTATGAATTTTACACTTCATCTGACGGCAGACTGTAATTTGGCCTGCCGTTATTGTTACGAAACGCATTCGAAGCGCCGCATGACGGAGGAGACGGCGTTAAAAGCCGTCGATCTCGCGTTTACCTATGGGCATGAGAAGAACGGCTTTTCGCTGTTCGGCGGCGAGCCGATGCTCGAGCGGGCGACGGTCGAATCCGTCTGCCGCTATGCCTGTGAAAAGGCGAAGGCAACCGGCACGGAGATACGGTTCAAGATGACGACCAACGGTACGCTTCTTGACGAGCCGTTTCTGCGCTTTGCGAACGAACATGGTCTGGAGATCGCGATCTCGCACGACGGACTTCTTGAGGACGCTCAGCGCGTCACACGGGACGGCAGCCCCACGTTGGAACGGCTCGAGCCGATCGTCGACCTGCTTCTCAAATATCAGCCGAACGCGGTCGCGATGCAGACCGTGATGCCGTCGACCGTCGATCGGATGGCGGAATCGGTCGAGTGGCTTTATCGACGCGGTTTTTCGCGGATCAACACGGCGATTGACTATCGCCCGAACGCGGGCTGGGACGACGCTTCGATGGCGATCCTTGCGGAGCAGTACGCGCGCATCGCGGACCTTTCGGAAGCGCATTTCGACGATAAGCGTCCGCTGCAGTATCTGAATTTCCTGTCCAAGATCTCGGCGTATCTGAATGACCGTCCGTGCATCGAGTGCAAGCTCGGCATGCGGCAGCCGTCGGTCGCGCCGGACGGCAGGATCTATCCCTGCAATCAGTTCCTGGACGATCCAAACTTCTGCATGGGCGACGTAGAGAACGGGATCGACCGGGAGAAGCAGCGGGCGATCTACCGCGCGTCGCTGGACCCCGAACCGGACTGCGAGGGCTGCGCGATCGCGGACCGCTGCCGTCACCACTGCGCCTGCCTGAACTATTCGCTGACCGGCAAGCTGCACGAGGTGGCACCGGTGCAGTGCGAGCACGAGCGCATCCTGATCCCGATCGCGGACGGGCTTGCGGCGCGGCTGTACGAGCGCGGCAGCGCGCGGTTTCTCAAAAATTACCGGGACGATCCGCTGGATTGACCGGATCGTGCTTTTGCGCCGGCTGTCCGGCGCTTTTTTCTGCAGAGAACGGATCAAACGCGGTGTTTGCTGTGGACAAACGATTTTTTTGTGGTAGAATGGATAAGCTATATGTCCCGTGCGTCCGAAGCCGGATACGCATTTGAATGCGTCTGAGACCGGCGACGGACAAAGAATACGGGCAGGAGGTTTAAAACTGTGGTCTGTCCGAATTGCGGCAAATTGATTTCAGCCGACGAGAAGATCTGCAAATTGTGCGGGATGCCGACCGGACTGTCCCCGGACGATCAGCCCGCCCTGCGCAAGGCTCCGGCAGCAAAAGAAGACGAACCGGATACAGCGCGTCATAACAGACCGGCGCGCGCATCTTCCCCGGCGAAGCGGGAAAGGGAACGCATTGCGCGCGAAAAAGAGGAGAGACGGAGAAAAAGAAAGATCCTGCTCCTGGCGATACTTGCGGTGATCGCAGCCGTTGTGTTATGCGCCGTCGCGGCGCTGCTTGCATGCACGACCTGCGGCAAAACGAATCCCGCCGCGGTACCGCCGCCCGATCCCACGGATGCGCCGCCGACTGCGGCTGAACCGACGGAGGAACCGTCGGAAGAACCGACGGAAACGCCGACCGCGGAGCCGACAGAAATACCGACGGAAACGCCGACGCCGGTCGCGTCCCCGACCGCGGCGCTGACATCCGTGCCGACCGCATCACCGACGACTGCGCCTTCGCGTAAACCGAGGACGCTTGCTCCGACGGCGACGCCTTCACCGACGCCGACGCGGACGCCTACGCCTGCGCCCTCGCGGACGCCTGCGCCTTCACCGACGGCGACGCCTGCGCCGACGAACACGCCTGCTCCGACGGCGACGCCTGCACCGACGAACACGCCTGCGCCGACGATTGCACCGGTGACAAAACCTCCGGTGACGATCCCGCCGGCGACGTTTCTGCCGAGACCGTAAGAGACGCGGATTCCGGGATCGGGAGAGGCAGTTTGATCGGCAGAATGCGCGCGGCAGCGCGCGGTTTCTCAAAAATGACCGGGACGATCCGCCGGATCGGGCCCTCTGCACGCGACAAGCCGGGTCTTCCGGCTTTTTTTGATGCGGAAAAAGCGCTTGACAGAAAAACTTTCTTGTGGTATTGTAAATTTTTTATTTGACAGGAGCTCGTTTTTTCAGCTATAATATTCTTGAGAGAATGTTGAAGGAGGGAAATCCGGTGTTTCAGGTCGGGGATCTCGTCTGCTATCCGATGCACGGCGTCGGCGTGGTGGAGGCGATCGAAGAACAAACCATTCTGGATGAAACGGCGCAGTACTACCGGCTGCGGTTCACCATCGGACGCATGACGGCGATGGTGCCGGTGAAGCGGGCGGAGGCGGTCGGGCTTCGCGCGCTGGCCGATGCGGAAACCTGCGAACGGGTCGTGGCCTTTCTGGGAAGCGACGACTGCTCCGCGGAAAGCGACAACTGGAACCAGCGGTATCGCGACAATCTGGACAAGCTGCGCAGCGGCGACATCATGGTCGTGGCGGACGTGGTGAAGTGCCTGATGCGCCGGGACCGCGAGCGCGGACTGTCCGCGGGCGAGCGCAAGATGTTCCTGACCGCGCGTCAGGTGCTGGTTGCGGAGCTTGCCGCGGCGACGAACTCGGACGAGTCCAATTTCCTTCCGCTGGTCGGCGCAAACTGACGATCCGGCGATGAGCGCGCACGCGCTCTTTTTCTTTGCGCGCGCACAGATTTTTCTTGACAAATACGCCGTATTTTTGTATTGTAAATTTTGTTTTTTGCATCTCGAAAGGGAGGATGTTTTTTATGGCAGGAACGATTTCAAGAGGCGTCAAGGCGCCGATCATCCGCGAGGGCGACGACATCGTGAAGATCGTCGTCGATTCCGTGCTGCAGGCTGCGCAGGAGGAAGGCTTTTCCCTGCATACGCGCGACGTGATCGCGGTCACGGAGGCGGTCGTGGCGCGTGCGGACGGCAACTACTGCACGGTGGACGACATTTCCGCGGACGTGCATGAGAAGCTCGGCGATACGGTGGGCGTGGTCTTCCCGATCATGAGCCGCAACCGGTTTGCGATCTGTCTTCGCGGCATTGCGCGCGGGGCAAAGAAGATCGTCGTACAGCTGTCCTATCCGGCCGACGAGGAGGGCAACCACCTGATCGACGAGGACGCGCTGCTTGACGCGGGCGTGAATCCGTACGCAGACGTGTTTACGGAGGCGGAATTCGTCGCAAAGTTCGGCGAGCCGTGCCATCCGTTCACGGGCGTGAACTACCTCGCGTATTACCGCTCGCTGATCGAGGAGGAGGGCGCCGAGGCGGAGATCATTCTCGCGAACGATCCGACGGCGATCCTCCGGTTTACCGACAGCGTGCTCGTCAGCAACATCCACGAGCGCGAGCGCACCGCAAGACGGCTTCAAAAAGCCGGCGCAGCGCGCGTTCTGACGCTGTGCGACATTATGAACGCACCCCGGAACGGCAGCGGCTTCCAGCCGGATTACGGGCTTCTGGGCTCGAATAAGGCGACGGAGAACCGCGTCAAGCTGTTCCCGAAAAATGCGCGCGAGGTCGCGTTCGCGATCCAGAAGGAGATCCTGGCGCGCACGGGCGTGCATGTCGAGGCGATGGTCTACGGCGACGGCGCGTTCAAGGATCCGGTCGGCAAGATCTGGGAGCTTGCGGACCCGGTCGTTTCCCCGGGCTTTACCGACGGGCTTATTGGGCTTCCGAACGAGCTGAAGCTCAAGTACCTTGCGGACAACGAATTCAAGGCGCTGTCCGGCGAGGCGCTCACCGCGGCGATCCGCGCCCGCATCCGCGAGAAGGAAAAGGACCTCAAGGGGCGGATGGATTCGCAGGGCACGACGCCGAGACGGCTCACCGACCTCATCGGCTCGCTGTGCGACCTCACGAGCGGCAGCGGCGACAAGGGTACGCCGATCGTTCTGGTGCAGAACTATTTCAACAACTACGCGGACTGACGGTCCGTTTGCGGCGATATACAGATTGCAAAGAGGCTGTTCGAAAACCGGATTCGGTTTGAACAGCCTCTTGATCGCTTTATGAATTGTTCGATGGACTCAGATGCAGGTATAGCCGCCGTCGACGGGGAGCGCAATGCCCGTGACGTAGGTGGAGTTCGGCGAGCAGAGGAACACGATGCTGGTGTCCAGCTCGCCTGCGTGACCGTAGCGCTCCATCGGGATCGTCTGCTTCGCGTGTTGCTGGAAGAACGGCGAGTTCAGCGTTTCCTCGGTGAGCGGCGTGTAGAAGTAGCCCGGGCAGATGGTGTTGACGGTGATGCCGTAGATCGCCCACTCCGCCGCGAGCGCGCGAGTCAGGTTCACGACGCCGCCCTTCGCCGCGTGGTAGGGGGCGGAGCCTGCGACCTTGTTGCCGACGAGACCGTACATCGAGGAAATGTTGATGATACGGCCGTAATGCGCGGGGATCATCGCCTGATTTGCAACGGCACGCGCGAACTTGAATGTGCCGAACAGGTCGATGTCGAACTCCTGCTTGAACTGCTCGTCCGTAATGTTCTCCGCGTGCGCGACAGCGCCGGTGCCCGCGTTGTTGACCAGGATCTGAACACCGCCGAAGGTATCGATCGCCTTTTTGACCGTCTGTTCCACCTGCTCCGTGTCTGTGATGTCGCACTTGATCGGCAGGGTCTTGACGCCGTGCTGTTCGGCGATCTCCCTGCAAACCTGTTCGAGCTTGTCGAACCGTCTTGCGATGGCGACGATGTTGCAGCCCTGATTCGCCAGTGCGTGTGCCATTTGGACGCCGAGACCGGTGGAACAGCCTGTGACGATCGCCGTCTGACCGGTGATATCAAAAATTCTTACCATGTTGTATGCTCCTTTCCGTGAATGCGTATGGCTTGTTTTACCATATGAAACCGAAGTCTGACAAGTCTTTGTATAGATTATCCCGATGTTACCTTTATGATACTATGCGCGCGATTGCCCGCAGGCAATCTGACTGTTGATACGACAGCCTGACAGCACGGGATCGCTTTGTTATGGGAGAAACTAAACGAGCGAGGGAATGCGGTCCGCCGCGCGGCGCAGGACCTCGTGGATCAGGCGCTGTCCCGCGTCGTTCGGATGGATGCCGTCGGCGCAGAGGTATGGGAGCAGGGCGCGCTTTTCCAGAAACGCGCTCCGGAGATCGACGAGGAAGCAGCCGGTCTCGGCGGCGAGCCGTTCGATCGCAAGCGAATACTTTTCCTGATAGCGGTAGATCGCGTTCGCGTCGCCGAGCCACAGGAGGATGTTTTCCTTCGAGAGCCCGTCGCGCGTGATCCAGTCGAGATAGCGCTCGGAGGAGATCGGCGGCAGCGTTGTGAGAACCGGCTTGACGCCGCGGCTGCGCAGCGTTTTGATCATGCGCCGGAGCGTCTCGACAAAGACCGGCAGCGGCGTGTTCGGTTCGTGCTCGTCATACGGGCGTTCGGAGACCTCCGCCCAGCGGAAGTCGGCGTCGTTGCCGCCGTACTCCAGAAGCACCGCCGCGGGCGCTTCGCCTTTCTCAAGCTGGCGGTTCAGAAGAAGCTCGCCCTTTTGTACCGTGCAGCCGAAGCGGGAGCGGTTGTCGAGGATCCAGTCGTGGCTTCTTGCGATGGATTCGAGCCCGATGTCGTCCGTCGTGCCGTAGCGCGTCGTGCCCGTAAGCAGGCGGACGCCCTTCAGGATCGAGTCGCCGAAAATCGAAATGACACGGTTTTTTTGCATTTGTGACCTCCGTTTGACGCAATTCGCTCTTGCAATAAAATCGATCTGCCATTATAATAGACGCATCTTATTCAAATTGCACCCTATTCGATCGGAGCGGGCGTCTATCGTCCGAAGACAGCCCGGTAGAGATGGAGAATGACGGCTCTACTGTGGGTAGAATCCCGATAAACAGGGGGTTTTGAGGTTGATATGGAAGAAAACAGGATCCGCACCGTACTTGCGGAAAAGCTCGTCGCGTACCGGAAACGCGCGGGGCTGACGCAGGCGGAGCTTGCCGAGAAGCTGAATTACTCGGATAAATCCATCTCGAAATGGGAGCGGGGAGACGGCATGCCGGACCTTCTGGTGCTGTGCAAGCTTGCCGATCTCTATGACGTGCCGCTCGATGCGTTTTTGCGCGAGGGACCGTTGGTCCGTTCGCAGGCGGAGCAGAAAAGCCGCCACATCATCATCACACTGATCTCGATCGGGCTCGTGTTCTTCGTCGCCGCGATCGGCTTCTTCGTCTGCTATCTTGCGAAGGTCGACGTGCGCTGGCTCGCGTTCGTCTACGCCGTGCCGGTCAGCATGATCCTGCTCGTCGTGTTCAGCCACATGTGGAGCAATCTCCTCTGGCAGGCGCTGTCGGTGTCCGGGCTCGTGTGGACGCTCTGCGGCGCGATCTACGTCTCGTTCGTCGCGATCGGCGGGATCAAAAAGGTCGCCATGCTGTTTCTGTGCGCCGCGATCTTTCAGGTGCTGATCATCCTGTGGTACGTGCTGATGCTCGTGAGAAAGCGCAACAAGGCGCGAAAGGAAGCCGACCATGTTCTGTCCTGAATGCGGAAAACCACTTGAAAACGCGTCGATCCGGACCTGCCCTTACTGCGGCACGACGTTCGAGATCCCGGAGCAGCCGGAAAGCCCGGCGCCGGAGCCGGAACGCAGGACCTGCAGACGCAGCGCCGCCGCGCTTCTGTTCGGCGCCGCGACGTTCGTGTTCGGCATGCTGACGCTGCTGTGCAAGCTCTTAAGCTTCGATCTGCGCTTCCTGTACTGCTCCGCCGCTGCGGCGTTCTTCACGGCGCCGCTTGCCTGCTGCTTCGGCTTTGCGGGGATCCTCGCCCGCATCCAGAGCCCCGAAAAGCGCGGTCTGCCCTCGGCGATCATCGGGCTTCTTTTAGGTCTCGCCTTCGGAGTTTTAGCGGCGTACTGCCTCTTTTTGCGCATCTTCCGCGCGTAACCCGGAATAACAGCGAAGCGACCCCGAAAACGGGGCCGCTTCTTTATTGAGAGGATGAGGGGAGAGGATCACTTGTTTTCGCCGTTCGGCTTTTCCGCGGGCGCGGGGGCGGCGGGCTTCTGCGCCTTTGCGCGCTTCTTTGCGTAATGCTTCCTGACGCCCTTGATGATGAGGATGACGACCAGCGCGATCAGACCGAGGATCAGCAGCGTCACGATGATCATCGGGGAGTTGCCCAAAAATCCCGCGGCGCAGTTCTTGCAGCTGTCGCCGATGTCCGAAAGGCTCTCCTTGAACCGGCGGGAGACCTCCTGCCCGAAGGTTTCCTTCTCGACCGGCGTTTCCT